>JBFHWK010000283.1:0-4303 GCA_041589075.1 Rhodothermales bacterium
AGATGGTGATGCCGGGTGACAACACGCAGTTCAAGGTGAAGCTGATCGTACCGGTGGCGATGGAGCAGGGGCTGCGCTTTGCGATCCGCGAGGGCGGCCGCACCGTCGGCGCCGGCGTCGTCAGCAAAATCCTCGACTGACCATGAGCTGACGCGACCGCCTCGCAACACACCACGTTGGTCGGGGCCATCGCGCTGAATTGCAGAACCGATTATGGCGAGCCAGAAAATCCGAATCAAGCTGAAGTCTTACGACCACAGCCTGATCGACAAGTCGGCCGAGAAGATCATCAAGACGGTCAAATCGACCGGTGCAGTCGTAAGCGGTCCCATTCCGCTTCCGACACGCAAGTCGGTGTACACCGTGCTTCGAAGCCCTCACGTAGACAAGAAGAGTCGTGAGCAGTTTGAGACGCGCAGTCACAAGCGGCTTATCGACATCCTATCAACCAGCAGCAAGACGGTCGATGCGCTTATGAAGCTCGAGCTTCCGAGTGGCGTCGACGTCGAGATCAAGGTGTAAGCATGAAGAACATCCTCCGAAAGTACCTCGTTGTCCTACCTGCCGCGGCACTGCTGTTCGGTGTGACAGCGTGCGATTCCGACGACACGGAGACTTCTGACAGCGATGTACTGGCCGGGGGTTGGGCAGTAACCGGTGTGTCCGACGACAACGGTCCCGCGGACCTGACGGTCAACTTCAACTCCATCGTCGTGAACTTCAACAACGCCGGTGGCGGTACGATCGTCGTCGACGCCAAGGATGACGCGGGTGACGCGACGCTGAATCTGACGTACGCGCTCAACGAGACCGCCAAGTCGATCACCATAAATATTAGCGTGCCGAACGTGGGTACGATACCGCTGCAGCTTACGTATGCGATTCAAAGCGGCAACAATGCCGTGAATTTCACCGCCAACTCGGCTAATGCCGTGCTGATCAACAGCCTGTTCGGGACGGATCTCACCGGCAACGTAACTCTCTCGGTCACGCGTTTGTGACGCGCAACGAACAATCGTACTCCTGAACGACGAGACCATGGCAAAAGGTTTACTTGGCAAGAAGCTGGGAATGACGAGCGTCTTCGATGAGGACGGGAATCACTTGCCGTGTACGGTCATCGAGGTAAGGCCGAACGTCGTCACGCAGGTGCGCACGGAAGAGAAAGACGGTTATGCGGCGCTGCAGCTTGCCTACGGCGACAAGAAGATCAAGCGGACCAGCAAGGCGCTGATCGGCCACTTCGAAGCGGCGGGTACCTCACCGAAGATGCGTGTTCGCGAATTCCATTTCGAGGACGAGCGTGACCGCGGATCGGAAATATCCGCCTCGGAAGTTTTTGAAGAGGGTGAGCGTATAGACGTGGCCGGCGTTTCGAAGGGAAAAGGCTTTCAGGGCGTGGTGAAGCGTCACGGTTTCCGCGGAGTTGGTGGGAAGACTCACGGCCAACACAACCGTGAGCGCGCACCGGGCTCGATTGGAGCCTCCTCGACCCCGTCTCGCGTCTTTAAAGGCATGCGGATGGGGGGGCGGACCGGTGGGCGCCGAGTGACCGTCAAGAACCTGGCAGTCATTCGCATTCTCGAGGACCAAAACCTGGTGCTCGTCGGTGGTGCCGTTCCGGGGCCGAGCAACAGTATGGTGGAGCTGCTGAAAAGAAAGTAATGGCCGAGTCCCACGACGGGACCTGCACGCTGAAAGAGAATGAAACTCAAAGTACATAGCAGGGACGGGAAGGCAACGAAGCGTTCTGTAACGCTGGAGCCTGCTGTTTTTGTGTTCGAGCCGAACGATCACGCGATCTGGCTTGACGTGCGGCGGATTCAGTCGAATGCGCGACAGGGCACGCACAAGACCAAGGAGCGTAGTGAGACGGTGGGAAGCAGACGCAAGCTGTACCGCCAGAAAGGGACGGGTCGTGCACGATCCGGTGACGCCAAATCGCCGATTCGCAGGTCGGGTGGGCGAACATTCGGTCCGCGTCCTCGCGACTATCGGCTTAAGATCAACCGCAAGACACAACGGCTGGCCCGGCGTTCAGCAATGGCGTACAAAGCGCAGGACAAAGCGATCGGCGTCATCGAAGATTTTGCCTTTGACGAACCCAGCACGAAGGAGCTGCAAGGCATTCTGACCGCAATGGATCTTTCGGAACGGAAAGTGTTGTTGCTGACGAACGGGGTGCAGTCTGCCATTGCCCAGTCCAGTCGAAATCTGCGGGGTGTGAGTGTGCGCGAGGCGTCGACGGTTTCGACGCACGATGTTCTCAGCGCCTCCTTTGTCTTGATTCAGGAGGGAGCCGTCGAGGCGCTTACAAGCGTGCTTGTCGGAAGTGCGCCTGCCGAGACGGCCTAACACGGATTCTGAGCACAAGTGACCATGAACCAGCAAGTCCTAATAAGGCCGCTAGTGACGGAGAAAATGACCGCCCTGATGGAAGAGGGGCACTACGCTTTCGTCGTTGCGCCGGACGCCAATCGCATCCAGATTCGCGAGGCGATTCAGGCGCGTTACCCGGGCGTCAAAATCAAAGAGGTGCGGACGATGATCGTTCGTGGCAAACGTCGGCGGCAGTTCACGCGGCGGGGGCTTGTGGAAGGGCGCGTGGCGTCGTACAAGAAAGCTATTGTTACCCTTGAGCGAGACAGCGAACAAATCGACTTCTTCGAGGAAGTGTAACTGACCGGAGATCAGGAGCAGAGACATGGCTATCAAGAAGCTTAAACCGAATACTCCGGGTCAGCGACACCGCTCGGTGTCCGGGTTCGAAACGATTACGAAGTCGACGCCCGAGAAGCGTTTGCTCGCTCCTGTGAAGAAGAAGGGTGGTCGCAACAACACCGGCCGCATCATGGTGCGCCACCAAGGCGGCGGCCATAAGCGGCGGTACCGAGTCATCGACTTCAAGCGAGACAAGCACGGTGTTCCGGCAAAGGTTGCCGGCATCGAATACGATCCGAACCGCTCGGCTCGTATCGCTCTCCTCGTCTACGCGGATGGGGAGAAGCGCTACATCATCGCACCGAGCGAGATTTCGGTCGGTCAGACGTTGCAGAATGGCCCCGGCGCGCCGCCGGAGCCGGGAAATTGCCTGCCGCTCACAGAGATACCGGTAGGCTCGTTTGTTCACGCGATCGAAATGAAGCCTGGCAAGGGTGCGCAGCTGGCGCGTTCGGCAGGTACGTACGCGCAGTTGACAGCCAGGGAAGGCAAACAGGCCATTCTCAGATTACCGTCGGGAGAAACCCGGATGGTGCCCGTGGACTGCGCGGCAACAATCGGCACGACCAGTAATCCGGATCACATGAACGTCGATCTGGGCAAGGCCGGACGAAAGCGGTGGTTGGGCGTTCGTCCGAAGACTCGGGGCGTGGCGATGAATCCGGTCGATCACCCGATGGGCGGTGGAGAGGGTAAGGCCTCCGGTGGCCACCCACAGTCGCCGACCGGAGTACCGGCCAAAGGTTTCAAGACGCGCCGCAAGCGAAAGGCGTCCAACAAGTACATCATCCGCCGACGAGGCAAGAAGTAATTCGTCGGGACACGAGTCCGCAGAAGACATATGGCAAGGTCACTGAAAAAAGGTCCGTTCGTCTACTACAAGCTTCAACGCAAAGTCGACGACCTCAATCAGAGCGGCAAGAAGAAGGTCATCAAGACGTGGAGCCGCGCATCGATGATCACGCCCGAGTTCGTAGGGCACACGTTTGCCGTGCACAACGGGAAGCAGTTCATCCCGGTGTACGTGACCGAAAACATGGTGGGTCATCGGCTTGGAGAGTTTGCTCCGACCCGGAGCTTCCGTGGTCACGCAGGATCGACAAAGAAGTAGGGATGCACACGGCAGGAGACAATACGTAGTCAGGCTATGGAAGCGAGAGCGGTAAGAAAGCACATTCGGAGTTCGCCGAGAAAGATGCGGCCGGTCGTCAACGTGGTTCGTGGAAAGCGAGTCCCGGAGGCGCTCAATATTCTGAACTTCCTGCCGCAGAAGGTCACGAGTACCGTCAAGACGACGATACTTTCCGCCGTGCACAACTTGATGGATCGGAATCCGGACGAGCGATTTGACGAGGACACGATGTTTATCAGCGAGATTCGCGTAGACGAGGGTCCGATGTTCAAGCGCTACCGGCCGGCACCTCGGGGCCGCGCTCAGCGTATTCTGAAACGGACGAGCCACTTGACCGTGGTCGTCTCCACGAAGGAAACGGAGTCAACGGAAGAATGAGCCGGTCGAACTAGCGCGAGACCGGCAAACACAACCAGGGAAAGAATTTTGGGCCAGAAAACACATCCTGTA
>JBFHWK010000284.1:0-4303 GCA_041589075.1 Rhodothermales bacterium
ATCTGGCCGGGCATCATGAGCGACTTCATCCGCGCGGGCGGTGTACTTCGGCTCAGCGATTTTGCAGACTTCGACTCGCTGATGCGGAGCCGAATGCCTGCCGACATGATCGAGCGATTCCGAGCGCCGGACGGCGGATTCTATCAGATACCGTGGAAGACGAATCCGATCATGATGCTCTACAACCGGGCGCTCTTCCGCGATGTGGGCATCGAAGTGCCTCCGCGCACCTACAGCGAGTTTCTCGAGGCGGCCGCCAGGTTGACGGTCGATCGAAACGGTGACGGCCAGCTCGACCAGTGGGCCGGCTATCGCAGGCCGCTGCCGATCTGGCACGAACGCCGATTCGATTACTACGCGTTCTACATCGGCGCGTCAGGTGGCAGGACGCTGTTCGAAGGCGAAGACGTCAGCATTGACACGTCCGCTTCGAACAAAGTGTTCGAGTTCTTTCGGACGATCTACGCGAACAAGTACTTCCCACTGACGACGTTTCAGTCAAGTCCGATTCTGTCAGGAAAGATAGCCACCGAGTACGTGGGTCCCTGGCAGATCGGATGGCTCGAGCAGAACGCGCCGGCGGGGTTCGAATACGACTTCGCTCCGCTACCCGTGCCCGACGAATACGTAGGCCCGACGTACACGTTCGGCGACTTCAAGAATATCGCGGTCTTCGCAAACACACGGCATCCCAGAGAGGCGTGGGAGTTCGCCCGGTACCTTGTTACGAAAGAGGCGGATCTTAAGCTGCTCGAGTTTGCCAAGCAGATACCGGTGCGAAAAGATCTGCTGTCGGATCCGACGTTCACCGCGTTTTTCGAAGCGAACCCGATGGTTCGACCGTTCGCGGAGCAGGCACCACGAACGCGGGGTGAAGACGGTGTTGGCGCGCTGCAGGAGATTCTCGACGCGATTGCCCAGCAGTTCGAGGCCGTCTCCGTCTACGGTGTGTACTCCCCGGCCGAAGGTACGCGGCGAGCGATCCAACGGATCAAACTGATCCACCAATGGAACTCATGACAGAAGTGGCGAGCGATCAAAGACGTGAGGTGAGATGACGTTTCATCGAAAGCGTGCCGGAGAGGGATTGAAAGGCGATCGCTCCGTCGACCGTGTCGGCTACGTTTTTGTGGCGCCGTACGTGATTCATCTATTGATCTTCTTCGGCTACCCGCTGCTCTTTGCGCTCGTTCTCATCTTCCATCGTTGGGACATCGTCACGCCGATGGAATTCGCCGGAAATAAGAACTTCATCCGTCTTGTCGGCGACGGGCTCTTCTTCCGAGCGATACTGAACACCGCGCTGTTTCTGGCGATCCACATTCCGCTGCAGATTATTGTCGCGCTCTTCTTTGCCGAGCTGCTGAACAAGAAGATGAAAGGCCGGTCGTTCTTTCGCACGGCTTATTTCCTGCCCGTGGTCGTGTCGGGTGTCGTGATCACGATCCTGTTCCAGCAGCTTTTCGCGTTTGACACTGGATTCGTTAACGGCGTGATCACGGCACTCGGCGGAGAGCGCGTCCCGTGGCTTGTGTCACCACAGTGGGCGATGCCGTCGATCGCCATCATGGCCACGTGGAAGAACGTCGGCTTCTACATCATCCTGTTTCTTGCCGGGCTGCAGAACATTCCGGAGAGTCTCTACGAGGTGGCCGCCATAGACGGGGCCGGCAGCTGGCGCAAGTGGTGGCACATCACACTTCCGATGCTCAACCCGACCGTCGTGACCGTTGTGGTCCTCTCCACGATCGGTGGTTTCTCCCTGTTCATCGAACCGTACATCCTCACCGGCGGCGGTCCTCTGAACAGTACGCTGTCGGCGCTGCTGTACATCTACAACCAGGCCTTCTACTTCAATCATATGGGGTATGCGGCGACGCTCGGGATCTGTTTTGCCCTCATCATCTTCGTCGTCGTGATCGTGCAGCGCCGGTTGGTCGAGTCGGAAGTCTACGCCGTTCCGGGAGGTGCCTGATTCAGTAAGTGTCGTGAAGAAGATCCCGACATATATCGCCCTCGTGATCGGCGCGGTCGTGTTCGTGTATCCGTTCCTGTGGATGCTCTTCGCAACGCTGAAGCCCGAGCTCGAGATCGACCGTCTGGCTCTGTTTCCGGAGATCTGGACGGTCGACAGCTATCGGCTTGTGTTTACGGCTATCCCGATTGAGAGGTCGTTTTTGAACAGCTTGGTTGTCGCCGTCTGCGTGACCGCCTCGGCGCTCGTCGTGGGGTCGATGGCGAGCTATGCCCTTGCCAAGCTGAAGTGGCGCGGACGCAACACTGTCTTCAACCTGATTCTCTTTACGATGATGGTGCCGTTCCTCGTCATGCTGATTCCGTTGTACACACTGGTGGTGAAGTTTGGCTGGACCGATTCGCTCGTCGGTTTGATTGTCCCGTTCATGATGAACGCGACTGCCGTACTGATTCTGCGGCAGAGTTTTGTGACGATTCCGCAGGACCTGCTGGACGCGGCGAGGATCGACGGGTGCAGCGAATGGCGAATTCTGTTCCGAATAGTCTGGCCACTCTCGGTGCCGGCGCTCGTGACGGCGGGCATTATCGTGTTCATCGGAAACTGGAACGAGGTACTGTGGCCGCTGGTAGTCATCCGCCGGGAGGAGTGGATGACGATGCCGCAGATGGTCGCCCTGTTTGCGGTCGGCGGCGGTTCGGAAGGACTTCTTGGCCCTCGGCTCGCGGCGGCGCTGCTGCTTGGAATTCCCGTGATCCTCGCCTACGTGCTGTTCCAACGACATTTCATCCAGAGTCTGGCAACGACAGGGTTGAAGGAATGAGGAGGATCGGGAATATCGGCCGGGCTCTGCGGACACGAGTCGTGCCGGCAGTGCTCGCGATCACGGCGGTGGTGACGAGCTCGTGCGGAGACACATACGAGGAACGCACGCGTGATTCGGATGGGCCGGAGACGACGCTGTTCAACACGGCCCATCTTGACCGTCTCGGCGAAGACGTCCAACATGGCGATACGACGACCCGCATCATCCATATCTATTCGGAGGCGCCGGACTACGGCTGGGTCGGCGACGACGATGAGGGCGTCGCGTGTGTGGACGACGCCGCGCGTGCAGCGGTCGTGTATCTGCGACATTATGAGGTCTCGAGGGACAAGGAGTCGCTTGAGAAGGCGCGGTCGCTGATTCGCTTCGTCATGTACATGCAGCAGGACAATGGACTCTTCTACAATTTCTTGTGGGACAACACGTTGCGAATCAATACGGTGCATCAGAACTCAGTGGCGGATCAGTTCGGATGGTGGGCGGCGCGGGCCGTCTGGTCACTGGGCACGGCAGCGCGTGTGCTCAAAGAGGTTGATGAGAACCTCTCGCGGCAAAGCGCTGATCGTGTTCGACGCGTGTTGCCTTATTTGTCCAGGCTCCTTGAACGTCATGGCGAGACCGAGACCAGTCACGGACGAGAGTATCCGCTCTGGTTGGTGTATGGTTATGCGTCCGATGCGACCAGCGAAATGCTGATGGGGCTGGCCGCACTGAACGCGGCCTACCCGTCGGCTGAGATCCGTGAAATGATCGAGCGTTTCGCGGACGGCATCGCGCGGATGCAGTTCGGCTCGATGAACGACTTTCCCTACGGCGCGCATGCCTCTTATCTCAACGAGTGGCATGGATGGGGCAACTCGCAGACCCAGGCCCTCGCGGAGGCGGGCATCCCGGAGAGCGCGATTCGCGAGGCGGAGCATTTTTATCCGCGGCTGCTTATCGACGGGTGGATGCATTCGTTTCGGTTGGACGATCCCGGATCGGCCAGACGGTTCAGCCAGATCGCCTATTCGGTGCGCGGAGTGGCGGTCGGACTGGTGCGATTGTACGAGGCTACGGGGGACATCCGCTACGCGAAGATGGCGGGCCTCGCCGCGAGCTGGTTTACGGGCAACAACGTAGCCGGTGCGGTCATGTATGACGCCAAGACGGGTCGCGGCTACGACGGCATCAACGGACCAGACGATGTTAACCGGAATGCCGGAGCGGAGTCGACCGTCGAAGCATTGATGACCGTGCTCGAGGTCGAGCGGATTGGCGTGGCGCGTCGGTGGATGCGCGCCCGCGGTGGCGATCCCGGTCGCGCCGAGTGGAACGGCGAATCCGTATTGTATCGGATCTTTACTACGCATGAGAGTGGCGGTGCGAAGGAACGCCGGCTCGGACTCGTCGCGCATCTGACATCCGAAAAGATCTCAATCCTCGAAGGAGCGGAGCTCGACGAATTCCTTCGGAACGTATCAACTTGAACCATCAACTGCTATTAGAGGAGTAGGAACACA
>JBFHWK010000285.1:0-4282 GCA_041589075.1 Rhodothermales bacterium
CTTCCCCGCCGACTTGCAGGCTGCAGGCTACAGGACGGCGTTCGTCGGCAAGTGGCACATGGGGCACGAAGATGACAAGCCTCAGCCTGGGTTCGATCACTGGGTCAGCTTTCGCGGCCAGGGTGTCTATTACAACCCGACTCTAAACGTTGATGGCACGCGTGTCGATCGGCAGGGGTACATCACCGACCTGTTGACGGATTACGGGATTGAATGGATCAAAAAACAGAGAGAAACGGACGCGCCGTTTTTCCTGTACCTGTCGCACAAAGCGGTGCACGCCGAGTTCGAACCGGCTGAGCGACACGCGGGGCGATATGCCGACGTGGAAATCCCCTACCCCGCGACGATGGAGAACACGGAGTCAAATTACCGTGGTAAGCCCCGATGGGTGCGAGAGCAGCGATACAGCTGGCACGGCGTAGACTATGCTTATCACGGGCAATTGAACTTCGACCAGTTTTATCGGCGATACGCGGAGTCGCTGCTGGCGCTCGACGAGAGCATTGGGCGGGTACTGGACTACCTAGAGACGGCGGGTCTCTCGGAAAATACTCTCGTTATCTATATGGGAGACAACGGGTTCCTTCTGGGTGAACACGGACTTATCGACAAGCGAAACGCGTATGAGGAGTCGATCCGTGTGCCGATGCTTGCCTGGGCGCCCGGTTATGTTTCACCGTCCACGAAAGTGACGTCACTCGTTCGCAACATCGACATCGCACCGACTATGCTCGAGTTGTGCGGCGCATCGTCCGCGATTGCGATGGACGGTCAGTCGTTTCTGCCGTTGCTGGCCGGTGCGGATGCCTTTGCCGCTGATCGTGAGTTTCTTTACGAGTACTACTGGGAGCACGCTTTCCCACACACGCCGACAACGTTTGCATTGCGAGGAGACCGGTACAAGTACATCTACTATCACGGTGTGTGGGACGAGAACGAGTTGTACGATCTGCAGACGGATCCGAAGGAACGAAGTAATCTCATACGCGTGCCGGCGATGCGCGGTGTGGCGGACGCGATGCGCGACAGGTTGTTTGATCGGTTGGAGGCGGCGGATGCCATGCGTGTTCCGGTGCGACGTGGTGCGTGGCAGGCGGGCGAGCGCAAGCTGCGCGATTAGCGGTTGCGACGACGAGGTTCACGCTCCCCCTCCTATCTCCCCCCTGTAATCCCCTCGATGAGGGCGGACGGTTCGTCTTTACGGTCTCCCTCTCCCCTAGAGGAGAGGGGCGGGGTGAGTAGCCCGGCTTCGCATACCCGCTAGCAGGCTTGGCCGAGGCAGGATCCAAAAGTCTCATCTCAATGTCGGAGAATCTAATCGCGGTTGGCTGGTCGCTCGAGAGACGGCCTGCCAGCATTGCTTCTATATCGTCCATCCCCTATCTAAGGTGGATCACCCTTTTTCTTGCACGGACATGACAGGCCAGCTCTTATCGCACTATCGCATCCGCGAAGAAGTGGGGCGTGGTGGAATGGGCATCGTGTATCTGGCCGACGATGAGCGGCTTGATAGAAAGGTCGCTCTGAAGCTGTTGCCCCCGCACGCGCTCGCCTCCGAGGATGATCGAGCCCGCTTTTACCGTGAGGCGCGGGCTGCCGCAGCGCTCAGCCACCCGAACATCGCGCACATCTACGAAATAGATGAAGCCGACATGGGTGGTGGAGATACGCGTCCATTCATCGCGATGGAGTACATCGACGGCGACACATTGACGCAGCGTATCGCCAAAGGTCCGCTCCCGTTCAAGGACGCCATCTCGATCGCGACGCAGATTGCCGAGGGTCTCAAGGCCGCGCACGACAAGAACATCGTCCACCGCGACATCAAGAGCGGCAACATCATGTTGACCCAGGACGGTGTCGTCAAGATTCTTGACTTCGGCCTGGCGAAAACCGCAGCGTCGACCAAACTGACGCAGATGGGCTCGACGCTTGGAACAGTCTCGTATATGAGTCCGGAGCAGGCCAAGGGCCAGGAGGTCGACCGGCGCTCTGACATCTGGTCGCTCGGCGTCATCTTATACGAAATGATTTCAGGGCGACTTCCATTCCCGGGCGATTATGAGCAAGCGATCGTATACGGGATCTTGAACGAGGATCCGGAGTCGCTGACCGGCCTGCGGGCAGGCGTGCCGCTTGCAATGGACGGGGTCATCGCGAAGATGCTTGCGAAGGATCGGGCGCTTCGTTACCAGCACGTCGACGAGCTGCCGGCCGATCTGAAGGCGATCGATCTTGGATCAACTCTTCGCACGTCTCGGATCTCCACGTCGCGTCCCATTGAGGTTCAAGACGCACCCGTAGGGATCGAATCCATTGCGACAGAGGCGGCATCGCGCGCGACGACGCATGCGGGCGCGCTGAAGAAAGCGTGGCCCGCCGTGCTTCTCGCTGCCGTGGCCATGTTCGCGTTAGGTTGGCTTCTTCGTCCGCAGCAGGAAGTGATAACGCCTCTGAGAAAGATGATCATAAGCTTGCCGTCGATGCAGTCGATAGGCTTTCCGAGAATCTCCAACCACGGAGAATGGATAGCTTTCGCCGGCACCGACACCTCGGGCAGGGGCGGTGTTTTCTTGTATGAGATGGCAACCGGTGCGGTGCACCACATCGAGGGTTCGGAGAGATACAACTATTCCGAATTCTCACCCGATGGGCGCCGGCTGTTGCTAACGGGGTGGAGTAACATCGGCGCGTCGGCGATGGTGATTCCCAACGGCGTACCGAACGAGATCACATCCGCCGGTAACTGGTTCGTATGGGAAACGGACAACTCGGTGCTGTATACCGCATTCGAACCGACATCCGTCATATACAGAGCCACTCTGGACGGTAGCGCACCCGAGCGCATAGCGCTCGCGGACACGTCATTGGAATGGGCTACGCAGGCATACGCGGCGGGAACTATCCTAAGCGGCGCAATACTCGCCGGTTTGCAGGCACCCGCCGGAGCACGACATGCCGTCGCGCTGCTCGATCCGGATACGGGAGACTGGACCGTCGGCGAAGAGGGCGTCGCCAATGCCGTGTATCTGCCAGGCGGCTACGCGATCTACCAGGTTGGCAACGATTTTGGAAAGGTCGTCGTGCGCCCGATGGACGGCAAGACGGGCAAGTTTACCGGATCGCCCCGAGAGGTCCTCCCGGCAATCACGTGGGGTGGATACAACGTCGGACAGGATGGGAGCCTTGTGTTCGTGCCCGATGAGCTCACGACCAACGCACAGACGAGACGGATACAGGCAGTAAACCTGGAGTCTCGATCGCTGAGGGAAATGAACGTCACCACACAGGATGATGTGGCCGAACCTTCATACTCGCCGTCGGGCAAGGAGATCGTAGTTGAGGTGACACCCCGGCGGAGCCAATCGACGCATATCGGAATCCTCGACACCGAGAGGGGTGTGCTTTCGCAGCGCACTTTCGAGAGCGACCGTCGCGATCCGAAGTGGTCGCACGACGGTGCGTGGATCTACTATGGAGACGGTAACGGCAACCTCTATCGTCGACGCGCAGACGGATCCGGCGGTGAGGAAGTCGTCTTCGAGGGTGCATACAGAGTGGAGTTATCTCGCGACGGAAGGTGGCTGCTCGCAACCACGGCTGAAGCCGACGGTGACCTGTTTGCGATGGAACTGTCGACGAAGCGGATTGTGAGTATCGACAGCTCCGCAGGTACGCAGACGCGTGCCTCACTATCTCCCTCGGGCCGATACGTCGCCTATTTCAGCGACGCGTCCGGACAGTGGCGAATCGCCGTGAGACCCATTGAAGGTTCCGGATACTGGATACTGTCCGACATGAATGCGAGCCGACCGCGCTGGTCGCCGGATGAACGGCACATATACTACGTGGCAGCGACTGGCGGTATCTATCGCATCGCCGTCAACACGACCAACGGATTCAGGATTGAGGGAGAGCCGGAGCGCGTCGTGTCGACCGTTGGAATGTCGGACTACGACTTCAGCCCTGACGGAAGCGTGATTGTCGTAACCGGACAGGGCGTGACGGTTCAGGAAGGATCGAGATCGACGGCTTCCGTTGGACTGTGGCAGAACTGGGTGCAGTCGCTGCCGGAGCCGGCCGACTTCTAATGTGGCTGCCGTAGGCTCCCGCCTGTAGTCCCCGCGACACAATGTCATCCCGGCCTCCGAGCCGGGATCCATGCATCGGCCGAGGAAGCCTCGCGACGTGCTCCCCCCTGTAGTCCCCCCTCAGCGAGGGGGGACCCAGCCCGATTAGTCGGTGTGGTTTACCTGCCATCCAGCAGATCGCCTATGCC
>JBFHWK010000286.1:0-4271 GCA_041589075.1 Rhodothermales bacterium
CAGGGACATCTCCGTGACAAGTCATGCATTCGATTTCTCCGAGCACGACATGCCGCCGGTGCGAGAAGTACGTGTGTGCGGGCACACTGTAGATGCGCACCCACGGGACCTCAACACCTTCTTCGATGAATCGCAGCAGGCGCACTTCCTCTTCCGATTCGGATAGCGGCTCCTCGAAGTGACAGTCAGTGCAGAGGTTGTTGGATGGGATCGCTGCAGAGGGCAGCTCCTCTACATAGACGTGGCAGTCGGTACACTCCATGCCCTCGCCTTCAACATGTAGGTTGTGGTTGAAAGCGATGGGCTGAACGATGGCGGCAGGATCCGTGACGACCGCGCGGATCACGAAGACTGCGGCGATCACGAGTACGCCAAGGCCGACGAGTCGCTTCATCGTTGTCATGGTTCTATGCGCAACGAGCGATCCAGCTGGCGATCACCGCACCCGACCCGCCTTTGCCGGACACTCCGCGACAATGAAACAACGGGACCCAACAACCTGTGTGGGGACTAAGCCACCTCTCTTGTAGGCCTATCCCTTACCGCCTATGTACGACAACAAGTGGGAAGCGGGATCACGTAACCGCCCAGGCCACCGGCACCCGCATTTCGGGCTTGTGTTAGCTGCACGACGTTCTCAGCGGGTGCTTCGTCGCACGATTCGTATAGCGAGCCGTATTACCATGAAGATGCTCGCGATTGCGGCAGAGACAAGAATCGTGTAGGGCAGGAAGTACGTGTAGAGGGCTTCGTAGGCGGGCCAGAACATCGACTGCCGGCTCTGATACGCAATCGCCGCCAACAGAACGGGCAGCAGCGCGAGGACGATCGCAAACACGATGACGAGGATCATCGCCTCTCGCAGAATCCAGCTCTTTGCCGGGGCCGGTTGCTCTGCCATCACTTGTCCTCCGGCTCTCCGCCGCTGCCCAGATGCTGTACGCTGTCGGCGTCGCTTTCTGTGCTCCCACGCGCCGCACGTCCTCGCTCTACGTGCTTTTCTCCCTGGATCCTGCGGACCAACAGTCCAAGGTATTCGTCCCTGTTTCCAAAGACCGTCTCGCCCGCTACAAATCGCTCAAGCCGCCCTTCGTCGTCTACGATGAGCCGAAAGCGAAAAATGGATCGCCCTGTGTCCGTGATGAAGAAGTCCGTGCGCGCGACGTGCAGGTCGTCGAAGTAGCGCACGTCACCCTCGGCAGCGATTGTGTAAAGGCCGCGCGAAAACCAGTGCAGCACCTTGAGCACGCCTTTCGTGTCCTCGGCCGGGAGAAGATGGTCGTTCTTCGGTATCGATTGGAAGGATATGTGTTCGTCCTCGTCGAGGTGCGAGTAAAGTCCGGCGTACACCGTCTCGCCATCGTCCGCAAGGCCCGTCCAGAGAAGGTTGTTGAAGAGTGTGGGCATCACCTCGAGTCGATCGTGGCCGATGTTCTGCGCCTCAAGTTGTCGTTCAAAGATCGACGATACGTGCAGTTTGTTCACGACGGTGATGCTGAGGTAGAGAGAACTCAGCACCAGACCGGCGGCGTTGATGATTCGACGCACTCTGCGGTCGCGCCGTGTCATGAGCGCGCCGGCCACGCCTATCAACAGGGGCAGCGTGTACAACGGGTCGATGATCGAGATCGTGTTCCACGCGACGGGGTGGTTCGAGAACGGCAGCCAGAGCTGCGTCCCGTACGCCGTAAAGGCGTCGAGCACGGGATGCGTGAACAGCGCCAGAAATGCCAGCCAACTCCATTCCTTCCATCCGGCGCCGTCTTTGCGATGCAGCCGGGCGAGAAGGGCGCCGACGAGCGGTGCGACGATAAAGGAGAACAGCAGCGCGTGCGTTGGCCCACGGTGAAACAGCAGCTCCTGGGCTGGATCGAGAAACGGGTACGCGAGCACGTCGAGGTCGGGTAGCGTGCCGAGTGCCGCGCCCCACGCAGCGGCCTTCCCTCCTACCTTCTTCCCGAGCGCGGCCTCACCGACGGCGGCTCCGAGTGCGATCTGGGTGATGGAATCCACGCCGTGTCGAATCGCCGGCCGACTACAACTGACCCCACGCCAGCGCGACGAGCTTGACGTCGACATCCGTGCGGCGGGGTTTGACCGTGATCGTCTCCAGCTCCGCCTGCTCGGGATCGAGACGCTCTTTCAGCTCGTCGATCTCCTCCTCAAGTTCCTCTTCGAGTTCGGCGAGTGCTTCCTGTCGCGTCTCCAGGTCTTCGAGCGCGCGCTCGACGTCCTGCTTCTCCTTTGCCGACCGTGACATTCCGCGCATCGTTGTCGTTGCACGCCCGACGCTAGACCGGCTAATCGTCTTGCGTCCCAGCAGTGCAGACAGCACCGTCGATCCGATGTTCACGTACGTGCTCATCTTCTGCGCTTCGACCTGCTCTTCCTCGCGCTCAACCTTCTGCTCCGCTTTGCGAACACGCTCCGCGGCGGTCTTGATCTTCTTCTCGTACTTCGTGCGAAGGGCATCGATCTGGCGATCACGTTCCTCACGACCGCTGTCACGAAGTCGGATTCGGAAGTCCCGCTCCGATTCGCCTGGCTCAGAGACGAGACCGAGACCCTCATGTTTGTAGAGCTCCAGTCTCTCCTCTCGATACAGGAAATCCGACAGGTCTTTCTCCCATGTCTTGTAGTTCTTCGCCTTCTGTGCCTCCGTCGGCAGTTCCTCGAAGGCCGCTCCGGATTCCGGCTGCTGCCGCAAGCGGTCCACATCCACGTCGACGCGATGGGCGTCGCGCCAGTCCACCGGTGTAACCGCACCTTCCTCGATGGACGCGAGCAACGTTATGGGGCGGGTGTCTGAGACGCCTTTCCGCTTGTCCTCAAAGTGAACGGTGGCAGAGCCGATGATGAACGGCTGGTACGAGGAGTCGTCGCCCTGATTTGACGGAAGGAAATACTCGGGCACGTCCGGCGGCACGACAGGCCGTTGTGCTGCTTTCCGTGACGGCGCTTTTGAGATGGCGGCGGTGGCTGACGTGCTCTTTGTGACGGACACTGTTCGCCGGCCGTCCATCAGCGTCTTTATCTGCGTCCGTGTGAGCGGCCCGCGCAGGTACGACATGGCCCAACGCGTATGAAAGATCACGGGCTCCGGCTCGTGCACGTTGTGCAGCAGAAAGACGCGTTTGCCGAGACCCGCCAGTACACGCTCCATGGCCGCCTTGTCGAACGCACCGCCACCGGATGCCCCCTCCAATCCCTCGAGCACACGCATCTTGTCGCGCTCGGTCTGCAGCCGTCCGATGAACCACGTGCCCGTGTTCGACAGACCTTTGTAATCCAGATCGACCGGATTCTGCGTCGCGAGCACAACACCGAGTCCGAACGCACGAGCTTGTTTGAGCAGCGTAAGCAACGGTTGCTTCGACGGCGGGTTCGAGACCGGCGGCATATAACCGAAAATCTCGTCGATGTACAGCAGCGCGCGCAGGCTCGTCGTTCCCGGCTTGGATCGTATCCATGAAAGCGTTTCGTTGAGCAGCAGCGACACGAAGAACATCCGCTCGGCTTCCGAGAGATGTGCGATCGAGAAGATCGCGACACGCGGCTTGCCCGCCTCGTCGTACAGCATCGCATCGATGTCGATGGCGTGGCCGGTCATCCAGGCCTCGAACCCCGGAGATGCGAGCAGGTTGTTGAGCGTCATCGCAAGCTCGAAGCGCTCCTTCGGCGGGAAAAAGGAATCGAGGTCGAGCACGCCGATGCGTTCGAACGGCGGGGTCTGGATCCCCTGAATGAGCGAGCCGAGATCGAGCGTGAGCCCGTCCTTCCACGCGCGCTCGAGCAGGTTGGAGATCAGGATGTGTTCGCGGCTGCGGATCGGGTCGGCCTCGATGCCCACAAGACCGAGAAGACTAGTCGCGGTCGATGAGATGCGATCGCCGAGCAGGTCACGGTCCTCCATGGTCGCGGCCGACGGCGCCGCGAACGACGACAGGATCGAGACGGGTATTCCGGCTTCGCTGCCCGGCGTGTAGATCGAGATGTCTGCCGACTCACGCAGTTTTTTGATTCTGTCCGGACCTTCGCCCCATCCTGCGAGGCCCTTGCGCCACAGCTCGGCCTGGCCCGCGGCGTACTGCTCGGGCGTCATGTCTTTCTTGCGCGCGTCGTCCTCGTTGATCCACGGCAAGAACTCTGCGGCCGACAGCTCCGGAAATGTGAGCATCAGATTGGGGATGTCACCCTTCGGGTCGATCACGATCGCCGGAATGCCGTCCATCATGGCCTCTTCGAGGAGCGAGACGCACAGGCCGGTCTTC
>JBFHWK010000287.1:0-4241 GCA_041589075.1 Rhodothermales bacterium
CAACGGTGACACCAAGCTCCGCCCAACGCGCAACGATGTCCTCCTTCACCTGTCCCGTCATTCCGGGCTGCTGCGCACCGGCGTTGCCCGGCGTATGCGAATATGGATCCGTCGGAAACGCACCGTACACCGAGGGCGACTTATGTACGCCGATACCGGCGCGGATGTCGTAGTAGTGCTCCGCAAGGCGACGCAGAGTTTCGGGATCGGCACCGGAATCTGCGGCACCGAAGTACGTGTCGGCCACGGCAAGGAGCAGCTTCGACACCATGTGCCAGTAGATGCAGCCAAGACCCTCGTAGCCGAAAAACGTGCCGGAACGACCGGTGAACGCCGCGTGGTCGAACATCTCCTCGTAAGTCTGCAGCACGAGCTCGGCGTCACTCGCTACGTCCTCTTCGTATCCATCAGACCGCAGCTCCTCGAGCACGGATCGCACCGCGGCCGCGTTCCTGATACCCGGACTAAAATGAAGCGTCTCCCCTCCCGATCTGGTCACAAGCCTGCGATCACCGTGATGCACCAGCTTCGAAATAAGCCGCGACTCCTTAGCGCGACCAGCCGGTATGAGATTCTTCTCCATAAACCGGGGCAGCCGCCGATCGGGATACAGCATGTAGCTGTGCTGATCTGCTCGAAAGAGTGCGCTGGACCTCAGTGCGTCGAGCACCTCCACACTTTCCTGCGCCGACAAGGCGCCTGAGCTGAGCACTGCGACCTGTCCCTCCAGCATCTCGTATAGCCGCCTCACCATGATCGAATCGCCTTCGATCGAAATCAGATTGTACGCGTCGTAGAGCCCGTCTGCGCGCCGAGCCAGCTCAAGCGTCTGGTCGAGATACGCAAGCGCAATTGTGATTAGTGCGCGCATGCGATCCTTTGAAACATCCGCCGCGCGCTCCGAAAAACCCCCGTCATACACTGATTCGCGATATCGACTTCCGGCCCCGCCAAGCAGATCAAGAAGTCTTTTTCGCCCTCCATCATCCGGCGGCACGGAAAGCATGGATCTGCAATCCTCGAACGCTCGCACGACGTCGGCAAAAAACACTTCGACTTCTTCAGCCACCTCGAACGACGACACATCGGCGTTGGCAACAAGCTCATCCAAAAAGATGAGGAATCGCCTCAGGTAGCACAGAGTAACCATCGACACTCCGTTTCCCACGAGTGCGTTGTTCGCGTCATTCCACTCCGGCCGCTGCGTGTTCATCCAGATACCGCCACCTGCGACAAAGTTGGCTAGCTTGGCCAGCACGAGAACCAGTAGTTTTTCGCACAGCGTCACCAGGTGCACTTCATCCGACCGGTTCCACACAAGCCTGCCGTCAGCACCAACCGACGCGACGCGCTCCTCAACTACAAGCTCCGCCTGCACGTCGAAGTCAATCGTGTTATGCGGATCGCGCAGCAGATCTGCGTACGGCTTGATGCGGTACGGTACATTCGCATAGGAGAATATCTTCTCGGACAGCAAACGCTCGAGCACGCCCGGGTGATGATTTCCCGAGATCTGAAGCAACTTGAGGAGATACACGATTTGATGATCACCCCAGTATCCGATATACGACCAGGGGTCAGCCGGATCGACGGTCTCCCAGTCGATTCCGTCGCGCGTAACGCGGTACGGATTGTAACCGTCTACGGTTGTCGCGTTGACGAACTTGCATACGAAGCTCTCCACAAATGACGGGTACGACAGGCTGAGCGCCTCCCAGTTCTGAAATATGTCTCTCCAGTTGCCCTCGTAGTGCAGCATCCGCGATCCGTCGCGGCCTCGCGTTTCGATCGAGAATGCGTTCCAGGGGCGGCTTGGGTCTCCGTGTCTCCTGCTGAAAGTCAGCGGTAGGTACTCGTAGCACAGCCGCTCGAGCTGCGGGTCCCCGACTTCGGACGCCTGCGACAACAGCGTCTCTACCCGAACCACTTCGTCAAGACGTCCAAAGAAATCGTTGTTGCGGTCCGCTACACCGACGTTGTGCGATCGCACAAAGGCTTTGAGGTCGCTTCGTTCGATCTCATAGTTGCGGGCAAACACGCCACCTCGCATAACATTGAAGAGCACGTTCGAGTAATGACGCACGTCGCCGAGTCGGTCGCCGGTGCGTTGCAAACCGTCTGCGCTCGCCACAATCCGCCTGAGTTCAGCAGTACTTTTGCGAACATCTTGACGGACATGACGGATAGGGTCGTCCGTGCGTTGCAAGAAGTCTGCAAGCGATTGGACGTCCGCGGTTCCCTGGCCGACTTCCGCGACCGTATACCACTCCTCGCACACGGCCGGGTCGAGTTTTAATTCTGCGTGGACGAAATACGCGCCGCGCTCAGCCCTGACGTCGATTTCCTCGTCAATCTCCCGCCCGTTTCTGAACCGATCGAGCTGGGCCGCGGACACGAGCCGCGTCGGATTTACCAGACCCTTCGACCACACGGTCGTCGCGCTGAGAGCTTCGCTTGGCTCAGCACGATCCACTGGAATGGAACTCAGTGCGTAAATGCCCAGACCTGTTTCCCGATCGAGTTCGGTCTTCTTGTACGCGTCGACGAGCGTACTGCGCCGCAGCTGCAACATCGGGTCGACACCGGCCGGCAGGATGTTCTGAATTCCGTCAATGATTTTCAGAGCGACAGCGGCGTCTCCCGTGTTACGGACGAAGGATCGCTTGACAAACCCGAAGGCATCACTCGTGCACCACTCATAGCCGAACGTGAGGCCAAGATCCAGATTGGCTTCTTCGAAGAGAATCTTGTCGCCCGTCGTGCTCTTGAGCAAGTGCCGCCGCGTTCGGAAGATTCCTTCACTGCGTATCGAGAAAGGCTCCCAGAGGGATCGTCGGTCGCCGGAACCGGCGATAATGATGGTCTTGCTGCCGGTCGTTTCCGCCGAGTCGTGGATCTTGTCGTCCGTGTAGTACGGAAAAAGCGCCGACTCCGGGTTTCTTCGCCCCGCGGTCAGACCTCCGTTGCTGGAGATGAACAGCCAGTGATCGGAGGCGCTTACGATCGTCATGAAGAAGGGACGCATCCGATCGACGTTGACGATGCGGTAGTACTCCTCGCCGTCTCGAGCGACAATCTCGCCGACCACCTCATCCGACGGCTCGTGTCGACTTGCGTCACGGCCGACGCTGTCGGCCGGCGTTCCGACTTGATCTGCCACGTTCGTCACCGGACCTGGAACGGCACGTTTGCGTGTGCGGCGTGGCCTTGGCCGTCCATCGCGTATACGAACAGCCGATACGCGCCCGGCCTGTCGGGCGTTTTGACCGTCACCGTTGGTCCGCCATCCGCGGTGATCAACCCCGGAATACTTTCCGGCTCGGGCTCGAAGTCACCGCCTTCACCCACTTCAGTCGCTTCGGGTTTGATGTCCCAGGTGAAGTCTACCGAGTCGCCGTCCGGATCCATGATCTGTGCCTCCGCCACGTAGTCTCGCCCCTTCCTCAGTGTTACGCCGTCTTGAGCGGTCTTGCCGTTGAGCAACAGCGACTGCACTCGCGGCGAGCGGTTCTCGGGCCATTCGCCGTTCCAGATCTTGTGCATGACGTCGACCGACTCCGTCTCTTCACCCGACTGGAGAAAGATGCCGTACCAGGTCGGGGTCCGCTCCTGTTTTTGTCCCCACAGAAACACATATGATCCGATACACTGGGTCGTATCGGAACCGATCGCCGCTTCGAACCGACTTAAATAGGCATCCGCCTTCTCCGAACTGTTGTTCTCGATCGGCGCTCCCCACGGCGTCTTCCCCACTTCCCAGTGACCGGTCGCTCCCCATTCGGTGACCATATACGGACCGTCCCATCCGGACTCGCGGATGTATCGCGGAAGGTTCGGCAGGTCGGCGTACATCTGAACGCTCAACAGATCGAGGTCGGGAGCGCGCGCTTTGATGTCATCGACCAGCGGCTTACTGATGCCGGCCAGCATGGTGGTCGTGAGGTGGTTCGGGTCGACCTCGTGTATCATTTCGGATATCTCGTTGACGGCGTCCCACACTTGCGGGTTAGTGGCACCCAGGTTAAGCTCGTTGCCGATGCCCCATATCATCAGGGCCGGGTGGTCCTTGTACTTCAGCACCTCCTCGCGCACGCGCTCGCGTTGAGCGCGGACTGCCACCGTGTCGTCATAATTGAAGCCGAAGATGCCGACGCCTCCGGACCCTTCTCGCTCGCGGGCGATTTCAAGGCCCATCGTGACCGTCAGACCGTGGCGGTGTGCCTCGTCTAGAATCTCTGTCC
>JBFHWK010000288.1:0-4196 GCA_041589075.1 Rhodothermales bacterium
ACGTTGCGGGAGAGGCTCGAGCTGAAGTCCGAATTACTGCCGATGTTCTCGGGCGATGGGTCTTACACGCTCGAGTTCTGGTTCCGAACCACAATGCTCGATCAGGTGATCGCTTCGTCGTGGAATGGAGACGATAATGAGCCGTATCCCACCGAGATTGTCATAGCGCCCGACGGCCGACTGCTGTTCTTCCGTGGCGAGTCCGGTCGGCATGTTGCGATGGCCAGCACCTCTCCAGTGGCGGACGGGCGCTGGCATCACGCGGCGATCACACACGACGAAGTGCGAGGATGGTCACGGCTTGTCGTCGACGCGCAACCAGCCGATTCTCTTTTCGGCTCGGCAGGGGCAGACTATGGCAGCAGGCCAAGATTCTGTCTGGGGGGTCGATGCCCGAGTGAGGACGCCGCTCCACACCGTGGTTACGTCGGCCTGATCGACGACGTGCGGCTGTGGGCCATGTCGCGATCGACCCGCCAGATCGCTTCGACCATGGCCGAGCGACTGCCCGAAGTGCCGGGGCTTGTGAAAATCGACTTCGAGAAACCGACGCCCCGACAACAACTCGTGGGTCGTGACGAAATCCCCAGAGAAACATCGGAAGTGCTCTTTGTGGATCCCGTCCGCGAAATTCAGGCGACGCGAGGTGATGAAGGCGTCGAGGTGTCATGGTCCTCGCGGGCTCGCTCGACGAGAATGTTCTTCCTCGAACGCTCGACGGACGGGCAACACTTTGTTGTAATCGGCGAAGTAGATCCAAAGAGTCCCGGCGCAGGTCGTTTTGTTCTCGTAGATGCGCAACCGCCGGACGCGGTCGCGTACTATCGGGTTCGGCAAGACCTCAAGAACGGTGGCACGCGCCTGTCGGCAACGATGAAAGTCGGTTTGGGGTCGGGAGAACAGCCCGAGGCGCTGGGAACCCTATTGATCGGGAACTTCCCGAACCCGTTCCGAACAAATACGACGGTAGTCTTCGAGGTCACAATTCCGCAGCACGTGGTCGTATCCGTATGGGACGTGTCGGGACAACGCGTCTCCGTACTGACGGAGGGCTTTCACTCGACCGGTCGTCACGAAGTGCAGTTCGTCCCGGGCGATCTCCCCAGCGGAACCTATTTTGTACGTCTTCAGACCGACGGCTTTATCAGCGCCAGGAAGATGATCCTGACCAGGTAGCCCGTAACAGCCCCACCAACTCGATTCCAAATGGCCGAAGACACATCCGGCAAATCCGCCGTCGTCCCTTTCATCTCGCCGCTGCAGTCTCTTCCGGAAATCACGGTCAAGGCGGTCGTCCTCGGATTCATCCTGTCCGCCGTGCTCTCGGGAGCGAACGCGTACCTCGGTCTGAAGGTTGGGATGACGGTTTCGGCGTCGATACCGGCCGCCGTCATATCGATGGCCATACTCCGGTTCTTTCGGGAGTCGAACATACTCGAGAACAACATTGTCCAGACGGCGGCCTCCGCGGGAGAATCGCTGGCGGCGGGTGTAATCTTCACGCTGCCTGCGCTGATCATGCTGCACTACTGGGTCGATTTCGAGTTTCTGCCGACGATGGCGATCGCCCTCTGTGGCGGCATACTCGGGGTGATGTTCACGATTCCGCTCCGCCGCGCGCTCATCATAGAAGCGCGCCTCCAGTTTCCGGAAGGTGTCGCTACGGCCGAAGTACTCAAGGCGGGAACGGAAGGTGGCGGCGGCGCACGTGACATCGCGATCGCCGGCGTGGCCGGGGCCGTTCTGAAACTTTGCCAGACCGGCTTCAAGCTAGTTGCGGGCACGGTCGACACCGCGGTAACGGCGGGTCGATCCATATTCGGATTCGGGACGGAGCTTGGCGTAGCTCTGTTGGGTGTGGGATATATCGTCGGGCTCAACATCGCAGTTCTGGTGTTTGCCGGTGGTTTGATCTCGTGGCTCTTCGGCATTCCCATCTACACGGCGGTGGCCGATCCGGCCGTCCTCGACTCGATAACCGAAGGCGCGACGGGCTACGATGCGGCGCTCGAAGTGTGGAGCAAGCGCATTCGTTATATGGGCGTAGGAGCCATGGCCACCGGCGGCGCATGGGCGCTGCTCTCACTCGTCGGGCCCATCCGCAACGGCATCGCCTCATCGCTGGAAGCCGTCCGGAAGGCGCGGTCCGGCGGACATGCGGACATCCTGCGCACGGAGATGGACACGCCGATCAACTTCGTCGCGATCGGCACCGCCTTGCTCAGCGTGCCCATCCTCATCGTCTTCCTCTTCGTGGTAAAACAAGACGACCTGCAGATCACGACCAGTCTGTACAGCGGGACCGTGGCGGTCGGTGTCGTGTTTGCGCTGACGGCCGGATTCCTGTTTTCCTCGGTGGCCGGTTACATGGCCGGCCTCGTGGGTTCGTCAAATAACCCGATATCGGGTGTGACGATCGCCACAATCCTGACCATCGCACTCATACTGCTCGCGATGCTCGGATCCCAAATCGATTTTTCGATTGACGCCACGCGCGCGACTGCCGCCGCGGCAACCGCGATTCTCGTCGGTGGCGTCGTCTGTTGTGCGGCATCGATCGCCGGAGACAACATGCAGGACCTGAAGGCGGGGCAGATCGTCGGCGCGACACCCTACAAGCAGCAGATCATGCAGATGGTAGGTGTCGTCGCTGCGGCACTAGTCATTGCGCCGGTGCTGCAGCTCCTGTTCGCTGCGTACGGCCTGGGTGACGTCTTTCCGCGCGAGGGTATGGATGCCTCCGAGGCCCTTAAGGCACCGCAAGCGACGCTGATGAGCTCCGTGGCCGACGGCGTGTTCAGCCGTAACCTGCCGTGGGACATGATCCTGATCGGCGTGATCATCGCTATCGCGATTATTGCCTATGACAAGGTGCTGGAATCGCGTGGCAGCACGTTCCGGGCACCGGTACTTGCGGTTGCCGTCGGGATCTATCTGCCGCTCGAACTGACAGTGCCCATCTTCATCGGCGGCGTCGTGGCGTTCCTGGCTGAGCGCTCCGTACGTGCCAGGGGCGGATCAGAAGACGATCTAGCTTCCGCCTCCCGGCGCGGTTTGCTGTTCTCATCCGGCTTGATCACCGGCGAAGCGCTCATCGGCATTCTGCTGGCAATACCGTTTGCAGCCTACCAGGATACGAATGTTCTTCGTCTCGTCCCGGCCGGCTTTGAACCCGTCGCTGACGCGCTCGGTGTGGCCGGGCTGATCTTTTTCACACTGTGGCTTTATCGCGTCGCGCGAAGCCTGCGCGCGGCCGGCTGACGCGGAGCCACTGTCGGAACACGCTGCCCTGATCGCGGTCCGACACGGGCGGGTCCGGCCGTTAGTTTGTCCTAGAATTGATGAGGTGTCCCTAGATGAAAATCAGGTATTTTGGACATTCCGCTTTCGAGATTGTGACGCGGGACGCGACGCTCTTGTTTGACCCGTTCATCACCGGAAACGGCCTCGCGGAAAAGGTCGTCACGGCGAACGACCTGAACCCGGACGTGATCCTGTTAACACATGCACACGGCGATCACTGGGGCGACACCATGTCCATCGCGAAGAGGACGGGCGCCATGGTTGTTTCCAACTTTGAAATCACGCAGTACGTCTCTTCGAAGGGGCACGCCAATGTGCTCGGAATGAACACAGGCGGCTCGTGGCGTTTCGAGTGGGGACGCGTGATTCAGACCATCGCGCATCATTCCTCGTCGTTTCCCGACGGCACATACGGCGGCAATCCGAACGGGTTCATCGTTCATGCCGATGACAAGTGCATTTACGCACTGGGAGACACGTCCGCGTTTTCAGAGATGGAATGGATTGGCGAGGACCACGACATAGACGTTGCGCTCGTGCCCATCGGCGACTGCTTTACCATGGGGCCCAAGTCCTCTCTACGGGCGATAAAGATGCTCAAGCCGGCCCTGACGGTTCCGATTCACTACAACACGTTCCCACCGATCGAAGTGGACGTGGACGCCTGGGCCGCATCGGTCGAGCATGCGGGCTTCGTGCCGCGAGTCTTGACTCCGGGAGAGACCCTCGAGCTGTAGTAGCGCACTCTATTCGTACGTGCTCATCGGTATTATATCGGATACCCACGGATACTTTCATCCGGCCATCCCGAAGTACTTCGGCGACGTCGAGCTGATTCTGCACGCAGGTGACGTTGGTGACGCGTCGATACTTGATTCGCTCGAGGAGATTGC
>JBFHWK010000289.1:0-4188 GCA_041589075.1 Rhodothermales bacterium
CTGCGAGCTCATTGGTCTGCTGCCGTCCGTATCCCATCGCGGGCAGGACGGGTCCGAGATGCGGATTTGCGGCAAAGACATCCTTCATACTGCCGACCGCATGTGGGCGGGGGTCGACGATTTCGGCCGCTCCGTGATCGCGGGCCGCCAGCCAGCCCGCACCGTAGGCCATCCCCCCGTGTGTCAGCGTCGGGCCGTCTTCAATCACCAGCACCCGCCGGCCGCGGATGTCGTTGCCCCCCTCCACTGAGATCGGGATCGCCGCCCTGACGACCGGCGCGTTGGGATTCAGAGCGGAGACCGTGACCGTCGCGGCCGCCACCTGCTCATCGGTGGCCGTGTCTACCTTGCTGATGACCACCACATCCGCCATACGCACCGTCGTCTCACCGGGATGGTACCGTAAAGCGTCCTCCGGCCTTAGCGCGTCCACGACTACGATCATCACGTCGGGCTTGTAGAACGGGAAGTCGTTGTTGCCGCCGTCCCAGACGACAACGTCTCCCTCGCTCTCGGCCGATCGAAGGATCCGCTCGTAGTCGACGCCCGCGTAGACGATGCGGTTCTTTCGCAGATGGCCCTCGTACTCTTCCCGCTCTTCGATCGTCACGTCGTGCAAGTCCAGGTCGTCGAGCGACTCGAATCGCTGAACCGCCTGCTTAGCCAGATCGCCGTACGGCATCGGATGCCGAACCACGACCGGGTGCTTGCCCATCGACTGGAGAACGGCGGCCACTCTGCGACTGGACGGACTCTTTCCGGCACCCGTGCGGGATGCACACACCGCGACGACCGGAACACTCGACTCGAGCATCGTGTGCCGCGGACCCAGTAGCCAGTAGTCCGCTCCGGCAGCCATGGCGATCGAGCCTACGTGCATCACGTGTTCGTGACGAACGTCGCTGTAGCTGAACACCACCACGTCGACGCCGTGATCACGTACCAGCCGCGGAAGATCATCCTCCGACTCGATCGGTATTCCGGCGGGGTACCGGTCGCCTGCGATCGCCGCCGGGTACTTCCGCCCTATGATGTTCGGTATCTGCGTCGCCGTGAAAGCGACAACGTCGAACTGCGGCTTGTCACGAAAGAAGACATTGAAGTTGTGAAAGTCGCGCCCGGCGGCGCCGGCGATTATGACGCGGGTTGGCATTCAACGGTAAGTTCTGGTGAGCGGTGAGGCCGAGTCTTGTTGATACTCGGGATGCGCCCTGTGGGATGCAAGACGGCTCGTTACGGGCGAAGGGTCTGATCACTGAGCAAATGAAGGATCCGCGACGTGCAGAGCGACGGATACGCAGCCGCCGAGCCGCGGCCCTTCTTCCATCAGTGTTGTAGCACGAAGGTGCCGCTTCCGGCGACGACATCGTCGAGAACGAGGCGGTATAGATAGAGCCCGTTCGGCAAATCACCGGACGACCATTGAAAGGTATGTTCGCCGGCAGTCTGCGTTCCGACGATAGCCTGTGATACCTGGCGCCCCAACACGTCATACAAGTCGAGGCGAACTGCCGACGGACGCGTCAGTGTATAGCGAATCATCGTCATCCCGTCAGTCGGGTCCGGGTAGTCTCCCAACGGATCGCCCTCTAGCAGCGATGGCCGTTCTATCGACGTCACCGTAGCCGCGGAGTACTTCGCCAGGAAGAGATCGATACCGCCTTGACGCTGCACCGGAACGCCTCCGAGGTTCATATCCGCGTCGAACTCGCCCGTCACGTAAAGATTACCCTCACTGTCGGTGGCCAGTGCATTGAACACTTGATTGCCCTCGCCGGCGGCGTGCAGTGTCCAGTGTACCGTAGCGGCGGAGGACAGGACGACCAGGAACCCGTCGTCCCTGTCGAGCTGCAGGTCATTCTTTCGAAAAATCGCGCCCGCAATGTCAATCTCGAGGGCGTCGAACCAGCCACCGAGGTACAGGTTACCGGTTGCGTCGACCTCGAAGGCCCGGACAAATTCGTTGCCGGCGCTTTTGAGTTGCCGCCACCAGAGTAACCGCCCCTGCGCATCATGCTTCGTGACGAAGGCGCCGCCGTGACTCGGATCGGTCAGCGTCGCACCACCGACCCGGATCGTGCCGCTTTCGGAGCTCGGAAAACGCCACGACAGAAAAAGATTACCCGCAGCGTCAATGGCGATTCGGTTGATCAGTCCGAGATCGCTAACGACGCTGAGGTCCAAGCGTGTCCATAGCTGTCGAAATGCACCGTCACGATCGAAGCGCGCCACCAGTACATCAGCGTTACCGAGCATTCGCTCGGAGGCCTCGCCCTCCCCAAAGACCGTTCCTGCCCCAAAATAGCCTGCAAGGTAGACGTCGCCGTCAGCCGAAACCGCGAGATTGCCTTGGGGGTCAATGATCGTTCGGTCATAGGCGAAGTCGAGCCCGGAACTGCCGATGCGGCGGATCCACCGCAAACCACCGGTCGAATCCAGGCTCCCCAGAAAGACATCTTCTCCGTCGCTTACGAGCGTATCTCCAGAAACGGCCAGGGTATCGATGAACTGGCCTAGAAAGTAGGTGTTGTCGCCCACGTCGGTATGGATGGCCTTGATGTAGGCGGTCGGCAATTCCGGGAACACAAGAGTGGAGTCCGTAAACAGTGTGGACCAGACCGGCTCAGCGTCGGGCCCCACGAGGGTGACCAGGTTCCCGCCCTGCGTAAACATTCCGGCGTCGAAGATAAACGGAAAGCCCTCGGTCAAGACGACGCCGCCAGCCGACGCGGAAGCAAGATGAAAGCCTTCGATAGCACTGTCGTTAAGAACGCCGAACCCTTCGCGCGCCCACAGAGCCGTGCCGTCCGAATTGTAGCGAGCCAGAAACACCGCGTCGTGAACGGTCCCGCCGATCTCCTGTCCGCCGAAAGCGCCATCTCCTATCATATGCCCTGTCATCGTTACGCCGGCACCATCGGCGGTGACACTGCTCGAACGGACCTCGTAGCTGCTGGGAGACCATGCAACTTCTAGCCATTCCGGCACGTGCTGTGCCGCCGCGCGCAGAGTAACGCTGCCCACGGCAAACAGTAGCAATATGGTCAACAGCGTGCCCGGTCTCGCTTGTGCCACCCACCCGTGGTTTAACAGCGACCTCTTTATCAGGGTCGAACGTGCCATTTACGGCAACACCACTATAGTCGTCGCTATTGACTCCTCGCCAACCCGGATTCGAACGATATAGGTGCCGGCCGTCCAATCCGACGTGTCAATCCGACGCTCGTGTCGCCCCTCCGGCCGATAGTCCTCCAGCACAGCGACGAGACGACCCAGCAGATCGACGACCTCCAGGTGGACATAAGACCGCGTTGTCGTCTCGTACACAACGGTGAGGCGATCCTGGACTGGACTAGGATACGCCGTTAGCTCAAGACTTGGAACGAGGCTCTGAAGCTCCGCCGCAGTCACAACGTCGATGATAGCGGGCAGCTCGGCGAGTTGTGCTCCGCCACCGCCGCCACACGGATCGATGTCGGCAATTGGCGAAAAGCTCTCAAGTGTGTCCTTGACCGCCTTTATTCGGTACGAATACGTCTTTGGAACGCAAGGAATGCCCGGATCCGAGTATGCGGTCGCACCGGCGGAGAGGGTGGCCCGTGTGCTCCAGCTCCCGCCCTGAATGGAGCGCTGCACAACATAATTGTCCTCCAGTTGGGAGAGATCATTCCATAAAAGATCAATGCTTGAACCTACAACGCCACCCGCGAGGAAAGAGGGGGGCACGGGCCCACCAATGCCGCGCTCGACGAAACGAACCTCGATCGCCGCCCGGTTCGCATGAGCGTTGGCAGCGCCATCAGCTGCATGTAGTCGTTCACGATAGTCAAGATAGTCGAAGGCAGGCGGCTCCATCGCCAGCGCGTCGTAGGCCAGAGCAATCCCTTGATCTCCGATATCGCTGCGGAGCTTGTAAAGGGCACCGGAAATGATAAGACCATTCTTGTGCGGCGTGTTGAACGGATCGTTTCCGAAATCCCAGTCGGCCATCGTCTTTTCGTTCCAGATAACACGCGCGGTTACTCCTTCCGTTGGCTGGAAAAGTGGGATCATATCCGCTAAGCGGCCCGCCGAATAGCCAGTGGCCGTCCTTCGAAACGGTGAAGAGGTCCGCGAACCCTTCGTCCATCGCACGAGCTTCACTGTCCGTTGAGAAACCGAAACCAATGTTCCTGTTCCCATAAAGGA
>JBFHWK010000290.1:0-4185 GCA_041589075.1 Rhodothermales bacterium
ACGTCGGCTACAGGCCCCAGAATGCAGTGAACGCCTTCACTGAGTGCCTCGCGAGCCGTGATTCGACCGATCTCTTCCGCGTCGGCTGCACCTGACAACCCCTGCGCCGAAAGTGCCATTGCGTGCGGAAAAACGGTCGCCCCGGCGAGCTGCTGACCCGCACCGCGCTCAAGATCCGCTGCCACTAACAGCGGGAACCTGCTGAGCGACTGAAGCCGCGACAGGGCCTGTCCGGTGACTCCGTACGTCCCGTTGAATAGCAACAGACCGCCAATCGAAAATTCCCGAAGCATACCCTCCAGGCGATCGGTGTCGTCCTCTGCACGCACCGGTGGCGGCATGTTCGATCCGACTCGGACGTAAATCAGCTGGCTGACTTTCTCCCTGACCGAGTGCGGAACATCTCCCATCATCATCTCACCTGTAGAGAGCGCATTCCTCAATATAGTCGAGAACGTCATCGGTCACGAGATATCGCACGGACTTACCCTCCCGAATACGGGACCGAATCATCGTACTCGAAATCGTGATTACCGGGGCTTCAATCGCAAGACGCGGATACGCTGACTGCCCGACGCGCACGTCTTGCCCCCTGGGATAAACGACAAGCTCCGCAAGTTCGACGATACGGGAAGGCCGGCGCCAGTTCTCGAACTCACGGTAACTGTCCGATCCCACGATCACGTAGAAATCGTCAGTCCCCTCCTCCTTTGTGAGCACTTCGAGCGTGTCGACCGTATACGATGTGCCACCACGATCGACCTCCAAGGATGAACATCGAAAGGCCTCATTACCTCGAATTGCACGCGTGACCATCTCGAGCCGATGCCCGGGCTTCGATAGATCACCGGGCTCCTTGTGTGGCGGTAGCGCGGCCGGAATCCAGACCACGCGATCGAGATCGAGTTGTTCTCGTGCCGCCTCGGCCACAATCAGGTGGCCGAGATGTGGGGGATCAAAGGAGCCGCCGAAGATTCCTACGCGCCCACGGGTTCTTATGTCTCTTTCTTCGACGCGCAACAGCCGGGGGCATGCAGTGATCGGAACAGCGATGCAGCGCTAAAGAGATTCCTCGATTTGATCACGCCGGCGGACCGCCTCCTCATAAAGTGGCTCGAGTTCGGCCACAAAGGGACTCTCGGCGAAGATCTGCTGCAACCTTTCAAAGTTCTGAATTGCCTTGCCAAGGCGTTCCGGTTGCTTGGAACGTAACGACTGATCGGCAAATGCGACGTAGTTTTGCATCGCGCCGGCGAGTGCGTCATCAGCCCACTTTGTTTCCGGGTAATCATCAAATACAGACTCGAAGGTGATGGCCGCGGCCTCGTTTAGTCCTCGTCGCTCGTAAAGCCGAGCAGATTCAAGCCGTTTTCGGGCGAGCTTTTCACGCAACTCTCTGATCTTCAACTCGGCGTCAGCTACGCGATCATCGTTCGGATGGCGATCGATGAAGAGCTGAAATTGTTCTACCGCTTGCTCGGTGGGCGTCTGGTCGAGCTGATACCCCGGGGACCGGTGATAGAAGGTCATCGCGTAATCGTACGCTGCCTCGGCGACACGAGGGTCACGGCGGTACAACTGGATGAACCTGTTGTACTCGTTGGCAGCCAGCAAGTACTCCTTGTTAGCCGCGTGCGATCGTGCAAGATAGAGCTGCGCGTCGGCCGCGTGTTCATGTGTACGCCCGAAGTCGAACGAACCGCGAAAGAACTCCGCAGCCCGATCGTAATTGCCCTTCTCGTACATCTCCATGCCCTTGCGGTAGGCTTCCTCGGCCGAGTCATACCGAAGCCTTCCCGATCCGGAGCAGGCGGAGATCAAGATTGTGACCGTCGCGAGCAGGACAAGTCGATTCATTTAATTTGTCGAAGTGGATTTAGCGAAAACGACGCGCGATGACAGGGAGACATGCGGGCGCGAAGCCAATGCCTCGTCATGGTTGGCCAGCTAAAACTCGGCCCGATCCGCCGCGGTTCCAGATCATCTCAGGAGTTCCGCGGCGCCGTCTTTGTAGCGGTGGAAATAGATCGCCTCGTTTACGTTGCCGCCACGGAAATCGAAGCGCATACCAAGACCCTGGTAGGGTGGCGCATCTCGGAAGGCTTGATAGAGCGGCTTACCCGCATGGGCCGTGAGCTGCAGGAGTATATAACGTGTGACGTCATATCCGGAGTACGAAAGCAACGTCGGGTCTTCACCCGATAGCGCCCGAAAGCGTTCGATGAAGACCTGCGTCGCTGCAAGTGAGTGATCGACGTAGAAATCGTTTGTGTAGGTCGCGTTGAATTTGCTCGCAGTCTGAAGGGCGCCTACGTCTTGCCACTCCTTGTTTCCGAGAATTCGGAGGGGTATGTCGGCTCGGTTGATCTCGTTCAGCGCTGCTCTGATCAAGGCCGGCGCCTCGGATCCCGTTATGGGCAGGTACACCGCCCGGGCATAAACAAGCGTATCCGGCCTGACATAGTCCAGTAGCCGAAACCAACTGCTTGGTCCGGGAAGTAGTTGGACAAATGCCACTTCTGCCCCGAGACGAAACAGTTCGTCTTCAAAGGCTTCGGCCATGCGCTCGCTGTAATCGTTTGCGAAGTCACTCACGATGCCAAACTCGTTCAGTCGCAGGCTTCGGACGGCGAAGCGTGCCATGAGTCGACCCCGCATGCTGATCGTAGGGTTGGCCTGAAACACGTACGTGCGTCCGAGCGATACGTCTTCGTCCGTTGCAAGCGGGGCAATCAGTGGTACGCCGTTGACTTCCGCGACGCCTGCCGCCCCCCGCGCTTCCTCGCTGTACAGGGGACCGACGATAACATCAACTTTTTGCTGGACGAGCGCTTCGACCGCATCCGCCGCAATCTCGCCGCGATTTCCGCTATCGCGAAAGACCAGTCGCACCGGCATCTGCCCGCCGCCCGAGCTGTTGTGTTCCTCGACGGCCAGACGAATGCCGTTAAACATTGACTGCGTCAGTGTCGCGGACTCACCGTCCATGGGAAGGGCGACGCCGATCTGCACGAGCCGCCCGCGACGCCGCTCGGCCTCCATGCTCTCGATTGCGAAACGGCGTGTTCGCTCCGCATCGGCGATATAGGAACTCGCCGGAAACTCACGAATGAAGTGACTCAGTATGTCGACGGCGCGGCTGTATTCGCCATGGCGGTACAGCGACTTCCCGGCCATCAGCCAGGCGGCTGTTGTCTTTCGGTTGAGGGAGTAATCCGAGTGCACGCGTTCAAAGCGTGTAAAGGCGCTCCCGTAAAACCCTTGCTCGAACAGTTCGAGGCCCTCACGGAATACGGCTTCGGCCTCCTGGTTGAACAACTCGTCTTGCGCCGAGACCGACTGCAAAGAAACGAGAATAGCCACCGATGTCAGCGCCGCAAATACGCGCGCCGCACGGCATATGAAACGGTGCATCACTCCCATTCGATCGTGGCCGGAGGTTTCGAGCTGATATCGTAGACGACTCTGTTGATTCCCCGGATCTCATTAACGATCCGGTTGGAAACGTGCGCCAGAAAATCGTGCGGCAGCTGCGCCCAATCCGCGGTCATACCATCGACACTCGTGACGGCACGAAGTGCGCACACGTTTTCGTACGTCCGCTCATCGCCCATCACACCCACCGAGCGGACCGGCAGCAGCACGGCAAAAGCCTGCCACACCTGATCGTACAAACCGTGCTTTCGGAGTTCTTCAATGAAGATAGAATCGGCCTCGCGCAACACTTCCAGGCTTTCACGATCGACCGGCCCGAGGATGCGGACCGCAAGCCCCGGTCCCGGAAAAGGATGCCGCCCGATGATCGAGTCCGGGATATCGAGAAGTCGCCCAATCTGCCGGACCTCGTCCTTGAACAGCTCCCTGAATGGCTCGAGTATCTCGAAATCCATCTTATCCGGCAACCCGCCTACGTTGTGGTGTGTCTTGATCGTTGCGGAAGGGCCCTTGAACGAAACGCTCTCGATCACGTCCGGATAAAGTGTTCCCTGTGCGAGGAATCGCGGATGCAGCCCGACCTGTCGCTCAACCTCACCAGTGCCTTCCTCAAATACATCGACGAACGTGTTGCCGATAATCACGCGTTTCTGCTCTGGATCCTCGACGCCGGCCAGGTTACTCAGGAACCGCTCTTCCGCATCTATCGCCTCGAGACGGATATGGAAGTTGTCGCGGAACGTGCTCTGA
>JBFHWK010000291.1:0-4179 GCA_041589075.1 Rhodothermales bacterium
GATAGGCGAACGGTGTCCTGGGTCTGTTGTGGTTTCAGTAGAGTTCGGCAATCGAGTTACGCGTCACTTAGTCATTTGCGACCAGGAACCACATTATGTTTGACGGCGGAGTATCGCGGTCAGTTTCGTTCACGCTCGCGCTTACCTTCTGGAACCGGCGGGTCGCAGCCGCCTCGGCGCGAGACGTATGCAGCGATCCGGACGCAGCCTATCTCCATAACTCTTAATTGAAGTGCTTACACGTAGTTGTTTCTCGACCTCGCTCCGGCGAAGCCTAGGCCCGATTATCCTGGCTGCTGTTTTTCTCGCAACGCACTGTGTGGCACAGCCGCATGAGCCGTTTCTCATTGTCCTCGGAATCGCTCAAGACGGCGGCGTGCCGCAGGCGGGAACCGTGAACCACGCGGGATGGACGGACCCCGACCACCGGCGCCTTGTCGTGTCGCTGGCCGTTGTCGACCCGGCAACGTCGCAGCGGTGGATCTTCGAAGCGACACCTGATTTTCGTGAGCAACTGCATCGGCTGGACTTGACGTTCCCGGTCGATCATAGTCCCGGTCTGTCGGGCATCCTGTTGACGCATGCACACATGGGCCACTACACGGGCCTGATGTTTCTTGGTCACGAGTCGATCGGTGCGTCAGATATACCGGTGTATGCGATGCCGCGCATGAGTGCATTCCTTCGGTCGAATGGACCATGGGATCAACTTGATCGCTACGGCAACATCGACCTCCGGGTGCTGCAGCAAGGAACCACCGTTGATCTCAGCCCGAGAATCAGCGTGACCCCCTTTCTGGTACCTCATCGCCAGGAGTACAGCGAGGTCGCCGGCTATCGAATCGATGGTCCCAACAACTCCGTGCTCTTTATCCCGGACATCGACAGTTGGGAGGAGTGGGATTCCCTGGGCACGCGGGTCGAAGATCTGATTCGCGAAGTGGAAGTGGCGTATCTGGACGCCACTTTTTTTGACGGCAGCGAGCTGCCGGGACGCGACATGTCCGGCTTTCCGCACCCGTTCATCTCTCACAGTATGAAACGCTTTGAGAGCCTGCCGACATCGGAGCGCCGTAAGGTTCGATTCATTCACCTTAACCATTCGAATCCGGCGCTGCGTCCCGACAGCGAGGCCCGGCGGGTGATAATCGACCGCGGATTTAGGGTGGCGGAGGAAATGGAGATCGTGGGTCTGTAGCTGTAGCGTTGCAGCGTTCGTTTTCGCTCGGGCGATGATCCCGCCACCGGCTGCCTTGGGGGCAAAATTGCATACGCGGCTGAAGCTTCGTTCCTTATCACGTCATTTAGGCGCCGGGCACCGCGCCTAGGCGTCGAGAACGTCGCTCCAAGTCATTCCGGGAGGTGCACCATGGTCTCCGTCCTTGCATTGTGGCTACCGATTCTTGTCTCGGCAGTCTTTGTATTCGTCGTTAGCTCCATCATTCACACGGTTCTGCCCTACCACAACAACGATTTCCGCAAGCTGCCGTCTGAGGATGGTATTCGGAGTGATCTGCGCAAGTACAACATCCCGCCCGGCGACTATGTGATCCCCGGCGTGACGGACGCGGCGGAGCGCAAGTCACCGGAGTTCGCAGCGAAGGCCGAAGAGGGTCCGGTCGCGTTTGTGACTGTCATGGAGAACGGGATGCCGAAGATGGGCGGACAGCTGGCGATGTGGTTCGGGTACTGCGTTCTGGTCGGTATCTTCGCCGCGTACATAGCGGGGCGGGCACTTCCTGCAGATGCAGAGTACCTGGCCGTATTCCGTTTCGCGGGCGCAACCGCTTTTGCCGGATACGGTCTTGCCCTTCTTCAGGGCGCCATATGGTACAAGCGGTCGTGGAGCATGACCCTAAAGTCGGTATTCGATGCGCTTATTTATGCGCTGGTGACCGGCGGCACCTTCGGGTGGCTTTGGGTATAACGGCCGGTGTGACGTCTACCGAATGATGTGCAGTAATCGCACATGACGGGTGTCGCCTGCCACGAGTGCGTAGGCATAGACTCCTGTCGGCAGTCGCGAACCGTTGTGTGCCGTTCCAGACCACTCAACAGCATGTGTGCCGGGCACACGAAACCCTTCGTCGAGCACGGCGACGATCCGTCCTAACATGTCGTACACATGAAGCTGTACGTTTCCGGGCCGCACCGTCGTATACATGATCGATGTGGACTTGCTGAAAGGCTCGGGATAATTCTGCTCCAGCGAAACGCGTGCGCTTTCTCGCCGCGCTTCCACCGGTGTGGCCGTCCAATCGGCCAGCTTATGTACGCGCCTACCCACCGCATAGCCGAGAGTGTCACCTAGAAACCGAAAGCGGTTTAGCCGATGGCGCACTGTTTCGGGCGACCACGTGCCCCCGCCGTCGACTGTTTGGTAGACAGGCTGCGTGCTATTGCCCCCGATCCACCCACGTTTTTCGTTGATGAATCCAATGCCTTGGACGAAGTAGTGACTCGATAAAAAGAGCTTCTCTTCCCACGTTGCTCCGTAGTCCGTCGTCTTGAGGATGAAGATCGGCGACGCTGAGTTGCGCTGTAGCGACACGTAGCCGACGCGCCGTGAGGGAAAAGATATTTTCCAGCACCATTCGCCGGTGCGGCTGCTTCGGAATCGCGTCTCCCAGGTTTCACCCCCGTCGTCCGTGTAGAGGATGATTCCGCTCGACAAGTCGTGGTTGCTGTTGGTAAGGCCAACCGCGAAGCCGGTATCCGGATGTGTGAAAAAGACATCGATGAGGCCGGCGGCATAGACGGTCATGTCTTTCGATCGCCACGTTGCACCACCGTCGGTGGTGCGCGCAAAGAATGCGGGACCGCGCACACGACCCACCGCAACTACCGTCGAGTCGTTGACGACCTGCATTCCGCACAGACCCGTTGGTGTCCGACCGTGCCATGCGGGCACCGGCGACCAACTCTGACCGCCATCGTAAGTCTCGTAGAGAGGAAACATGTCCGAAGCCCCGAATTCACCGGCACCTACGTTGCCGGCGAACCCGCGGTGATGAGTCAGAAATCCGACGGAGCGGAAGTGAGAATCCGTCTGCTGAAGTTGCCGGGTCCAACTCGAGCCCCCGTCTTGCGTCCGGTAGATCTCGCCTTCACCGTTGACGACCCAACCGGTCTCTGCGTTGACGAAGAAGGTGTCGTTGTAGCGAACGGCCTCGCGTGGCGCATCGAGCTGTCTCCACGTGAGGTTCGGCTGCGCGGTTGACAGATCGACGAGGGCGAAAACCAGCAGGGCGGCAACGCAAGGCCGGCGTTCAGTAAGGACACTCGACACGACCGCGTGGGCTGTTGCAGTAATAGTCACGCGCAATGCAATGTGTGCACTAAAGAGAATCAGTCGATCAGGCCGGTATCGGGAGCAGGCACTTTGAGAATTTGCTGCAAATCGTCCGGTGCGACGTTAAGTCGGTCGCTGTCCGGCAGCCGTGCGGCCAAGGTTCTCCACTGATCGTTTTTTGCGAACACCTCTGCGAAGACTGGCAGTGCGCGGTCGAGGAGACCCTTGTTGGCTAGGGACACGGCGAACCAGAATTTGAACTCGGGGTTTTCGGGGTACAGAGCGGACGCTGCCTCGTACTCTTTGAACGCCCTTTCGATCTCATCCTCGTCGAGGGCCGCGCCACCACGACTCATATGTTCGTAAGCACGATGGATCTTCAGCAGCCGCCGGAGCTCGACCAGAGGTTCACGGCTGTCGTCAACACGCAGATCGACCAGGCGTCCGGCCCACGGCCCGGGCGCGACATCCGAGGTCACGACCAGCAGCGCCGCCGACTGTTTCCCGCGTATATCGCCTCCCACGGCTTCCGCCGCTTCCAGGGCAACAAGGAGTCGTTCGGCAAGCGGCCCTGAAGCATTCTCGTACACACGTTTCATAGTGGGCCACACGGTATCCGATTCCATCAAATTCGCCTGCACGCTGAAGCCTTCGCCCGTCGTGTGTCCGGCAGCGGCGATGCACTGGCTGCCGGTCCACGCTGCTGCATCACCCCTGGAATCGACGATCGCCAATTGCCGCCGCTCCCGACCCGGGTCGGACGCGATCAGACTGTCGACCGCTTGTTTCGGTGAAAGCCCGTCGCGAAGCATCTCCAGGCCTCTCGGCCCAAAAGAGGGATTCGTAAACGACTGCGTTGCCACGGCACCGACACCGGGTTCCGCCCA
>JBFHWK010000292.1:0-4165 GCA_041589075.1 Rhodothermales bacterium
CTGCGTCATTCGTGCTAATCAGCATCCGTACGAGTTGGAAACGCCTCGATGAACGGTCCCGTGACGCTACACCACGCTCGTCTTCTCCTCAAACGCTACGTCACCCTGTTCATCAACCCGGAACGCGTAACTCTCTTTCTGCCCCGGCTTTCCCCCGTGCGTTACGACGAGAACCCGCTCGCCATCTGTTCGCACGTGCACTATCCCAAACGTCCTCTTCACGTATGCGTGGCGCGTCTCGATGTAGCTTGAGCTTTCGTTGCCGGCCTCAGTCATCTCGCGAATGCGCGCGTGCCCGACACGTTCGAAAAACGCCACCATTTCTGTCACATAAACGAGCGGCTTTTCTACTGTCGGTCTTGAGTACTTCCCCAAGGCACCTACCAGTCCCGCGCGCGGATGGATGTATTCCTTCGACAGGCTTTCGTCACCAGAGCTTATCACGCTGACGACAGGACGGACCGCCTCCAGCATGCGGGGTGTGAAGTCGTGTGATCCATGGTGCGGCACTTTTAGTACATCCGATGCAAGCGACAGACCGTCGTCGCGCATCTTCTTAAGTAATCCGGCCTCAGATTCGGCGTTCAAGTCCGCGCCAAAAAGGAATCGGACATTTCCGTAGAAGAGCTGCAGTACGATCGAGTGTCCGTTGATCGTGTGACTCGCCGAATAACCCCCGCTCTCGTTGTGGAGGTAGGGAAGGGCCGGTTTGCCTCCGCCGTCCTCTACAATCGGACCCAAGACGCGTACCTTGATGCCGTCGTCATCAAGAAAATCAAAGGCATCATTGTCGCCGAAGGAGAGACGCCGAACATCTAAATTGGGATTTCTCGTTCCAAGATCAGTGACGGCCCGCTTCCACGGCCGAAAGTACTTGTTCAGGCGGCTTTCGGGAACTGTTCGAACATCGTCTTCGAGCTCGACGGCATATCTGTGGCCGCCGATCATTTCAGACTTCCCGAAAATGTTCTTGTAACCGACCTTCGTCGGCGCCTTGACAAGACCGTTGTGGTAGATGCGCTTCACGTCAAGCATCGCGTTGTTGGGACGTCTGGGGGCATCGAGGATCTTGGTCAGTCCGGCGAAGTGATCCGCATCGCCGTGTGTGACGACAATTGCTTCGCACTCAAGCGCTTCGAACCTGAGAACGTGCGCCCACGCCGTCGAAACGTAATGCCTCAAGTGATCGCCCTCTCCGCCGTCAACGATTACGAGCTTGCCACTCGGCGTATCGATGATTGCGGCATCCCCTTGGCCGACATCGACGAATCTGACCTTGAGAATCGGCTCGTCACGAAACTTGGCTTCTCCGGGAATCGCACCAACGAAGGATGTCCATTCGTATTTGCCCTGCTGCTGATTCCACGTTCGCCTCGTAAAGTCAAGCTTCCACTGACCGTCTTCTTTACCGACGACTCGAACATTGTCGCCCCAGAAGAGCGTCGCAAGTAGGTTCTCCCTCTTCCGCGGCTCTCCAAATTTGTAGACGCGAACTATGTCATCGTCGATGTAACGGATTTCTGGCATCGTTCCGCTCGTTTGATTTCAAAAAGTATCGGTGCGGTCGAGTCGGGTACTATCGCGGAGTTCATTCTTTTTTGAGTTGAGTTGCCCGCCCGAGATCCAGGACATCGGGCGAGTCACTTTCGAGACGCACGTTGTCGCTCTCGGGAAAGTACTTGCAGCGCAAATAAATGCATATAGTACGAACGGATGCGGCTAGTCGCCGGCTCGTACCGGCAGTTGTTTGACGGATTCGGCCAAGACCTTATTAGCATCCGGCTCGTACAGGACGGCGCGCATCTCGAATAGCCAGGGCCACCGGTAGTTTTCGTACAGTTCTAACTGGAGCGCGGCGATATTAATCTGTGCGACATTCACTGCTCGTTTCTCACTGGGATCGATTGGCCCCAACGTGACGCTGCTCGTCATCTCCTCCTCCTGCCAAACCGCCGATTTCTTATCCTCGAGCGGTCCGATGCTCCACCGCGAGTAGGCTGTTAGTCGGAGCCCCTCGAGGCGACGAGCACTGGCGTTTCGAATCGTGACGACTATGTCAAAAATATCGGGATGAGGGTCCTCGACCGGATCGAACGGTTCCCATCGCTCGAGAATGATCGTTGTCTCCTTTGGTGGAGGATCGTTAGGGTCGAAGTTCGCCATCTGTTCCTCCGACCACCACTCTGCCTGGAACTCGATCCCTACATCGACGGACGAACTGTCGAGTGTGATGGAATCCGCAGGCTCGTTTCCATCTTCTCTACAGCTGCAACAAAAGATGAGGCAGATGACGACGACCGAATTCCCAAGTGCACGACCGCAGGATTTCATTTCGAGTAACGGACGTGCAGGTGGTTGTCGTGTCCGGTTGCGCTAATGACACCCTGTATGTTCGTGTCATTAAAGAGAATGAGATCCAGAGTTGGGTCTTCTCTCAAGATCCGTACGAGTTTTCGCGTGCGCGTCTGGTCGTAATCATTGTCGTTGTTGATTGTGACTGCACGCCGTGCACCGTCCAGCCGAAGGGGTCGAACATCTACGTCCACACCCCAGCGGTGCGATTTGTGGGGTGGGAAGCGCCCGCCGTTTTCCAGACTGATGTGTCCGATGCCAATGCTGACACCGGTCTCCTGCATCATCCTCTTTGCCGCTTCGCGAATCGCTCTAATTGTATTGCGGGTCCCCCATTGCTCATCCGCCGAGGCGTATGAATAGTAGTCGGTATTCCCCGATGGCAGCTCGGTGAGTCTAATGGGTTCTTGGTTGAGCACCTTGATTGTTCGGCCGCTCGGGTCAACGCGTCCATCCGGATTATGCGTCCCAACAACTCGCCGCTGAAATCGAACGATCGCGTTGATTGTGAGCGGGCCGACAACTCCGTCCTCGACCAGGGGATGTATACGTCCAATACTGGCCAGGTGTCGATTGAGGAGTTCCTGAACGACGACCACGTCCGCCGCTCTGTTTCTGCCTCCTCGTCCCACCGATGAAGTGATCTGTGGCATGTCGTACCTCGGGTCTGTTGGTCGATTGTCCCGATGTAGTGTGGAGCGTAGAGCGATGCAAACGACTTGTCAATAGGATGAAATGACTGTTGTCGATAGTAAGATTTGACTAACGGGCTGTGCCTTTGGGACTATTTTTTGGGTCTGCATGCAGTTCCGAAGGTGTTCTGTTGCCACGCTCGTCGCCGTGACGTCGTGCACCCGGGTGCAGGCCGCTGGCGCGGCAGGAAGAGTATCAGGCTTCAAGCGACTAGACGTAAGACCCGGCTCAGGGGCCCGTACAGTTAGTGTTGATGTACCTGGACGTCTAGAACCCGCCCGCCGTGACGCTGACGGAAAACGTCGTTCGATCGAGAGCCGGCACGTAACCGATGTAGACGTCGAGCCGCCCGCCCTTGACGACGCTGCCGTCGCCGCGCAGCACCGCGAAGCCGCGGATGCCGAACGAGTCAACGCGCTCCACCGTCGTGTCGAGCCACTCGCGCAGATCGAGGTATGCGTATGCGTCGCGCCGGTATCCCACTCCGATCGAGACGCCCTGCTTCACACTGTTGTAGGTCCGATGCTGGAAGAAGATTTGCCCTTGGCCGGGCACCGAGACGGACACGCTGACGTAGTTGCGCCGCCAGAGCTTGAAGGTCGCGTCGGCTCCGAGCATCGGAAGCCCGGCCGTGATTGAGTATCCATATCGCCCGGCGCGGTCGAAGGAGGCGAGGAACACGCCGGCGCCAAGACGGGCGGTGTTGAGCGGCTGGAAGATCTCGCGGCGCTGCGACTCGGGCCGCCGCACCCGTAGAAGATCGACGGCCATGCGGCTGACCGGGGTTGCCGTTATTGCTGCGCCGAACGCGCGCGACCCCGTGTGCATGGGCCGCGTTGCCGGGTCATGGAAGATCGTCGCCTCGCTGATTGGGTTGTGCGTGACGCAACCGCCAACGAAGAACGCAGCGGCGCCGATTAGTGACATACTCAAGGTGCGCGTGAAGATCATGGCATCATCTAACTTTGTTCGATGATGGGGTCCACTTTGCGCACCCGTGACCCCTGAGACGCTGCACCGGAGAATTACTGACGGTGAATACAGCGTGCGTTCAAGGTAGTGCCGCAGGCGGATGGTTGCCAGGGCATTTTCGAGGCCGCGCGATCATGGCCCGACCATC
>JBFHWK010000293.1:0-4164 GCA_041589075.1 Rhodothermales bacterium
TCCCGGCCTCCGAGCCGGGATCCATGCATCGGCCGAGGAAGCCTCGCGACGTGCTCCCCCCTGTAGTCCCCCCTCAGCGAGGGGGGACCCAGCCCGATTAGTCGGTGTGGTTTACCTGCCATCCAGCAGATCGCCTATGCCGCCTAGAACAGAGCCCTCGCCGCGACGGGTGCCTCCCATCTGGGGAGCGTGTGCGAGAATGCGATCCGCCATCCGTGAGAACGGCAGACTCTGCAGAAAGACCGGGCCGCTTCCGGTGAGCGTCGCCATGAACAATCCCTCTCCGCCGAAGAACATCGACTTCAGGTTGCCCGCCGACTGGACGTGGTACTGAATGTCGGGTGGGAAGGCCACGATGCATCCGGTGTCCACGCGCAGGGTTTCGTAGGAGAGTTCCTTTCGTATCACCGTTCCGCCCGCGTGCAGAAACACGAGGCCATCGCCCTGGATGTGCTGCAGCACAAATCCCTCGCCGCCGAAGAATCCTGTCCCGAGGCGCTTTGCAAACGCAACCGACAATCTCGTGCCCTTAGCCGCACACAGAAAGGCGTCCTTTTGACAGAGGATGTGACCGCCGACCGTCGACAGATCGATCGCGATGATTTTACCAGGATATGGCGCGGCGAAGGCGACACGGCGTTTGCCCGTTCCGGCATTAGTGAAATGGGTCAGGAAAAGAGACTCTCCAGTCAGCACCCTTTTGCCGGCACCGAGCAACTTGCTGAAGAAGCCCTCGTCGACCGTCGCACCGTCGCCCATGCGCGTCTCGAAGGTGATTCCCTGCTCCATATAGTTCATGGCGCCCGCCTCCGCGATGACGGTCTCACCGTTGTCCAGTTCGATTTCGACGATCTGCAGGTCGTCGCCCATGATTTCGTAGTCGACTTCGTGGCTAGGCATGGTGCGTTCCAGTTGGGTGACTTCGGAGGTCGTAACGGCTGCGCGGCGTATGTCGCTAGCCCCGACCGGCCAGGGCGGCCGCTTGCACAACCGCCCCGCCGTGTTTCAGCAAGATAGAACGAACGCTACTGACTTACGCAAGCGGGAAATTTCCTCACTCGTGCTTGCGCACGGAATTGCCCGCGGCGTACACCTACTGAACTCGCACGTGCGAAACCACCTCACGCGACTACGGTCGCCGGCAGCGTTGACTGGCGCGTCTCCTTATACATCTGCCAGTCGAACTTTCGCAGGAAATGCTCGGCTGCACGGACGCCACGCTTGAAGAGGTCCACTTGCTGCTTTCGTGTGAGCTCGAAGTTCAGCCAACTGTGGTCACCGGTAGGAATCACGGCAACGAGCTGCTTGTAGTCGGGATGACCTAACAGAAACTCATAGTCGAGTACGTGACGTGCCGTATCGAACATGGCCGATGCAAGCTCCTTTGGACGTCCGACATTCCTCGGTTCAGCCCGATCAACACCAAGCTTCACGCCGAAGGTCGGACGGTGCGGTATTTGATCGTCCACATGGAACACGTCGATCGGGAAGTTAGAGACAATCCCGCCGTCGACGAGCATCGCTTTCCTCGGCAGCCGACCGGAATAATCGACGAACTTGTCCCACGCATCCTTCATTTCGTTGCTGTGAACCAGCTCAATCTTGTACGGATGGAAGAATCCCGGAATCGACATCGAAGCCCTGACGAAGCCGGCCGGATTAATCTCGTCGGCATTCGGCCAGAACATGGATCTCATCTCCGGCAACTGAATCCTGGACTCGGTGCAGAGCTCTGCACTGACCAGAACGATCTCCCTTCCAGCCGGCTGGAAGCCATTGGAGCGCGCCTTTATGTGAGCCGCCGGATGCTCCAGGCGGTCGAGGAGCTGCCTTGTCGTCGTGATGCCCTGTGACTTGAGCAGACCCTCGAGCCACTCCTCGAACTTGCGGCCCGGATTCAGTCCCAGATGCGTCTTGAAGTGTGCCCAACTTCGAAGGCCGCGATAAATGAGCCTCAGTGACCGTCCAGTCTTCTGGTAGGTGCGAATCAGTTTCTTGATTCTGGACGGGCCGTCCACGAACTCAAACAGGTTCTGATCGCAGAGCTCGCTAAGCACCCATTCGCTGCTCGTTTTGTAGGGGCCGCTCTGCGGATCGAAGGCGGCGAGAAGGATGGTATTGATAGCGCCCGCCGACGTCCCGGCGACGCTGTGGAATCGGATGCCCATTTGTTCGAGCGTGTACGTGTACCCAAGCAGTGCAATCCCGAGCACACCTCCACCCTCCTGAACGAGGTCGACGTACTGGTGTCCCTCGTCGTCCGTGACGTCAGAGACCTGTTTTTGATCGATTCCTCCCTCGCGAAGCCGTAGAAGTCGTTGCCTGACCTCGCTATCGGTCGTAAAGTCGTCGCATGCCATGATTACTCCTCATGATGTTCAAATGTTGGGGGGACCGTATCTAAGTGAACTCGTGGCGCCGGGAACCCCGGCGCATTGCGAGAGCAAATTACGCGGGCAACGAACGCTGAACCCACCTCCATCTGTGACGGTTGTTCGTCGCGGATGAACAGCGCAAATACGGGACGGGAACCGCGCTGCAGCGCCAACAAGAACTGTGTCTTCTTAATAAACCACGACCGATGATTCCGACAGCAGATTCACGTAGGTCGGTGTGGTAACTCGCGAGACTTTGTTTGTAGTGGCAAGCCTTAAGCAGATTGGCGTTACGATAATGCCGGACGCTTCCAATCCAACACCTGGCGGTTAATGCCCTCGTCGGCCGTTCGTGATTCCGCAACGTCTGCCTTTCAGGTCCCATCGCGGGCGCCTGGACAGCACTACTGGAAAACATCAAACATGCGCGGTCTACGACTATGTTTGTTTGCGTAGGGCGCGCGTATTGAACTGGGCGGGACCGTTCGATAAGGACACGCTTGCTTCCGATCCTCAAGTCGGAGCACCTTGCAACCTTATCCCGCCCAGATACACATTCTTCCTAGCATCTGTTCTCTCTAGAGTGACCTGAAAGAAGTAGTAAAACCTCGAAAAATCTAGGCCTGTCTCAAAGCGAACGACGCACTCCTTCCAGCCTGTGACATCCGAATCTCGGCAGTCTCGATTAGAATTGAGTTGAGCACCCGGGTGATCCGAGATTGCTCCATCGCTTCTCTGCAGGCGCCGAAGATTCACCGCAACGAGTCCACTACCGCGCCCGTCGTCATCGCGCAAAAGCGTCGTCAACGACTTCAGCGCACCTCTAAACGATTGCTCCGGCGTGATGGGGCAAAACATCGTCAACCTACCCGTCTTGCCAATGTCGAAGCGGATGTTTCCGGCCTGAGAAACATAGGTTTCCGCTTTTATTGTCTGACTGGACGGGACACAGGAGATTCCCGCGATATGGTAGGCGGGCGTCTGTGCCTGTGAGATCGACAGTACGGATGCGCAGACGGCGGCCACTGACACCATGCCAGCCGACATGCAATAATTCATGATACACCTCGAAAATATTCCGAAACGGACCGTAGCACTCCCCGCGAATTGAGCCTGCGCTCATGTCACTCGCGGATGCCAAATGCAATGATGCACATCCCTGCAACGGTTGTTTGATAGGACAATTTGAGTCTCTCGGGCGGACTTTCGGTCGTTACGCTGACGGGCCTTCCACTAGGAAAGAGGTACTAATGAAGAGTGGTCGTTTCGGAATCCACTTAGTCCTCATGCGCTAGTACTTCCGGCTTAAGAAATTCCCCCACCGCCTTTTTGGGCGATTGCCTCTCTGACTCGTAGGTAGCTGTTCCGCACCGTACTATTTGGTCCGGCGAGGGACTGAATGATCACAGGACCGAGTGGAAGACTCGGTGGGGGCTCTAGTGGTCGAATCGAAGAAACGAACACGTCTAGAGGCCACCTTTGCCGCGAGTCGCGTTGTTCCGACCGTGCTGTTGGCTGTGGTATTAGCCGGCTGCTTCCTTCTCTATTACTTCTTTACTCAGGGACAGAAGGAAACGGTTCGCGGACACTACGAGACGTTGATCGATGAGGCGGCAGAGTATGCTCGGGACGCTTTCGATGTAGCCGCGCGCGCTGGTCTCAATGCACTGTCGCAGTCCGATTCTACTCTGAAGGTCGACCTCACCTCCGACAGGCTAAACGTGATACGTGTGCACGGGGATACCGCGATTGCACTGAATCTGGGGATTCATCACTGGACAGGTCAGAA
>JBFHWK010000294.1:0-4131 GCA_041589075.1 Rhodothermales bacterium
ACCAGCTCACCCTCCATCAGACGCCGGTCAAAGTTGATGAATCCGTTGACCAGGTAAACCTCGTTGGGTGAACAGTTATAGATGAGCTTGAACTCCCGATCTTGTTTCCGGTGATCCACGGTGATGATCAGCGCAACAAGTCCATTGTCCGCCGACCCGACAAAGATGTCCACCGGTTGCCCGTCGCCGGCCGTTGTCTCCGGTATGAACCCGTAGTCGATGGGGTAAATGATCGACGGGTGATCCGGATGAGCGGATCCCCGAGGGCGGTCGATCTCAATACCGCGGTCCCTCACTAGCTGCTCCCATCGCTGCCAGTCGAAATGATCTGCGGAAAGATCGCGAAGGGCGGGGAGCGAGCTCATCTTGCTACGCTTCTTTCGGCGGAACTACGCGAATGTGTAAGTCTTCGAGTTGATGATCATCGACTGAATCGGGTGAGTCGACCATCAATTCCTGTGCACGCTGGGTCTTGGGGAACGCGATGACTTCGCGCAGAGATTGTGCAGCGGCCAGCAGCATGATCAGCCGGTCGAAACCGAAAGCGATTCCACCATGCGGCGGCGCTCCGTATCGGAACGCGTCCAGCAGGAAACCGAATCGATGCTGAGCCTCCTCCTCGTCGATGCCAAGTAACTTGAACAGCTTGCGCTGGACCTCCCCCTCGTGGATTCGTATCGACCCGCCCCCGATCTCCGTGCCGTTCAGTACGAGATCGTACGCGCGCGCCCGCGTCGCCGCAGGGTCGTCCAGCATACGCGGTATGTCTTCGATGTGCGGCGACGTGAACGGATGGTGCACCGCCACGTAGCGCTTGGACTCTGGGTCCCACTCGACTAGCGGAAAGTCTGTGACCCACAGGAAGTCCCACGGCCCATCGGTAGTCCGTGTGACGAGTCCCAGCTCGTCGGCCATGTGAAGTCGAAGCGCACCCATTTGCTCATACACCCTGGGTGCATCGCCGGCCAGCACGAGCACGAGGTCTCCCGACTTTGCATCCACGCGCGCCAACGCCCGATCTACAAACTCCATGGGCAGTACCTCAGCCTTGACGGATGAGACCGTCGCCGAACCGTCGGAGGGAAGTTTAAAGTACACAAGCCCCCCTGCACCGATGCGCTTGCGCACCACGTCCTTGTCGAGCCGATCCATGGCGCCCCGGCCACGGTCCCCCTCACCGGGAATCACGATGGCGATGATCTTGCCGCCGCCCTCGAGCACGTTGTCAAAGACGCGAAACCCACTTCCCGCGAACGCTTCGCCGACGTCCTGAAGCTCGAAGCCGAACCGCGTGTCCGGTTTGTCGGCGCCGTACCGGCGGACTGCATCGTCGTAGGTAATCCTAGGGAAGGGCGTCGAGATCTCGATGCCGAATACACCGCGCCATATGGCCGCCATCAGCCCCTCGACCAAATCGTAGACCAGTTCCTCGGTCGCGAACGTCATCTCGATGTCGATCTGCGTGAACTCCGGCTGACGGTCGGCGCGCAAGTCTTCGTCTCGGAAGCACTTGACGATCTGGAAGTAACGATCGAGGCCCGCCACCATCAGAATCTGTTTGTAGGTCTGCGGCGACTGCGGCAGCGCGAAGAACTTGCCCGGATGTATCCGGCTGGGGACGAGGTAGTCGCGCGCGCCCTCCGGCGTCGACTTCATCAACACGGGCGTCTCCACTTCAACGAAGTCGTTCTCGTCGAAATAATGCCGTGTGATCTGATACACTTTGTGACGCAGCAAGAGGTTGCGCTGCATCTCCGGCCGTCGCAGGTCGAGGTAGCGGTACTTCAGCCGAAGATCTTCTCCCGCAAGCTGACGCTTCTCCTCGTGCGCAGACACCGGGAACGGCAGCGGCTCGGTGCGACTCAACAGGACAACGTCCTGCACGCGTACCTCGACCTCGCCTGTCGGAAGCTTCTGGTTGATGGTTTCTTCGGAGCGCGAGGAGACCTGGCCGCGCACCGAAACCACAAACTCGTTTCGCAGGCCCGATGCGATCTCATAGGCATCCGGGTTGTCCTGTGGAGAAAACACAACCTGGGTCAACCCGTACCGATCACGCAGATCAATGAAGATGACGCCGCCCAAGTCCCGGCGTGTGTCCACCCACCCCTTGAGCACGACGGACTCGCCAATGTTATCGGTTCGCAGTCCGCCGCACGTGTGTGTGCGCGGTCCGTGCGTGTCCACTCCGGTCACCGTCTTCTCCAACTGGCTGGTTTCCATCGTTCGCGGGACGCGACCCGGAACGGTCGCTCAAACGGCCTATAAAAAAAGGCCTTTCGGCCTTAAATGTCTGGCGCAAATATACGGAGCGACATTTGGACGCATCGTTCGTCGCCGAAAATTCGATTTGAGCGCCTCGATGGTGAAAATGTGTATCTTTTCGAAGCACCGGCATATCTAAACGCCACCAGACCCCATCGAATCATGAGCAGAGATCCCTCCGGCATGGCGTCCGACGTTGGGGCGCCCGGCCAGGCGGTAGCGGGCGTCGTCGCGGGCGGCCCGTCTTTCTTCGGTCACCCACGCGGCCTTGCGACGCTTTTCTTTACGGAGATGTGGGAGCGCTTCAGCTACTACGGCATGCGCGCACTGCTCATCCTGTTCATGACCGATGCTGCTTTCGGCGGACTCGGTTTCTCCGCCGAAAGAGCCGGCGCGATCTATGGCCTTTACACGTTCGGCGTCTACGCGCTCGCGCTTCCGGGCGGCTGGTTCGCCGATAGGCTCGTCGGGCAGCGTAAGGCCGTTCTCTATGGCGGCATCCTGATTGCTCTCGGCCACTATTCGCTCGCCATTCCCGCAATGTCCACGTTCTACACGGGACTGGTACTGATCGTTGTTGGGACGGGACTGCTGAAGCCGAATGTGAGCGCGATCGTGGGTGATCTGTACCCGGAGAAGGACGCGTATCGCGATGCCGGCTTCTCGATCTTCTACATGGGCATCAATCTTGGCGCGTTCTTCGGACCGATCATTTGTTCGGCGCTGGGCGAGCCGCGCGAGGGCGCCGAGTGGGTGAACTGGCACTACGGATTCGGCGCCGCCGGCGTAGGGATGACGTTCGCACTCATTCAGTACGTCCTCGGGCAGAAGCATCTGAAGGGGGCGGGCGAACTGAAGGATGACTCGGCGGAGCCGAGCCGGATTGCCGCGGCACGCGCGGGGCTGCTCAAAGGTCTTGGCTTTATCGCGGTGCTGGTTGTCGCGATCGTCGGCCTGTCAGCCGCCGGTATTCTGCCGATCACGCTGGTCGGATTTGCGCAGGCCACCGGCGTCGTCGTAACCGTTCTTGCCGCCGCGTACTTCGCCTGGGTCATCGCGTTCGTCTGCCGCGACAATGAGGAGCGGCGCCGCGTCGGTCTGTGTGCGCTGCTGTTTCTCGGAGCCGCGATGTTCTGGTCCGGATTCGAACAAGCCGGCTCGTCGATGAACCTGTTTGCACGCGACTTCACCGACAGGGTGGTGTTCGGTGTCGAGATCACGGCCGGCACACTCCAGAGCATCAACCCGCTGTTCATCATCTTGTTGGCGCCGGTGATCGGCATGGTCTGGGTCTGGCTCGGTGAGCGCAGCCCGTCGATCCCCGTCAAGTTCGGACTCGGTCTGGTGCTGCTCGGTGTCGGGTTTCTCGTCCTTGCGTGGGGCGCCACGTATCTGGAGACGGGCAAGGTGGGCATGCAGTGGCTGGTGGCCACCTATTTCCTGCACACCGTCGGCGAGCTCTGTCTGAGCCCAATCGGCCTTAGCAGCATGACCAAGCTGGCACCCGACCGGCTTGTAGGTCAGATGATGGGGACGTGGTTCATGGGATCGGCCCTCGGCAACCTGATAGCCGGCCTGGTCACCGGCCTCATGGGCGATGTCGAGATCACGACACTTTTTGCCACCGTCGCGGGTTTCGTCATCGTTTCCGGCCTGCTGTTCTTCGCTTTCAGCAAGGTCATGAACTGGCTGGCCGCAGGAATACGATAGTGGCGGCGATTAGATGAGGCGACAAGGACGCACGTGCGCAATCCTGGCGCGAGCCGTACCCCCCGCCGCACTGCTTGCCATCGCCCTGGTCGCTGACGCCCGGGCCCAGGCCGGGCGCACCCCAGTTCCGGCCCGCAGCGGCATGGTCGCCAGCAG
>JBFHWK010000295.1:0-4090 GCA_041589075.1 Rhodothermales bacterium
AGTTCATTGGAACGCTTACAATCCGCCGCCTATTCTGCTCGTGTGGTATGGATTCGAATCGCCGCCGGTACCATGCGCATTGCTGGATACCGATGGTGAGCTGACTCTATTCACGCTGCATTGGTCGGGTGTCGTCTCCAGCAGTGGCGAGGCATTGTTCCGCTGTCAATACTCCAAGAACTGGGAGTTTCAGTGGCCATCTCAAGGCTGACAGCACTCTAGAGTCACAAGGGACATTGTCGGAACAGTCTTCTTTTAGGAAGACAAACTACCTAGTGCGAACTGCCTGCGGCGGCTAATATGTCGGCAGTGCCGACATTCAGAAAGTTGGACTACGGGCCCCGGGCTACCTCTAACCCCAAACACAAAAAAGCCCAAAATCAGCTTCTCACTGCCGATTTCGAGCTATCTCCCGTGCGCGCCAGGCAGGATTCGAACCTGCGACCTACGGATTAGAAGTCCGTTGCTCTGTCCAACTGAGCTACTGGCGCATGGTTCAGCCCGGACCGTAGGGACCGTGTCGGGGTGGCAGGATTCGAACCTGCGGCCTTCTGCTCCCAAAGCAGACGCGCTAACCGGGCTGCGCCACACCCCGCTGCGATGTTAACGCCGCGAAGCCGATCTCCGTTCAGGAGCGGGCGGCCTTGATCGCGTCCTTGACCTCGCTCGCCTCGACGATCCGCTGCTGGAAGCTGTAATGACCGTTCGGCTTCTTGGTCGCAATCACCAGCCGCGCCATCTTGCGCGTCTCGGTTCTCTTCTTCCGCACCTTGTCGCCAAACGACTGCTTCTTTGCCATATCGCTATGCCTCCGGCAACGCCCGCGGCGTCACTCAAGCTACTTTATCTCCCGATGCAACGTGTGCTTGCGAAGCACAGGATTGTACTTCTTGAGCTCGATCCGGCCCTGCGTGTTTCGACGGTTCTTCGTCGTCGAATACCGCGATGTGCCCGGCTTCTCGGTACACTCGAGGATCACCTGTATGCGGTTGTCCTTACTCTTTGCCATCGGTCAGTTCAAAAAGCAGTTGATGTCAGATCTTGACGCCGTTCTTGCGTGCCTCGTCGAGGACCGCCTTGATTCCCTTCTTGTCGATCGTCTTCAGGGTCTTCGCCGATACGCGCAACGTCACCCAGCGGTCCTCCTCCGGCACGTAGAACCGCTTCTTTTGGAGATTCAACTCGAAGCGACGCTTGGCCTTGTTGTGGGCGTGCGAGACGTGGTAGCCTGTCCGCGGCCCGCGTCCGGTGATGTCGTCCTTTCGTGCCATGACCCGATCTTTCTACTGGAAAAGGGCCACATTAGCCCTGAGTATCCGAAAAAAAGGCTGCGGGGAAGCGCAGCCCTAGCTTGGAAATATACGGTTTCAGGGGCGCGAAAGGCAAAGAAGCCGCTATAGGTGCGCATCCCCCGGGAGGGAATTCTCAATGAAGGACGGCTCGGTGGGCACCCTACGATTTGATTCGGAGATGTTCACGCCGGCGCTCGCCTTCGCATTGACGCCGGTCTCAGCCGGTCACTTGGACCGCCGCCGCGGGCTCGATCGAAGCCGCGCGCCGCGCCGGATAGAGCGAGGCGGCGATGCACAACCCGACCGCAATCACCGCGATAATCACGACATCGCTCGGCCGGATCGCCACCGGATATGCGTCGAGCAGAAAAGACTCCGCACCCATCAGCGGCACCAGCTCAAAGTGCTTCTGCACCAGCGCTAGTCCGAGCCCCATCACGAGACCAGCAATCGTGCCGCCGATTCCGATCAGCAGACCGGACAGCCGGAAGATCCGACCCACGTTCTGCCGCGACACACCCATCGCCTGCAGTACGCCGATGTCGCGACGCTTTTCGATCACCACCATCGTGATCGAGGCGACGATATTGAACGCCGCCACGATGATGATTAGCGCGAGGATCAACGTCGCCGCCCACTTCTCCAGTTTCATCACGCCGTAGAGCGACTCCTGGAGATCGTACCACGTGCGGACCCGGTATTCTTCGGGCGAGAGGTGCGACTGCAGCCGCCGTTTCACGTCGGCGGCCCGATCGAGGTCGGCGAGCCGCAGCTCGACGCCGGTGAACCGCGAGCCCATCGTAAAGAGTCGCTGCGCCTCCGCAACGGAGACATAGACGCGGCTCTCGTCACTCACCGACTCGAAGTCATAGATCCCGCGCACCTCGAAGCGGGGGATGAAGAAGCCGCTGAACGGCTGGGTGATGCGGCGCTCGAGCGACTGCGCCGAGAGTAATCCGAACTGACTCGCCGGCAGCGAGCTCGTGGCCGGCGAAAACCCGAGCCGGCGGGCCAGGTCGACGCCGATGATCACGCCCGGCAGACCGCCATCGCGCGCCAGCCGGAACGATCCGAACCCGGAACGCATCGACGGCGAGATGCCGGTCGAGTCAATGCCGCGGACGATCACGACCTTGCTCACGTCCATCCCCTCCTCGCCCGCGATCAGCGCCTTGCCCTCGACGTACGGAGACGCCGCTTGCACTCCCGGCATCGACAGCGCGAGGGCGAGTACTGAATCCGGCCGCGGCAGTCCATCTCCCGTGGCGGCCTCGATGCGCACGTGCGGATCGACCGAAACGAGCAGGTCCTGCACGAAATCGTAGAATCCGTTCATCACCGAGAGTACGACGATGAGCGCCGCCACGCCGACGGCCACGCCGATCGCCGAGATCGCCGTGATGATCGAGATAAGCGTTATGCGCTTGCGGCTGAACAGATACCGCCGCGCCACAAAGAATCGGTAGTCCAAGCGGATCGAACCCGTCTTGACGATTGGCCGCGCGCCGGTGGCTTACTCCAGAGTGCGGGCGGGGTTCGTGAAGTACTCGCTCTGGTCCGAAGTGGGCAGGTTCGCCGGCGTGAGCATCGCCCAGTCTCTGCCGGAGGCCTCTTTGCGCGCCGATATCATCGCCTTGCCCTGGGGCGTCTCGAACTCACGAAAACGCGTCCACTCGTACACACTCGGCGGCCGGTCACGCCAGCCCTCGAGAAAGAACGCCCATCGGCGCACCATGCCTTCGTTCGTGTCAACCCACAGCCAGTACTGATCGCCCGGCGTCAGCCCGACATCTCCGAACGAAAGTTTGATCACGTCGAAATCGGCCGACGACGAGTCCGCCACGTAGGTGCGCGTGACACCGGGATCGAAGAGCTTCACCGGCGAGAGCATCCAATAGCTGTCGTTGATGTATCGGCGATACGCGCGATCGACCATCGGGTTGGCCACAGACGTATCGGCTTCGACGCCGTTGATGTACGCCCGCCCGCTGCGATCGTTGACGTTCATCAGTACTACGATCGAAGTGTCGGGTCCCTGCGACCACTCGACGCGGTAGTCGCCCGAGTATCGATCCCAGAGATGGTGCGCGACCATCCGCGACTCGCCGCCCGCTTCGTTGCCGAAGTCGAATCGCAGATAGCGAATCGTTTTCCATACCGCCGGCCCGCCGACGGCCTCATACGCGCGCATCGCGACCGAGTCCGCGCGCGTTTGCAGTACCATCGTTTCGCGTTCCGCAGATTCCGGCGGCGCGCATGCCGCCAGGGCCATCGTCGCAATCGACACGCAAGCACACATTCGGACAAACATAGATCTACCTCAGGCCGGTCAAACATTGAAACGAAATAGCAGCACGTCGCCGTCTTGCACAAGATACTCTTTACCCTCGGAACGCATGAGTCCGGCCTCGCGGGCGGCCGCTTCCGATCCCAGCCGATCGTATTCGTCGAACTTGATGGTCTCGGCGCGGATAAAGCCGCGCTCGAAGTCGGTGTGGATGACGCCGGCGGCCTGTGGTGCGCGAGTCCCGCGGCGCACAGTCCATGCGTGCGCTTCCTTCGGATTGGCGGTGAAGAAGGTGATGAGGTCGAGGAGGTCGTAGGCCGCGTGCACGAGCCGGTCGAGGCCCGACTCTTCCAGTCCGAGTTCGTCGAGGAATACCTGTCGATCCGCTTCGTCCAGCTCCGCGATCTGCGCCTCGATCTCCGCGCAGATTACGATTACGCGCGCACCCTCCTCGGCCGCGATGCGACGGACGGCATCCACACGGCTGTTTCCCGCAACCGCATCCTGCTCG
>JBFHWK010000296.1:0-4080 GCA_041589075.1 Rhodothermales bacterium
AGTCGGCGGCCCGGGGGGAGGAGTAGGCCGTGTTGAACGTTATTCTAAAAGTGTGATTCGCAGCCGGCTTGACAACCAGTGCTGCACGCGGTGAAAACACAGGATCGTCGAGACGATTGTTGTCGTCGAGCCTCAGCGTTAGGACACCTTTCAGCTTCTTCGACAGCTCCGTCTCCGACTGGATGTAGAAGCCGATCTCGTCGATGTTGTCCTTGTCCTCGTTGCGGCCGTGCAGCGTGCTTTTCGAGTCGGGGCGTGTCAGAAGAAGGTCTGCGCCGTACGTCAACTCCTGGCGGCCCCGCAGAAACTCAGTGCTGTGCTGCAACTGCCCGACGTATATCGCGGACTTGTCGACGATGAGGTCGCCGGTCCTCAGGAAGAAGCTGTCATCGGTCGAGTTGCGGTTTACGAACGCCTGCGCAAACAGCCGCTTGTAGTACAGCCGGGCCTGAATGTGGCTGTAGACGAAGTCCTCGACCTGCACGCCGCCGCCCTCAAAGATGCCAAGCCAGTTGCCGCGCGTGATACCGCCGGAAAGGATGGCTGTCAGGTTGTTGTTCGGTCGGAAATCCAGGCGCCCGAAGCCACCAAGTCTCTCTTGCGCGTAATCTCTGATGTTCGGTACGGGCCCGCCCCGCGGAATCCGCCCGCTACTGGTCTGGATGCCTTTGATGATCGTGTCGGGCTCAACCGGATCGACATACTCCCAGTCGTCGCCTTGATGGTACTCGCCCGAGATCTTGTAAGCGAGTCGGTTTCCGATGAGACCCGAGTGGCGGATCGTTCCGCGGATCAGGCTGCGCTCGCCACCGGTGATGGTTACGACAGTCCCCGGATTGTCGAACGGTGACTTCGTGATGATCTGCAGCACGCCACCGAGCGCGTTCGGCCCGTACAGCGCGGACGCGGGTCCCGCGGCCACTTCGATACGGTCGATGTCATCGTCGACGGTGGGGCTCAACTCGTAGAAATTGAACCCCAGCCCCGGAACGCCGGCGAAGCGACTGTCGGTGAGAAAGAGGAGCCTGCCGAAATCGGATGTGGTGTTGAAGCCGCGCACAACCACGCGGTCCGAACTCAGCCCGGAGCTGGCGACGTCTACGCCCGGCTGTCCTTTCAGATGCTCGACCGGACTCAGGGCGGGTCGCGCCTGTATATCGACGGCCTCGAGAAGCCAGACCGCTGCCGGAGCGTCAAGCCTCCGTTCCTCGCGGCGAGAAGCTGTCACTACAACGGTTTGGCCCAGATCCAAAACAGTTGGCCTGAGTGCAGCGGCAAGCATGCGTGACTCGCCATCTCTGAGCTGTAACGAACGTACCCACCGCTCGTAGCCGGTGTAAGTTATGGTGATCGTGTAGGTCCCGGCGGCCAGGTTCTGAAAACCGAACGTTCCGTCGACCGCCGAGGAGGTACCCAGGCGTGCTCCGGAGTCCGAGACGACAAAAATATTCGCGCCGATCAGAGGCTCGGCCGTGACCGAGTCCGTGACCGTGCCCGACAGCGCCGCCGTCTGCCCGTAAATGGGTACCGTCAGAACCGCGACCACAGCGTAGAGAAACAGGGAGAGGTAGGCACGGCGAAGTGCCGAATTCCCAAAAACGACGTTCACGTCTTTAACTGTTCACCATCGACGACCGGTTACACGCATCACCGGATGCGACCTCATGAACTGATACGCTCCGGCACAAGGTCGCGTACGCCGCCTTCTGCCGCAAATCGAATCGGAGATAAGGCGTGGGTGGGCGGCGCGTGGCGCCGAACGGTCACACCGACGGCTTGTTGAGGAGAATGGCGACCGCAATCTTCCAGTCGTCGCCCGTCCTCCGAAAAGTGTAAACGGCGTCGAACTGACCGATGACCTTGTCGGCTTCGTCATAGCGAATGACGCTGAAGCGCGTCATCGAAGTCGCATCGTTGAGCATCTCTATCGTCGGAGTCGATAACTCGACCCGCTTGTACTTCATCGCCTTGAGGCGTTCCATGTACTTCGTGAGAAAGCCTTCCAACTGCGCCTTGTCCGTGAACGAAAAAACACCCTGATCGGAGATAAACATCAGCGGAAGGTTGAAATACGGGACGGAATTCGATGGCACCATCGACAGAAACGCCCCTGCATAATCTTTCAACGTCTTTGCGACGGCATTCTGATGATTGGACATGTTCGTATCTCCTTTTGGGGTGTGCTCAGGTTTGGTAACGGTCCTATTCGAACCGTCAAACATCACGCTGAAGCTTTCGGGGAACGGACCGTTATCGTAATCGGGCTGGCCTTCGGGGCCGTCGGCGCGGCGCAGGTTCTTTCGCACTAGAAGGTGCTTGATGATCTCGGGAATCTGCACTTCGCTGATGTGATCGCCCAGGCACCGGTGCAGGCCATAGCCCATGTGCATGTAGTGGTACTCGGGCCGATCGATCCGAAACTTTTTGGGCTTCGGAAGCTCGCGCGAATCTCTCATCGCAGATCGAGTTCCCACGAAAACAATGCGCCCCGGCTCGATATTCGTCGTGCGGAAGGTGCCACTGGCCAACCGATAGTTCTCCGTGCACTGCCGGACCACAAAAGGATTGATCGGATTGAACCGTAACGCCTCCCAGCAATACTTGAACAGCAGATGGTCGTCGTTCGCCAGTGCGGCCTCACGTGCTCCCTTTAGCTGCTTTGGCCTTCGAAAGAGCTCGTCGAGAATGTTAACGATGGCATTCGACGTCGTTTCGACACCGCCCACGAGCAAGCCCATGATATTGCTCAGAACACGGTCCTCGTCGAACCCTATCTCCTTGGGCAGTTTCATCTTAACCAGGCGGGATACGACGTCGTCATACTTGCCGGGGTCCTGTTCGATTTGACGTCGCCGCATCGGAATCAACTCATCCTTCAGATACGCCTTCATCTCGCGGCCGGCCATCAAGTTTTCATCATGAATCTTGCCCGACATCGATTGATTGTGAAACATGTCGTACTGCGTGGCGCGGCTCCACCGGAACATGCTCTCGAGGTCCGGTCCCGGAAAACCGAAGTACTCTCCGGTCAGGAGGATCGGCACCTTTCGCGACAGGTTGCTAACGACTTCGAGCGACCCGTAGCCGTAGCCTTCCTCGATACACCTTTCGGCAAGTTCGCCAACCATCTTACGCACTCGGGGCAGGTCGTCCTTCCGCATCAGGGACCTCATTAGTCCCTTGTCCTTGTTGTACTCCGCTCCGTCGTGAGCGAGCATGAACCCGCCCACACTTCTGTCGATCATCGGCGCGTACAGGACCGCAAAGATCTCGGGTCGCTGAAGAACTTCCTGCACGTCGCGAAAACGTGATACAAAGACCGGCCCCCGATTGGGCAGCTCGAAGATGGGCTTCACGACCCGGAAGAAACCGAAGGTCTTGTCTACCTGCTTTCGCAACAGGTACTTCAGGATCTTCGCAGCCCTTCCCTTAGGCGGCGGTGCCGGCGGCCAGAGTGGGTCCAGCTTTGATCGGGCCGGATCGTTCGGCCCCGGCACGTAATGACTTTTACCTTCCATGACAGCGCTGACCCGCAGAAACGATTCGGATGTTCTCGTACATGCTCACTGTGTCTTGAGAAACTCGATGATGGCCCAACGTTCATCTTCCGTCAGCTTCGGACCGATTACTCCTTTGGGAAGAGCCCACCACTCAAACGTATTGGGATCGATGATGTCACCTTCGTATTCGAACTGGTGACCCTTGTTCGAATTACCCGGGTGCGATGTGTCAAACTCAAAACCGCCTTTGACCTTTTCGGTGCTCAACCCCACGTGTTTCGGGTCGAACTCCTTGCTGCCCAGATAGAACTTCTTGTCTCGCTCCGCGAGCGGACTGAGCAGCTGGTAGAGGTTAGGGACGGCGCCGTTGTGGAGAAACGGCGCTGTCGCCCAGACACCGTTCAACGGACGAGCCATGTACGCCATCGGGGCCTGAATTTCGTTGGGACGATAGCCCCTCATGCGCGCACGAGCCTCGCCCGTAACACCGAGGTCGTTCAGGCCCTTCTCGATGGTCTTGTCGACGAGAAACGGTAAGGCAACCCCCGCCGTCGTGATTCCGCCAACGCCCTTCGGCGCC
>JBFHWK010000297.1:0-4078 GCA_041589075.1 Rhodothermales bacterium
GAGCAGAGTTATCCCGCACTGCTCGACTGGTGGCTTCAGCAGAATCCGTACGATCGGCACATCTGGCCGGGCAACTTCACGGCACGCTGGTCCGCGGAAGAAATAGTGCGACAGGTGGAGCTGACGCGGGAGATGTACTCACCGTCAGGCAACGTGCATTTCAGTATGAAGTGGCTGCTCAGGGACACGGCTGAGGTCAGCATTCCGCTCGCGAACGGCCCGTATCGGGAGCCCGCGTTGGTACCTGCCACGAGCTGGCTTGGCGGGTCCGTACCGATGGCACCCGAGCTTGCCGCCGACACTCTGAGAGGACGCGTTGTCGTTGCGATTCGGCCACGTGGGGAAGTGCCGTGGCTGTGGACCGTCCAGTGGCTTTCGGCCGGCAAGTGGCACGCACGAATAGTCCCCGGCTGGAAGCAGACCTATGAGTTTGGGGAAACGTTGCCTGCGCGAATAGCAATCGCCGCCGTGTCAAGGCTGTCACAACAGGGCCCCCGTGCGTTCTTGTCCGGCTCCGTCACACGCGACGACTTCACCCTCGGTACTCGCAGATGAACAAAGGGCAACTTCAATGAGCTCAACTACAACCGAGAAGGCACTGGCGCATGGCATTGCAGACACTCCCATCGGTGCCCTCCGAATCAGTGCGAGCACGACGGGACTTTGCGCCGTGCGCTTCCTCGATCAGCGCGGCAATAGCAACCTTCAGCAGGAGGCCTCACGGGACGCAGTGGCGGATGACATTCTGACCAGGGCCCATTTGGAACTCGAAGGTTATTTCGCAGGCGATGTGAACGAGTTCACCGTACCTCTGGACCTCGCGGGAAGCCCCTTTCAGCGCCGAGTGTGGAATCTGCTTCGCGCTATACCGTATGGCGATACGATCAGCTACCGCACGCTGGCCGAGCGAATGGGCGGTAGTGAGGCCGTGCGCGCGGTCGCACGCGCGAACGCGCAGAACCCGGTGGCCATCATCATACCTTGTCACCGCGTGATCGGAAGTGACGGCAGTCTCACCGGCTATGCCGGAGGTCTCTGGAGAAAAGAAAAGCTGCTGGAGCACGAGGCGAGAGTTGCCGGCCGGCCATATCAGAGTCGACTGCTCTGGTGAAATCCAAAGGACGTATCGAGTCCGGAGCGTGGTTTCGACCAGCCGACGGTGTCGTAGGCAGTCCGACTAGACAAAATCTACCTGTTCGACACCCTCGGGCTACCGGCTCCGCCACAGTGCGCAAGGCTTCTACAATAGACTGACGGGGCCAGTCCTCGGCCCTTCAAGAAGGTCGCGCTAGTGGTCTTCGTCCTCATACTCGTACTCGTACTCGTCGTTGTCGTTGTCCGCACTCATCTTCTCGAACTCCTTTATGTGCGGTCTGAGCGCGGCCTTATCCCGCTCGTCGACATCTTCGTACATGCGGGCCATGTCCTTGCTCGAGACGAGCAGGTCACGCATCGCGGCCTTCTGCTCGGCGGACATGTCGCTCTCCTCGATCTGCTTCAGTGCCTCAGCCATCCCTTCGTCAATCTCGGCGGCGCTCTCTTCGTACATGATCGCGGCGAAGGCGCGCATTATCCGGTTGCCGGTAACAGCCCACGCCTCGATGTCGTCAAACCCATGTCGCCTCACGATTGCGTTCACCTCGTTGGCCCAGCGCTGCGTCTTGACGTACTCCACGACAGACGTGAACGGTGCCGTGATGTCGTCCATGTTGTCGGGGTCCCACGTGTCGTCCAACTCGTCCAACTCTTCCTCGTGTGCGTCACCCCATTCTTCCAGGTCGTACATGGACGCGACGAAGTCCAGGACGCGCTCTTCGGTTAGTGGCTTGTTCTCCTGTGCTTCCGATCGCACAACCGTTAGCATCCCCACGACGAGGGCAACGAACATGGCAAAAGTTCTTCTCATGTCTTGCTCCGATTCTTGCAGATCATTCCAGTCGCGGCCGAATGTAGTGATTTCCAAGAGTCGGAGTATTGCGGTCCCGGCAGGTGGCGGACAGAATCCTAATGGCGCCGACATTAGGGCGTTCCGTTTTACGCCGAGGATTTCCCGCGGGCCCTGCGGCCGGATAGAACCGATCGGGCAAATCGAAGGTTGAAGGCAGCGGAACTGGAGATCTCACGGTGTCTGCGGTGGTTAAGCGTTTTGCAACTCTGGTCACATTCGGGCTCGCCCTCGGCGGGTGTGGCCTCGTGGGTAGCGGCGGTTCGGAATCGGATGTCCTGATGCTTGTGCAGAGTGCAGCGCAGGATGCCGTCATGCAGGCCCTGTACGTCGGAAAGGTTGTCCAACAGGGCGAGTGTCTTCGTCTGGAGCGTCCGGTTGAGGGCCATACCGTCGTTTGGCCGCATGGTTTTTCTCTTGGCGGGCGGCGAAGAGATGTCGTAATGGATGACCGGGGCCGTCCGGTCGGCCGCATCGGTGAGAGCTTCCGGTTGGGAGGCGGAGAGGTCCCTACGCTCTGGGAGGGCGGTCCGGTGTCTGAATCGGACAGACGCCATGCGCTAAGCCGTTGTCCAGGGCGCTACTGGCTCGTGGGCGAGATCGGCTGAGCCCGCGACGAAATCGCACAAGTGCGCTCGCCGTAGCTAGCCAAAAGTCTGGAACCGACGGCTGCAACCGGACTGACGACACTGAGAGGTCAAGACCGCGACGAGAAACTCCCGGCAAGGTTATCCCGGCGGTCGCGTTGAGAGTTTCGACCCCTCGCGCGCGCCGAGAACTCAATGGCTGAGCAGGCCTATGGCTTTCGGGTGCAACAGTTACGGGGCTGAAACGTATCGAAAATGGGTATTACGGTTTGCACGGCGCCTCGCCACACCGTATCTATAGATGTGGGCCAGCCGATGAGTATGTAAGGCAGAACCCTTCCCGAATCCCTGTCGTGAGTCTCCCACCGGGCACAGCGACCTTCTGCATCCTCTCGTTTGAGGGGCCTGACCGCTACGCGTCAGCGGGCGGTTTGGGAATTCGCGTGACGAGCCTTTCCGAAGCCCTGGCCGCACGGGGTTACGAGACGCATCTCTTCTTTGTGGGCGATCCTTCGCTTCCAGGGATCCAGCTCTTCGACGACAGACCACTTACTCTGCATCGCTGGTGCCAGTGGATCAGCGCGCAGCACCCCGCCGGCGTATACGACGGCGAGGACGGGAAGGTGGGCGATTTCAACGACTCGGTTCCGGCCTTCGTAGTCGAGCGAATTGTCAGGCCCGCGCTGGAGGCGGGACGCGTGCCGGTCATCATGGCCGAGGAGTGGCACACGGCAGAAGCGGTGATCCGTTTGCACGATTATCTCGCCGCCGTCGGCTTACGGCACCGTTGCGTACTGCTCTGGAACGCCAACAACACGATGTCCTTCCATCGTGTCAACTGGCAGCGCTTGGCCCTGTCCGCTCGTCTTACGACCGTCAGCCGCTACATGAAGCATCTCATGTGGGGCTCCGGGTTGAATCCTCTCGTAATTCCCAACGGTATCCCGCACGACGCATTGCGTCGCGTACCGGCTGCGCGATGCGGCGAGTTGCGTCGCGCACTACGTGCCGAAGACGCGTTGATGCTCTTCAAAGTAGGTCGTTTCGACCCGGCCAAACGCTGGCTCATGGCCATAGAGGCTGCAGCGCTCCTGAAATCAGCCGGCCACAGGATCGTCTTCGCGCTTCGCGGAGGGCTGGAGGCACACGGGCGCGAAGTGTTCGACCTTGCCGCACGACGTGGGCTCTCGGTATACCACGTCACCGGACGGCCCAACGAATGGGCCGACTTGATGTCCCTGCTTGGAGACCTTCCTGAGGCAGACCTCTATCATCTCTCGTTCCAGATGACATCTGAGATGCTACGGCCTTTCTATGCCACGGCCGACGCCGTGCTGGCCAATAGCGGCCATGAGCCTTTCGGACTGGTCGGCCTTGAGGCGATGGCGGCCGGCGGCATCGCGTTTGTCGGAAGCACCGGAGAAGAGTATTCGTTTGCCGGCCCCTGCGCCGTCAGTCTCGACACAGACGATCCGAACGAGATTGTTACTGAAGCCGTCGAGTTGTTTAGAGACAAGGATCGCTCCACCCAAATCCGAAAGCTCGC
>JBFHWK010000298.1:0-4074 GCA_041589075.1 Rhodothermales bacterium
ACAACATCGCGCAGAGGGATGGCAAGCAGTTGGACACGGGCTGCTGCATTGTCTTTCAATTCAAGGATGGTCGGATTGTGGACGGTCGGGAGCACTTCTACGATCTCCACAACTGGGACGAGTTCTGGTCGTAAGCCTGCCAAAGCACGCAGGCTGATGCAGCCGCCTGCAGTACTCATCGGTCAACACGCGCCGGAACCAAATGCGATGGTTGGAGGAGGCCGGGTTCAAGTCAACCGACTGCTTGTGGCGACATCTTCTGGACTGTGCTCGTATCTGAACGATAGGACTACAGCGTGGCGAGCAGCATTCGGCGCACTGACACGACCGTGAGTGTGGGGGCTTGGGGAAGGGGATCCCCTTTCGACGCCTGGGACAGAAACCTGACTAATCGCCGTTCCGTCCAAGAGACCCAGTAGATTATATACGACCATGACGGTTCTTCTTTTCCCAATCCTACTCCTCGCGGTCGCGGTATCACTAGAATCCCCCTGCGGGTCATGCAATCGTGCCACTCCAGTGGCCTTGTTCTTCTTCGACAGCCCCGACGAAGCAGACTGGCAGGTCGTCAACGACGGCGTCATGGGAGGACGGTCTCGTGGATACGTCTCGATCGAGGACGGATTGCTGCGGTTCACCGGCACCCTGGTCACGCAGGGTGGCGGCTTCACTTCCGTCCGTGCTCAACGATCGATGGATCTCGCAGCCTACGACGGGTTAGAAGTCCGAGTCCGCGGTGGCGGACGGACCTTCGAGGTCGAAGTCGACGATGGTACGCGGAGCTGGGGACGTACCGTCTCCCGGCGTGCGCCCTTCGAAACAGACGCCGAATGGGCGTGGGTGCGCGTGCCGTTCAGTGCGCTAAGGTCGACAGTCTTCGGCCGGCCCGTCAGCGCCCGACCTACCGAACTCGGAAACGTGAGACGTATCGGATTCTACATCCTCGATGGCAAAGACGGACCCTTCCGGCTGGAGGTGGACGAGGTCCGTGCCTACCGAGAGGATGGCGATTGAGCCGGCGCAGGTCACAACACCCCGGCCTGACCGGCCTCAATTCTCACGGAGTGATTCGTAGTCTCGTTTGACTCGCGAATACCAGTGATTCGCCAGAACATAATGGACTTTCATGTCCTCGAAAAACTCGGGGGCGGCATGGTCGACCAGAATGAGATGTGTAGCTCCTGCATCGTCTCGTATTAGCCGTCGCCCGAAGAGAAAACGTATCTGACTGAAGACCCACGATAAGTCGTAATAGCAACTAACGTAAACTCGGCCGCACGTTAGCACCGCGATCGCGAGCCGTCCAACTGATAATTCCCTACACCACACGTCAAAAATCCTATGCAAGAGAGTCTATGTGTTTGCTGAAATCGATCGACCAGACACTTCAGGAAAGGAGGAAAAACATCTAGTGGACCGCGGATACTGCATGCCTAACTGATCGTTCCTCCGTCAGGCCCTGCCAACGAGAATGAGCGAAGAAGAAGCCCCGATCTGCAGGCACAGGTAGGGGCTCCTGTTGGTAACTTAGAGTCAGAAGACGAAGCGTCGGACCTACGCCCATTGTCAAGGTTTGTAACTCACGTCTGCCGACCCGAGAGAACGCACAACTCGATTGAATGTGGAATGAAGTCCAGAAGAGACACGACCGTCGCATTTCTCAATAACAAGGAATACGCTGAGCAGCTGCTTATCAAGGATCGTGCGCTTGCAGCGGCTGCCGAAGGTATAACCATATCTGACCCTAGCCTGCCTGACAACCCGCTGATATATGCCAACGAGGGTTTCGAACGGCTCACCGGCTACTCCGCGAAGGACGTTGTTGGGCGCAATTGCCGATTCCTGCAAGGACCGGACACGGATCCGGATACAATCGAGGTGATCCGTGAGGCAATTCGCACCGACACAGCCTGCACCGTTCAGATTCTCAACTATCGAAAAGACGGGACACCTTTTTGGAATCGTCTCTCCGTGACGCCAATCAGAGACGCTGCAGGGACCGTGACGAATCACATCGGCATTCAGTCGGATATCACTGCTCAGAAGAACGCGGAAGACGCACTGCAGGAGGCCAAGAAGGAACTCGAATCAGCCAATGACCGCATGCGGAAGGATCTGGAAGCCGCGGCCAGAATTCAGCGGGCTCTGTTGCCGGAGGGACCTCCACAGATCGGCGGCTTGAACATCTCATGGGCGTTCCAGCCCTGCCAGGAGCTTGCGGGAGATCTATTGAATGTGTTCCAAGTTAACGGGGATCTCGTCGCCCTGTACATTCTCGACGTAAGCGGCCACGGCGTCGGTGCTTCGCTGCTTTCCGTAGCGGTTAGCAGGATGCTGTCGCCGGTACCCGGACGATCGGTGCTGTTCGAAGACGGCAAAGGATCGCGAGTCGCGGCACCGGCAAGAGTAGCAGCTCGACTCAACAAATACTTCCCGTTCGACACCCGCACGGCCCAGTACTTTACGCTGGTCTACGGCCTGCTCGACCTGAAGGCATCGACGTTTCGATATGTCGCTGCCGGCCACCCGCCGCCGATTGTCGTTTCGAAAGACACCGCTCCCGTGACACTTGAGACAACGGGCCCGCCGATCGGGCTTCTTCCGACGTCAACATACGAGGACCGGGTGATCAAGCTGGAGTCCGGTAACCGCGTCGTACTCTATACCGACGGTATTGTCGAGGCAGAAAACGAAGATGGCACTGACTTCGGGATTAGCCGCTTTTCCAAGAGCCTTCACGCCACGCGCAGGCTACCGCTCGAGGACGGCATCGAATCGATGATCGCAAGGATCACGAAGTGGTGTGGTATTAGTGAACAGCAGGACGACATTACGATTCTAGTTTTTGAAATGGACCAGGGCCGAGCAAGTTGACCAGACGTGCTGTTGCTGGAAGACGTCGGACGCGCCACCCATTCCGGACGCGCGAGATTGAATCCTGGAGAGTTCGGGGCGGGGGGTGCACAAAGACCGTGTACCCTTTGTGTAGGTGGCGATTGCGACGGGATCGCCTTTAAACCTGCCCTCTTCAGCGGTTAAGCTGCAGCCCAATCTCTCTCTTGTAAGAAGACATATCAGTGTCAAGCTGCAGCGTACCTGCGGAGAATGGGTGCCCTGACTTCATGGGCACTAGTAGTCGTCTGAGGCGCAAAGGCTCGAGGTCACAGTCTGCGCAGCGGGTACACCTGAGGGCTCAGTCGGACTCGAGCAATGGCATGCGGAGCACCTTGCGACGGCTCGCACTACCCCGCTCAACCTTGCTTCTCTAGCCCCGACCGCCTATCTATTGGCTTGTTTACTCGCCAGGCTATTGCAGTGATCGACGAGACAATATCGCACTACCGCATCACGAGTCAGCTGGGGCGCGGCGGAATGGGCATCGTCTACCGTGCCGAGGATACGAAGCTCGACCGCACCGTTGCGCTAAAGCTGCTGCCTCCGCATGCGCTGGTCTCTGAGGACGACAAGGCACGGTTCTACCGCGAGGCCCGGTCGGCCGCCGCTCTCAATCATCCGAATATTGCTCACGTATATGAAATAGACGAGGCCGAGGTAGCGACGGGCGATGTGCGTCCCTTCATCGCGATGGAGTTTATCGACGGCGAGACGCTGTCGGACCGGGTCGCGAAGGGGCCGTTACCGATCAAGGAGGCGGTCTCGGTTGCCACCCAGATCGCCGAAGGACTGAAGGCCGCACACGGTAAGGACATCGTCCACCGCGACGTCAAGAGTGGGAACGTGATGCTCACGAAGTCCGGGGTCGTGAAGATCCTCGACTTTGGACTCGCCAAGACAGCCGCCTCGACGAAGCTGACGCAGATGGGCTCGACGCTGGGCACGGTGGCGTACATGAGTCCCGAGCAGGCGCGTGGGGAGGAGGTGGACCGGAGAAGCGATATCTGGTCGCTGGGTGTGATCCTGTACGAGATGATTACGGGCGTGCTGCCGTTCAGAGGCGACTATGAGCAGGCGGTGGTGTTCAGCATTCTGAACGAGGACCCGGACTCCATGACGAATCTGAGAGCCGGGGTTCCGATAGCGCTCGACGGGATCATAGCAAAGATGCTCGCAAAG
>JBFHWK010000299.1:0-4028 GCA_041589075.1 Rhodothermales bacterium
GCCGGTGCGGCTTACAAACTCAAGCGTGATCTGCGTCTGGTCGGCGACCGCACGCAAGGCACCAAAGTCGTCGTTGTAGCGAACTTCGCTGCCTTTAATCGGAGCGCCGAAACTATATATACTTTTCCCACCAAGCCCGTTCACGATGTACACGATTCCGTCTGCATGAATCCGTTCGTAGACATGATCGTGACCAGCGATCACGAGGTCGGCCCCCCATTCTCCGTACGGCCACTGCAGGGTCGTGGCCGAACCGTGTTTGGCGCTCGAATACGGTGCATGATGGAGAGTGACTATCTGCCAGGCGGCTGTTGACGTACTCAATCCGTTTTGCAACCACTCTGCCTGCTTCGAATCGCTGGTTATGCCGTCGGGCTCCGACCGGTCGCTGTCGACAACAAAAACGTGTACATCTCCGCGGACAAAATCGTAGTAGCGCTCGTTACCGGGCAGCGTGAAGAAGTCGAGATACGGTCCTGAGCAACCGGTGGAATCGCAACTGATACTGCGCCAATCATGATTCCCCAGAGCGGGAAAGAAGCGGTTTTCCAACGCTGACGACTCAAACGCTCCGGCATACGGGTAGATGTAATCGCTGTAGTACTGGCCCACGTTTTTGTCGATGGTACGAGCCTCACCATCGGGATAGTTGTTGTCTCCCACTGTAAGGACGAAGTCGGTCTGCCAGGAATGAACCAGAGCAGCAACGTCGGCTTCGGGTTGACCGGCAAGGCCGTAGTCGCCGACCACGGCAAAGGAAACGGAGCGCGTGCTGTCACGAGCGGCACTTGCACGATGATCGTCATCACGCTGTGAAACCTGCATCGTCGAGATGCCCAACAGCAGGACCGAGGTTACAAGGGAGAATGGATACATCGCACTGGCGGCATGCATGTGGGTCGCTTCTGTTGTGTGTGCTGGGCGGACGTTCGCAAGGACCGTGTGGCGCTCCATGGCCAGTATCGGATGGTCGATCACCGTTTGAAGAACGGTTTCTGAGAAGCGATGGAAGGGATTTGGACCTAACGTCGGGTGGGAGCCGGCTTCGAAGTGCGATTCAGCGCGGCTCGATTTGTCCTTTGTCCAACCGGTGGTTGCACAGCAAACTGCCCTGACGGGCCCGGTCCCAACTACGAAATCAACACCACGAAAGCCATTCCCCCACACTTCCGTAGAGCATGCCCCTACACGAATTTCAGTACTCCTTCTGAGTATCGGACGCGGGTGTGCGGCCGATCTTAAAAGTCGGGCTTGGGTTACATCAAGCTCGATATTCCTGGACCAACATCCCTGACAAAGGGGCCGCTCGTGTCAGCCTCAACCTTCCAGCAGGAATCGCCGGAAGCGGTATCGGTGTCCGCCGAGGAACCGCACCCGGACGATCAGCCAACCGGCAAACGAACCATCCGCATCCGCGAGCACGTCGTCGAAGTCGTTAGTGACTCCGGTGAGGGCGCTCAGAAAGCCGGTCAGACCTTCGGCACCGTATCTGCCAAGATGGGCAACGGTGTCTGGACCGTAGAGATCATTCCGGCAGAGATTCAGCCGCCGCCGCGCAACGTGGCCGGTGCCAGCGGAAACCGCATTCGGGTGGGATCATTTCCGATCACTAACGCCGGGGACGCAGCCGATCTCGTCGTTGCTTTCAACGAGATGGTGCTGTCCGGTCGGGTGCGGTCAGACAATCTGAAGCCGGGAGCCATCGTGCTCATCGAGAACTTCTGGCGGACACACCCCGACGAAGCGATCGCCAAGTCTTTCAAGTCCGTCGTCGATGAGCTGCTTGAGGATGGATACCGTGTCATCGAGGTGCCGATGGAGACCGAATGTCGGCAGCACGTCACGGACACGCGACGCGGCAAGAACATGTTTGTCCTGGGCCTTCTCTGTAACATTTATTGCCGGGACCTCGACCTCGCCCGAGAACAAGTCGCCTTCGTCTTCCGCCGAAAGGGGAAGGAAGTCGTTGACAAGAACATGAAACTCCTGGAGGCGGGATACGCCTGGGCCGAGGACAACCTAGACTTCAAGTTCGAGATTCCGTCCGCCGGGATTACGGGACCGCAAATCGTCGTCAACGGTAACGTGGCGCTTGCATTGGGTGTGATGGCATCGGGGATGGAGGTGTGCGCCATGTATCCGATCACACCGGCGACGTCGGCGTCGCATTATTTGAGTGAGGTTTTCGAGAATGTCGGTGGGATGGTACATCAGGCTGAGGACGAGATCGCGGCCTGCGGATTCGCTATCGGTTCCTCCTATGCCGGCAAGTGCGCCGTCACGATTACATCAGGTCCCGGCATGTCGCTCAAGACCGAGCTGATCGGTCTCGCCGTGATGGCGGAGATCCCGCTCGTGATTATCAACGTGCAGCGCGGAGGGCCGAGCACGGGCCTGCCGACGAAGGTGGAGCAGGGTGATCTGCTCGCATCGCTCTTCAGCACGCACGGCGATGCCCCGAAAGTCGTCATGGCGCCGGCAACGATCGAGGACTGTTTCTATTCGGTCCTGACGGCACGGAAGATCGCCGAGACATTCCGCATGCCGGTTGTTGTCCTTTCGGATGCAAACCTCGCCACCGGACAGCAGCCTTTCATGCGACCGGAGTTCAGCCGCGACTGGCTGGCGCCACCGATCGACCAGAGCGCGTTGCCCGACGGCTTTATACCCTATGACTGGGACCCGGAAACCGGTCTGTCACGGCGTCCCATTCCCGGACAACTCGGTGGGATGTTCACGCTAACAGGTCTCGCCCACAGCAGGCAAGGCAAGGTCGCATACAACCCCGGTGCCAACCAGGACGGCCTTCGAAGCCGCAGTCTGAAGCTGGCGGCGTTTCAGAAGACACTTAAACCACCAGCGGTTTTTGGTGACGAAACCGGTGACATTCTTGTCGTGGGATGGGGAAGCACCAAGGGGGCCATCGAAGAGGCAGTCGAACGCGTGCGTGAAAAAGGACACCGGGTTTCCGCGCTGCATCTGAAGTTTCTTCAGCCGATGGCGTCGGGAATTAAGGAGATCTTGGGACGATTTCGCAAGGTCATCGCCGTCGAGATGAACTATTCGGATTCGCTGTCCGACAAGCTGATCGACGAGGACAACAGGCGCTACTCGAATCTCGCGTGGCTGCTCAGGGCTCGCTATTTGATCGACGTCGATTCATTTTCGGAGGTACATGGACAGCCGATCCCGCCCGGGCATATTGAAGAGATGCTCATTGAGCAATTCGATAAACTATAAACACGCACCATCATGTTTGGTCTGAACAGTACGTGTGCAATCAATCTGGACGAGCCCTACTACTCGCTCTCCGATTATCAGAGCGCCGTGCCGCGCTGGTGCCCGGGCTGTGGCGACAACGCCATCCTCACAGCCGTGCAGAGGCTCTGCCGCGACAAACAACTTGCGCCGGAGAAGACGGTTTTCGTTTCCGGCATCGGCTGTTCCAGCCGTTTCCCGCACCACATGGGCACCTACGGATTCCACGGGCTACACGGCCGCGCGCTGCCGATCGCCGAAGGTGTCAAGATCCGTCGACCCGACCTGAACGTGTTCGTAAACATGGGCGACGGCGACTGCTGCAGCATCGGCACGGCACACTGGATACATGCGATCCGCTACAACATGAACATGGTGGCGATCGTGCATGACAATGAGATCTACGGCATGACGAAGATGCAGGCCTCGCCGACGTCTCCGCGCGGACTCAAGACTTCGACGACGCCAAAGGGCGCGTTCATCGAGCCGCTGAACATCCTGAGTACGACGCTTGGCGTCGCCAACGCGTCGTTCGTTGCAAACGCGGTCGAATGGATTCCCGATTTGCTGTACCAGATTATCCGTCAGGCGTACGAACACAGGGGGCTGTCGTTTGTCCGCGTCGCGCAGCGCTGTCCTCACTTTCTGCCGAACTTCTTCGATCCGCTCATCACTTCCCCGGAGCGCTGTCTGATCCTGACCAACGGCAATGGCATTGAGCTCAGCGAGGACCTCGCCAAGGCGTACAAGAACGTGGAGCACCACGATCC
>JBFHWK010000300.1:0-4025 GCA_041589075.1 Rhodothermales bacterium
GTCTTCGTGAACTACTTCTGGCACGGCGAGCAGCCGTCCGAATATGAGGATCCGAATCGGATCGACCCGTTTGCCGGGTTCTTCGGGATTGCGGCGTTGCCGTCGCAGTTCGGAACGGACCTTGACCGCCGCATCGTGCTGGCGAATAACAGCTTCTGGCGGGACGATGCGTTCGCGGCCATGATGCCGGCGGATATTCGCTCGCAGCCGGTCGTGAACGACACGACGGCCGGGTGGTTTGCAGCGTTCGACGGGATGGTCATGCAGAACAACTTTACCGATGTGCAACCGGATCTGGTTACCTATCCGTCGTCCATCATACCCGACATGGTGGCGAACATTACGGAGTTGCGCGGCGGCAGTTCGGATGCGACCCTCTATAACTTCGATCCCGGCCGCGACGAAGCCTGCTTCGTCTGTAACGTCTGGCCGGTTGGAGAGGACTATACCTATACAACGTCCTCGCTGCTGACTGGCGGTACCGACGGGCTTCCGCTCGGTGACCTCAACTGGTTCCCGGTGTCGAAGACCGACTTCGAGGCAAATAAGGATGCGTACGTGGCGGCGATCGAGGATCTCGCGGGAGCCCGCGTCACACTCACGATTGTCGGCACGGGCGAAGCTGATGAAGGTACGCTAAGCGGATCTTCAATCGAAGGAGTCGACGGGTTTACCTTCTATGAGATGCAGTCGTCGGGCTTTATCGAGTGGCAGTTCGACATTGCCACTGCCGGCACCTACGACCTTTCGATTGGAACGCGGATGCGTTTCGGTACCAAAGGCCAGCACCTTACAATCGACGGACAGCGATTCAAGAACCAGGCGTTCGCGGGTAACGGCGAGTTCGTCTTCGACGCGGACGTTCTCGGACCCGACTTTGTCGAATACCGCATCACTCCGGACACCGTCTGGGTATCGAACGACGCTAACTTCGCCGGGCCCGAAGTTCTGGACCTAGACGCGGGAGCCCATACGTTCCGGATAGAACCTTCATGGGGATTCCAGGATTTCAGCGGCTTCAGCTTTATCGACCCGGTCTCGGGTGACACCGTGGCGTCGGCTGCAGCGCCGGATGCGGCAGCGGAAGGCGTTGTGCCTGTCTGCGATGCTGGGGCCTGGTGTCCAACGGGCTTCATGTCGGTTGCTATCGGTGCGGGCGGAAGCGTGGCCTGGGATCTCAACTTCCCGAGCGACGGCCAGTACGTCGTACGCATCTTCTACGATGCCCCGAGCGGGGGCAGCGGGCGTCTGCTGCTAAACAGTGCCGTAGTCGATGGGGCTGTGAACTTCGCGAGTGGCGCCAATGAACTGCTGACGGCGCAGTTTGGCGCCACCGCGGGAATCAACACCCTCTCTTTGGAGTCCGACGGCGGCGGTTTCAACGTAGACTACATCCAGCTCATCGAGGTGAGCGGTACCGGTGTCGGCACGGAACGCAACGAGCTTCCGGAAGGCTACGCGCTGGACCAGAACTACCCGAACCCGTTCAATCCTTCCACGACCATCTCGTTCACGATGGCGGCTGCAGGAGACGTGCGGCTTGACGTGTATGATGTGATCGGGCGCAAGGTCGCGACACTCGTAGACAACCACGTGCCGGTCGGAACCTTCAACGTCACGTTTGACGCCGCCACGAACACGGCGCTGGCGAGCGGCGTGTACTTCTACCGGCTCGAAACACCGGTCGGTCAGAAGGTGCGATCGATGGTGCTGTTGAAGTAAGCTGCCGCAGCCACCAGCTCAAAGTGAACATCGGCCCGCCCGGGGTGCGCGACCTGCACGCCCCGGGTGGCCGTTGTTTACCTGAACCGCTAACCTGGTACATGAACAAGGGCCTGCCAAGGGACAACACTGTTGGAACTCGGCACTCGCACTGAACCGAAAATGGGAAAGCACCTCAGGAGGCTAGCCGTCGTCCTGACCCTGACTCTGTTAGCGGGCCTCCCACCAGCAGCGAGAGCCCAGCCGCTCGATCGTATCCAGTTCAATGATCAGCAGCTGTTCCTGAGCGGGGCGAACGTTGCGTGGGTGAACTACGCGCGCGATATCGGACCGGGGACCACCAACCTCAACCGTTTTAGTGACATGTTCTCCGAGCTCCACCAGTCGGGAGGCAATGCCATGCGGTTTTGGCTGCACATAACCGGTGCAAACACGCCGGAATGGAGCGGTTCACAGGTGGTCGGACCCGGACAGGGCGCGATCACGGATCTACAGAACATTCTCGACCTCGCATGGGATAATGGCGTCGGGCTGGTCCTGTGCCTCTGGTCCTTCGACATGCTGCGCATCTCCAACGGCACGCTCATCACCGACCGGTCGTTTGATCTGCTGACCGATTCAACGCTGACGCGGACGTACATAGACAACGCACTCGTCCCGATAGTGCAGGCGCTGACCGGCCACCCGGCGATCATTGCCTGGGAAATCTTTAACGAGCCCGAGGGTATGAGCAACGAGTTCGGATGGAACTTCAACCGCCACGTGCCGATGTCCGACATCCAGCGGTTCATAAACATGACGGCGGGAGCGATCCATCGCACGGACCCAAAGGCGCAGGTCACAAACGGATCGTGGGCGTTCCTGGCATCGAGCGATGCCACCCCGGCAAAGACCCGTCCACCAACCCCGAGGCTGGAGCCCAACCAGTTGGAGGAGGTTCGGATTAGCCTTACCAGAAAGTACCGCCATGACTTCACGGACGAGGAGGCCGAAAGATTCTACCGACGTCTCCAGAGCCAGGCCAACTTCAACTACTACACCGACGAGCGACTGATCGCCGCCGGCGGCGATCCGGATGGCCACCTCGACTTCTACACGGTCCACTATTACGAGTGGGCCGGCACGTCTCTCTCCCCCTTTCATCACGATTTCGTGGAGTGGGGCCTGGACAAGCCACTGGTCATCGCCGAGTTCTTTCTCGGCGGCAGCAGCGACAGCGGCGGAGACGGTGATCCGGATCGGACATACGGCATTCCGTATCTCGACCTCTACCCTACTCTCATCGACCGGGGGTATGCGGGTGGACTCGCGTGGCAGTGGTACAACTACCCGGTCGGAGCCGAGGGTGTGATCAGCTGGCCCCGTATCCTGGAGAGCACCCAGCTGATGCTCGATCTTCATCCGGGAGCAGTAGTCGTCGATCAGGGGCTGCGCATCGTTACTTTCAGCGCGGAGCCCCCGGGTATCGAAGAGGGCTTCTCGACGGTGATCAGCTGGTTCGTCAGCAGCTCTACGTCGGTGAGTCTCGACGGCGATCCGGTGCCGCCGTCCGGCTCACGAACCGTCTCGCCGGCCCAGTCGACCACGTACGTTCTAGAAGCGATCGACGCGACGGTACCCGACACCGTCCGGCAGGAGCTCACCGTAGAGGTGCTGGCCCCGAACGAGGTCAACCGAGCACGCGTCCGCCCCGCGTTCGCTTCAACGTTTGAGGCGTGCTGCGGTGCAAACCTTACGGCCGACCTGGCATTCGATGGGAATCTGGTCACGCGCTGGAGCAGCGCCTGGGACGCATCGGAAGCGGACGAGAATCCGAGCGATGAGTGGATCTACGTCGACCTGCGAAGCGCCTTTGATGTCGAGCGAATCATCCTCAGGTGGGAAGCGGCCTACGGCTTCTCGTACGACATCGACGTCTCGTACGACGGCCGCGTCTGGCAGACGGTGCATCAAGAACGCAACGGCGTCGGCGGAACGGACGACATATCCCTACCCTCACCAGTCAGCACCCGGTTTGTCAGGATGCACGGGCTGGGGCGCGGGACGATTTACGGCTTCTCGCTCTGGGAGTTCGAGGTGTACGGACTCCGCTCGGCACTTCAGCCACCAGAGGTGTCGCTGGAGATTCCGATCGAGGGTGCGATCCTCGCGATAAACTCCGACACGACCCTATCGGCGTCCGCGGCGGATCCCGATGGTGAGATTACGGAGGTCGAGTTCTTCGTCAACGGGCAACTGATCGGCTCCGCGACACAGTCGCCGTTTGAAGTCGCCTGGACCGCCGTTCCAGAGGGCGACTATCA
>JBFHWK010000301.1:0-4013 GCA_041589075.1 Rhodothermales bacterium
CAGTGCCGATCACGAGCATGATCACAGGCTCTCGCTGTCCGACCCACTTGGCTGCCTGCCTAACGCTGACGAAGCGCGGCTCGTCGACCGGCGGGATTCCGTCCCTGGGTACACCGCCCGACATGATTTCGCTGAGGTCGACGGAACGCTTGTCCCAATCGGTCTCCCACCTATCCATCAACCGCGGCTGGCCCGACGACACACGCGGGGCGACGATTAAAACAGCGACAAGAGAAAGACTTAGGGCTCTCGCGGCGCGCTTGGTAAAAGTGAGCACTGTTGGCTATCGAGAAAGCGTAGGTATCGATTCTTCGTCCCCGGACCGGCGATTGTGTTACGCATATTATCGAAAGGAAGCGGTCGACCTGACGCCAGGAGGCGGTAATACCCCAATACCCCGCGAAGCCCCTTCACAGGGGAAAAATAAACGCATGGCAAAGTCAGCACCAAAGGTCGTCTTGCGTGCACCGGTGCTGAAAAGGTGTTACACGGGCGCGCGGAAGCGGCTAATAATTGTACCCCTTCATCTCCTCGGGTGAGAAGTCGACACCCAGTCCCTGCGCAATTCGGTTGACGAAGTTGAAATAACTAGTGACGAGATTGACGTCCAGAATATCTCGATCGGACAAGCCGATGTCACGCAGGCCTTGCACATCACTCTCCGCAGCATCGCCTGGCCTTTCCGTCAGCGCGATCGCGTACGCAAGCATCGCGCGCTGCCGTTCGGTGAGATACTCCCACTTTTTTTCGCGGACGACGCGACGAACCCGATCGTCATCTTTCCAGTACGCCCGCAGCGCCTCTTCGTGATGATTCGTGCAGTACGGACAATGATTGGCTACCGAAACCACAGCCGCGATCAGTTCGCGATCGGCGCGGCTGACGCCCGATCGCTTGTACATCACAGACAGATACAAGTCCATGTGCGCTCTCATCGCGGCGGGATTGAGGCTCTGTATTCTCATGATGTTCGACACCTTGCCGCGACTCCCGGCAATCGAATCGTACACGTTCGCCAACTCACCCTCGGCAACCGATTCGTGTATGGTTTCAATCCAACTCATGATTTTCATCCACGTGATTCTCTCAAAAACGTGCCGCGACTTTTTCGCCGATGAGTCGACCGATGTTCAGTGCCGCCGTTGCCGCCGGCGAAGGCGCGTTGCACACGTTCACCACTCGGCCACTTTCCAGAATCAAGAAGTCGTCAACGAATGATCCGTCGGGTCGCAACGCCAATGCCCGCACACCTGATGGTGAAGGCAAGAGATCGTCCACTCCCAGCTCAGGCAGCAGCCGCCGTGCCGCGGAAAGATACCTACGCTTGCTCAGCGATTGGAAGATCTCGGCGACTCCCCTCTTCCAGTTACGCGCGGCAAGCCGTCTGAAACCCTTATAGCGAATTGCCTCCATCAACTCGCCGTAATTGATGGATCCAAACCGGTAGCCTTCACGGGCAAGGGCCATCACTGCACTCGGACCGCACTCAACACGACCATCGACCGTCGGCGTGAAGTGCACCCCCAGGAACGGATATTCCGGGTCCGGCACAGGGTAAATCAGGTGACGGCATAGATGCCGAGCCGATTCATGCAGTTCATAGTACTCACCCCGGAACGGAACGATCAGTACTCCGGGCTCAGCACCGCTCATGCGAGCAAGCCGGTCTGCGTAGAGTCCTCCGCAGTTAACGACGACATCGGCCTCGACAGGCCCCGTAGTCGTCTCGAGAAATACGGCTGCGTTGCGCGACACGATGCCGACGACCTCGGAACGCGTCCGAATCGCATGGCCGCGACCGACGACGATTTCGGCCATCCGCCGCGCCATCGCCGCAAAATCGACGATGCCCGCGTCGGGCACCAGTACTGCTTCAATACCCGCGCAGTACGGCTCTCGATCCCGAAGAGCGTCGGCGCCTATGAGCTCACAGCGGATACCGTTAGCGCGACCACGCTCCAAGATCCCTCGCAGCACAGCACGCTCTTGCTCCTCGACCGCAACGATGACCTTGCCGCATACATCAAACGCAACATGCTCCCGCTCACAAAAATCGACCAGGGCGTCTCTACCGATACGGCAGTTCTCCGCCATCAGGGAGCCCGGCCGATAGTAGATTCCCGAGTGTATGACGCCCGAATTGTGCCGCGTCTGATGCCTGGCGACATCGTCTTCCTTTTCGACGACTATTACCGACCGCCCGGGGTACTTTTCCGTTACGTAATATGCGGTCGCCAGTCCGACTATCCCACCACCGATTACGGCAACTTCATGCTTCATTCAGCGACCAGGGTCATCGTACTTACATCGTGTTGGCATCCGGCGGAGCGTTCTACCCGCTTGTTGCACAAGATACGCTGTCGCAACCGGGTCCATCGTGCGAATACGAACACACCTTGTGACAAAACAGTGAGCGTTTCCCGCCGCCTGTTGTTGCTGACTGCGTTCGTGACAATGCTCGTGCCGCAGACATCCTGCACCCGGGCCGTCGATGCAGAATCGTCGGCCAAACGACAACCGATCGAACAAGCAGCCGACAAAATCAGGTCGATAACATTCTCGTCGCGCAATACACCCGAACCCGGCACGCTGGAAGCCTTGCGAGACCTTGGCGTGTCGCATGTCACTCTGATTCCTTTCGGTTACCAGCGCAGTCACGACGAGACCACAGTTCACTTCGAGCCCAATCGCAGGTGGTACACGGAAAGCGACTCTGGAATCACACGCCTCGCCAAGGACGCGCGGGCGATCGGAATCGGTACGATCATCAAACCGCACATATGGATCGGCCGTTACTCGACGTCCGGCCAGACAAGAGATGCCATCGGCTTTGCCACGGAAGATGAGTGGCGTGCTTGGGAAACCTCATATCAGAAGTTCATTCTCCACTACGCACGCCTTGCGCAGTCGGTCGGGGCCGACCTTTTTGTTATCGGGACGGAGCTTTCCAATGCGGCCAGGTCGAGGCCGCAGTTCTGGATTGCCACAGCGGATGACGTACGTTCCGTCTATGACGGCAAGATCACGTACGCCGCAAACTGGTGGGAGGAGTATGAACACATCGAATTCTGGCCGCAACTCGATTTCGTTGGTGTGCAAGCGTACTTCCCTATCTCCGACGCGGATCGACCGGATGCCGCCAGTTTGAGCCTCGGATGGCGGGTGCACAACAAACAACTGCAGCGCATTAGCGCGGTCTCCGGTAGGCCCGTCTTTTTCACGGAGATAGGATACCGCAGCGTATCGGATGCCGCGCGCGAGCCGTGGCGATGGGCTTCTCGTTCCGAGGCGGCGGAGGCACGTGCCGACTTGGCTCTTCAGGCTGATCTCTATCGTGCGTTCTTCGAGTCCGTCTGGGAGCGGCCGTGGTTTGCTGGCGCCTCCGTATGGAGATGGCACACCGACTCGGAAAGCCGGGGGGCCGTCCGTGACATCGACTTCACCCCGCAACACAAACCTTCGCAGGACGTCATCCGGACGTGGTTTCGGCGATGAGCTTGCGTCCACGAAGCCGACTCAATACCGTTTACCGACCGGCCATCGGGGGACTCATCTGAACCTCACACCCCAGCTTCGAAGGATGATCGCGGACAACCGTGGACGAATCCATCTTCCTGAGCAGCCAGACCATCTCCAGATCACCGATGGCCGACACGATCATTAGATATGCGTACAACACGATCCATCCGTCGCCTGTTGCCAGTCCCCATACCGCGGGTGCCAGTCCGGTCACAATCACCGGCAGTAGAAGCGAGAAACGGTAGGCACTGAGCGGCATGGCGTGGGAGCAGTGGATGTACACGACCCCCTGGCGCAGTCGGGCACCGAATGATATCGCTGATCGAGGTGTCCCCGTCAGCAGCATCCCAGCAGCGTGCAGCCCCTCGTGAATGGGCACGGACACGATGTAAGCGACCATCACCATCACAAGACCGAACGACACGCGGCCGAGGCCCTCAAACGTGAACGGTCCGGTTAGGGCCTCTGGCCAGCCGTAGAGCACTACATAGGGC
>JBFHWK010000302.1:0-4011 GCA_041589075.1 Rhodothermales bacterium
CCGCTCCGCTCCGATATGAAAGAAAGCCGGGTACCATCCGGTGACCATTCGGGGTTGGCCTCAAACGCCTGATGCGGAGCTACCTGTATCGCTTCCCCACCTTGAACGGGCATGACCCAGAGGTCATTGTCACCACTGCGATCCGACAGGAAAGCGATTTTAGAGGCTGAGGCTGCCGCTTGAAATTCGTTTTTGGTGCCCTTCGTCAGTTGCATTGCGGTGCCGCCCTCTCGTGATACTCGATACAGGTGCGACTTGCCTTCGTTTACGCTGAACGTGACATGCCCACCATCGGGCGAAAAAGTGGGCGGGCCCTCCGTCGCGTCATCGAGTGTCAGGGCGAGTGGCTCACCACCCTGGGCAGGAGCCGCCCAAAGGTTCGTCTGTCCGCCACGCTGTGACGTGAACAGAATCCACCGGCCGTCCGGAGACCACTCCGCGAGGAAATCGTCGTTGGCGTGTGTGGCGATGGGAGCGGCCTCCCCACCGTTCGCAGAAACGACATAGATGTCCCAGTTTCCACCGACGCCCCGATCGGTGCCGAACGCGATTTGAGTGCCGTCAGGAGACCAGACTGGACTGAAGTCGTCCGACTCGTGGCTGGTGACTTGGATCGGCTCACCGCCGTCTACTGACGTTACCCAGATGTCCGAATTCCCGCTCCGCACGGATCTGAATGCAATGCGGTCTCCGTCTGGCGACCATTCCGGCGAGTCATCATCGGCTGGGTTCGTCGTCACACGGACAGGCGTCCCACCCGAAGACGGTATTCGCCAGATGTCCAGATTGCCATCCCTCCCGCTGACATAGGCTACGGAACTCCCGTCCGTCGACCACTTGGGCGAAAATTCCTGCGCCGGATCCGACGTCAAGCGCCTAGCCTCTCCACCGCCAACGGGCGCCAGCCAAATATCGGTCGAGCCTTCATCGCTGTTCGTGAACGCGATCATGGTTCCGTCGGGCGACCACTCGACGCCTCCCGCTCCAGTCTTGGTGGTCGTGATCCGGATCGCATCTCCTCCGCCGGAAGCCACGACCCACACGTCATAGACCCCGGACCGGTCGGACGTGAAGGCGACACGATTGCCGTCGGGTGAATACTTGGCGAGGATATCGTTTGCGGGCCCAGTCGTGAGGGCTGTCCTTGTCGCGTTCGCGGTCAGGGCATAGTGTTCGTGGCGATCGTCGGCGGCGGGTCCACAGCCTGAGCCGACAGCGATCAGGATTGCGGTGAAGACAACGGCGTACAGCGTTTTCATCAGCGGACCTCTAACTGTCTAGAACAAGGGTGTTACGACGATCGGCACACCACGGAGCGAAACTCAAGAACAATTCCTGCTGGTGGCGTCACGCCAGATATAGCGTTATTCGGATCGTAAGTCAACGGTTTTTCGGGGAACGCGGCGGTGGACGCCATTTCCAGGGGTAATGGGACTCAAAGCATGCCGTTGCAGCGGTTGAAACTGAATGTGGCTCAGGAACAAGACCGATCGCACTGGTGATCATCACGGCGGTGACGGTCCTTGCGCTGCCACCATTCCCGTCGTACGGCACGATGCCTCTCAGGCAAGACCCGATCTCCATTAGCCGATTTGTACTCATGAACCGAATCGCCGGGTACCAGTCCGACGGACAGAAAAGGAGGGCCGGTCCTGAGCCGACCCTCCTTATACGATCTGTTCTCCCTTGGCGGCTCGAGGAATCGTTCACTTCATGAGGACTATGCTCCCGGTCTGCCTGAACGTGCCCGCGCGGAACACGTAGATGTACGTCCCGCTCGGCAGGTCCCCGGCGTTCCAGGTAACGGCATGTACCCCGGCCTCCCTTCGATCATCAGCAAGCCGTGACACCCTGCGGCCCAGCACGTCGTACACGTCCAGACGCACATGGACAGGTTCCGGAACCTCGATACGCAGCGTCGTGGCCGCGTTGAACGGATTGGGGTAGCTGGTGATGCGGAACTCGGTCGGGACTGGTGCATCGGCCTGGAAGGCATCGGATGCCGGTGCTTGCATCGCGGCCCTTTCTCCGGAGGAGCCGAGATCCGGCCTTGCCGGCGTGTCGTTTTCCGAGCACTCACCGGGCCCGACGAGGCCGTTGTTGTAGTCATCCAGCACGAGATACAGCGAGTTGGCCGCAGCACGGTCAGCTGATTTCATCGGGATCCGGTTCTTTCCGTTCGTCTGGGGCCCGTCTGCATCGTACTCCATCAGGAGCACCTCTGCAAACGCCAGGGCGGCGGAGACGTCATCCGGCACCCAGGCGCCATCCAGCTCATTGAGCTTGGCTGCGATATACTGGTGCGCCAGGATGTACCAGGCGTTGCCGCCCTTCGGAACGGTCCACAGAACCTGGTAGTAGGTCTGTCCACTGCCGAGGAACGGCGTGTCTCCCTCATCGGGGCCGACATTGCTCCATGCGTTGTCGTAAGGTGCCGGACCATACTGCGAGTGCGTCTTCCAGTAGCCCTGACTCAACGTGCAGCCGCCGTCGCACGGGACATCGACGCCAATTGTCCAAGTGTCTTCGAGCGTGGTGCTGGTGTCGTCGGTGACAAGCGTGCCCGTATTCACGACAAAGTTCTGCCCGCAGTCGTCGGGATCCTGAAAAGGTCCGACGTTTACTTCGTAGTGGAAGCTTGCCGGTACGGCGTCATTGCAAACGGTTCCCAACACACCGAACATCGTATCAGTGACGTCGACGCATTCGTCGATCTCAACGCTTGGAGCACCGAAGATCACGTCGGCCGTGGCCTCACCGCCGCCAACGATCCCGCTCGTCGTCACCGTCGCCGTGTTCACACGGTCCGCGTCGTCCGGCAGAGGCGTGCTATAGGTACAGTGCAGGGATTGCCCAGGTGTCAGAACGTGAGGTAGTGGGCCGCAGTTTACCGCGGCCGCCACGGGGCCAGAGATCACGTCAGTGACACTTTCGACCGTCGCGTCCAAGGGCGTCAAATTATCGATCCATACCTCGCCGCTCGCGGCGAAGTCGCTGAGAGTCGGCGCGGCCTCCACGGCGACCGAGTAATCCACCGCGAACTGCTGCCCGGGCGAAAGCACCAGGTCCGTCACGCTTGCAGTCTTGTCGATCGTCCAGCTCCAGGTTCGAGTGAACGAGGTCTCCGCCGTCTTGTTGACGCCCAGTTCGAAGTCGTAGCAAAACTCGATGTGACTGACGGAGAATGGCTCGCCCGTGCCGGAATTGACCGGCGGGTGCAGGGAGGTATCACCAAAGTCCTCCGGCGTGTAGTTGTAGACATTCGCGTTGGCACCACCCTTGACAATCACGGCATCTATGCCCAGCGTAGAGACCCAGTCGAAGTGATTGTAGGTTCCTGAAGGAGTGACGTTTGTAATGGTAAGAGCGTCACTTGTTGGAGCGTGCGGCGGCGTGGTAGTCGCACTACCGAAGAAGTAGGTGCCCACCGGCGGCGGTTCGGGGAATGGTTTGAATCCAAAGTAAGGTCCCAGGTCTTGACAATCTGGATTGCCGGTAACGACGACAGGTTGAATGCCGTCGCCGGACGCACTACCTGCCTGGGCCCGGGCGAGCGCCGGCATAAGGCCAATCGCCAGGATCAGCGCAAGCACACGTAGGGGTTGTGTAGGAATAATCATAACAATAGCTCCAATTGGGCGAAGTGCAATTTGAGGGCTTCTAAGGAAATGGCCGGACAGGTGCTGTGGAGATAGCCCGGCAGGTGTTGCGGGGGTTCAGTAGGGATGTGGCGGCGGACGAAATCCGTCGTGCGTAAGGCCGGAGGAGACGTCTCTGCACCTTATCTGGCTGAGTCCTTCAAACCGCCCCTAAGCGCCCCTTCCCCTAAAGCCACCCTAAAATCGGACGATACTTTCTGTCCGCGTTGTGCCCGTTTGGCGCGGGCGCTTTGCGGCCGCACGCTAGTTCGCGGCGCCGGCCCTCCATCGGGCGCCGGCCCCGGCTTTGCCCCTGTTCGCGAGTACGGTCCACGGACGGCGCCACGAACCGCCGTCTCCCCTATCACGCCGG
>JBFHWK010000303.1:0-4004 GCA_041589075.1 Rhodothermales bacterium
CCCGTGCACTTCGTTCTCGCCGTTGGCGTTCCGGCCTTCTTCGTCGAAGTAGCTGCGCTCTTGGTGTGCGGCGCGTTGATCGCGTACATCGGCTACCGCCTCAAGCTAGTGCCGATCGTCGGATTTCTGATTACGGGTGTCGTGATCGGGCCGAATGCGTTAGGGCTGATCTCGAATCAAGCGCTCGTCGATGCCACGGCGCAGGTGGGCGTAATCCTGCTGCTGTTTACGATCGGGATCGAGTTCAGCCTGGAGAAGCTTGCGCGGATACAGAAACTGATATTCGGCGGCGGTGGGATGCAGGTGGCGTTGACCGCCTTGGCCACGGTGGGCATACTGGCCGCCTTCGGTGTGCCCTGGCAGGCCGGACTATTTACCGGATTTCTTGTCGCGCTGTCGTCAACGGCCATTGTGCTGAAGCTTCTTGGTAGCCGCGGCGAAACGAACACGGAGCCGGGCCAGGCATCGCTCGGGATACTGATCTTCCAGGACCTCGCCATCATCGTCATGGTCCTGCTCGTACCGATGCTGGCCGGGCAGGGCGGTTCTGCGACCGGCATCCTCGCGGCGCTCGGCAAAGCCGGCCTCATCATCGCCGTCGCGCTACTTGGAGCGCGCCGCATAATGCCGATCGTGCTCGAACGCGTTGCGAAGACGTGTTCGCAGGAGCTGTTCTTGCTCTCCCTTATCGCCATTTGCTTCGGAATGGCGCTTCTAGCGAGCCTTGCGGGCGTCAGCCTCGAGCTGGGTGCATTCCTCGCCGGCCTGATCGTCTCCGAGAGCCGCTTCTCCGAGCACGCCTTTGGCGAGATCATGCCACTGCAGATTCTGTTCGCCGCCACGTTTTTCGTCTCAGTGGGAATGCTCCTCAATCTCGGGTTCCTGATAGCGAACCTGCCACTGGTGCTCGGTGTGGTCGCACTCGTGCTGGTGATCAAGGTCGTGGCGACCGGCATCAGCATGAAGGCGTTGGGGTTTGGAGTCTCATCGTCGGTGGCGGTGGCGTTTCTGCTCGCACAGGTCGGAGAGTTCTCGTTCGTGCTGGAGCGGGCCGGGCGCGAGTTGAACCTCTTTCCCGCGGGTCTGGCCGAAACCGGATCACAGACGTTCATCGCGGCGACCGTTCTGCTGATGGTGCTGACACCACCGCTGTCGCATGTTGGTATGGGGCTGGCTCGACGGCTAGGTGCACGCCGCCAGTCGGAGCCGGAACCGAGACCGTATCTCGACCACGTCGCGTCCGCTCCTCTGCCCGATGATCACGCCGCGATCGAGAATCACATCGTCGTAGCAGGCTATGGCCGGGGCGCACGGCGGCTCAGCAGTGTGCTTCACGCCGCCAGTATCTCACACGTGATCATCACCCTTAGTCCGACACGCGCAGAGGAAGCGGAGAGAGACGGACGCCTCGTCGTGCGCGGTGACCCCACGCGTCAAAACTCGCTGATGCACGCTCGCATCACACAGGCCAAGATGCTGATCATCCCGGACGACGACGCCGAGTTGGCCCACCGCGTCGCGCGCGTAGCACGAACGTTCAACCCGACCCTTCGCATTGTGGCGCGGACCCGTCACCACGACGCAGCGGAAGCGCTCGTGCATGCCGGCACCGACCAGATCGTCACGGAAGAACTCGAGACCATCGCACAACTCTTTGCCGAAGTCCTGCGCGACTATCAGATAGAACCGGCCGAAGTCGAGCAGTGCGTGAGCGTCGTTCGGAACGACCAGTACGAGATACTGCGAGACAATGCCGAGGGCGAGGTGCTGGCACCCATCGGCAAGATGATCTCCGATGCTCTCGACACCCGGACGGTCACCTTGCGCGCGGGCGCTTCGATCATCGATCAGACCCTTGAAGCAGCCGACTTCGACCACAGGGGGCTCTCGGTGAAGTCTATTCGACGTGGGCACAGCGTAGTCACGATGCCTCCACCACATTTACAGTTGAGAGAGGGCGACACGATCACGCTTCGGGGAAGCGCCGACGCATTCGCGCAGTGCGCGGAACTCTTTCGCGCCACACCGGCCGCGGTCGCTGAAAAGGAAGAAGTTCCTTTATCGGACGCGCAGGAGGTGCATCTGTACGGCACCGATTGGTGCCCGCTGACCGGCGGATTTCGGGCATACCTCAAGCGGCGCGACGTCCTGTTTCACTATCACAACATCGAACAGGACGCCGAGGCAGCGGAAGCCGTAAAGGACATGAACGACGGCAAGATCAAGTTTCCGATGGTGGTCGTCGGCAACGCGACCATGAAGAACCCGCCGATCGACGAACTCGACAGCGCCCTCCGCGCCGCTGGTCTCATGAAGACGGATGGATGACCAAGACAGACCGTGGTTCAGGCGGCGGGGGTGTCCGCTTATCTCACCGGGTCTCGTAGAAAACAACAGGCCGTCGCATGAGCCGCCGATGCGGGCTTCGGTCGTCCAGCCTGAGTCCCAGATCCGACGCGGCCTCTCGGGCCCGGCCGAACTCGGCAGCGGACACACGCCGGTTGATATCCTGATATCGCTCCGCGGTGACCTTGCCGGCCGGGTAGTACTGGTCCATCAGGTTGACGTAGGTGTCTTTGCCCAGTTCTTTGGCGATCCATGAGAGAATTCGCTCCGTTTCGTCGAGGCAGCCCGGCATTACGAGGTGGCGGATCAACAGGCCACGTCTTGCTAGACCATTATCGTCGAACTTGAGGGGACCGACCTGCCGGTGCATCTCCCGGATTGCAGCGCGCGCAGCATCCGGATAGTTCTCGGCCTTCATCAGTTCGCGGCTTCTGTCCAAACTCCAGAACTTGAAGTCCGGCATGTAGATGTCAACGATCCCGTCCATGAACTGGAGACTTTCCTGCGAGTCGTACCCGCTGGTGTTGTACACGACCGGCAGTCGCAGGCCGGCCTCAATCGCCGGCACGATGCCTTCGAGAACCTGGGGCACCACATGTTCGGGCGTAACGAAGTTGATGTTGTGGCACCCGAGGTCTTGCAGTTGCAGCATCATGCGCGCGAGCCGCCCGGGCTGGACGCCCGGGCCGCTTCGGCCGGGTTTGATCGCCTGACTGATGTCGTAGTTCTGGCAGAAGACGCACCGCAGGTTGCAGTGCGAGAAGAAGATGGTGCCCGAGCCGTTCCACCCACGCAGACAATCTTCCTCGCCGAAGTGCGGAAAGTAACTCGAGACGATCGCGTACCGGCCCGTCTTGCACGCGGAGTACCGGTCGGCGAACCGGTCGACGCGGCAGTCGCGTGGGCATGCTCTGCAGTCGGCCAGCGAAGCGACCGCTCGATCGACGCGCGCCCGTAGCTCGGCGCGATCCAGGGAGAGATACGACGGCCAGGTCATGCGAGTGATCATTAGGCTCGGACTTGGAACGGCGTGGCGCGTCGTTCGATCCGACCTTACGTCCTACGATGTCTGGAGTGCACCCTCTACGCGAATTCGCCCACCTGCACCTGGCGTTGACAGGTCAACGGTAGGTCCTCACGCCGGACACAGCAGAGTCAGCGCGCCGCTCCGGCGACACTTGTCACATACTGCTGTTCCAGATGTCGCGGTACAGCATCCACTTGCCCTCGACTTTCTTCCACACCGCTACGTACCGGCCGTGATCCAGGTGCGAACCGTCCGCGGCATTGGCCACGAAACTCCCAACTTCGACCGCCCAGTCACCGGCAGCCATCACCTCGAGTGTCTTAATGATGTTCTCGGTACCCGGCGCGGCCTCCAAACCGCTGCGGTAATGCGCCTCGATGGCAGCGCGGCCTTCAGCCGGCTCCTCGCCCGGCGCCATGACGACGGCATCGTCCGCGTACAGGGCCGCAAGGGCGGCCGCGTCGCCCGCATTCCAGGCGGCGGCCCATTTCTGCGAGCCGTCGCGGATCGCCTCATCCGCGTCCGAGTGCTGACCCATTGCCGGCGAACTAAGGACGAGCAAGGTACCACAGATCAGGGTTGTTAAGGTGCGCATTTCAGGACCTCGCAATAGTAGAGATGTGCGGCGACC
>JBFHWK010000304.1:0-3979 GCA_041589075.1 Rhodothermales bacterium
ATTCCGCTGCTAAAGCGCGAGACGACCACCGGTTGGACGCAGTACGCCTTCATCGCCTACCCGCCGGTTGACGCCGTCGGGGTCGAGGCCAGACCACGCTACTGGCACCAGTTCGCCGGTATCACCTACTGGGATGACGTCGCCATCATACCTCTGGGTGGTTCGGCTCTGGGCACGGATATAACTGAGGATCCGGGTGCCGGCGTACCGTCGACATTCGTGCTCCATCAGAACTATCCGAACCCGTTCAATCCGGTCACGAACATCGTGTTCGATCTGCCGGAGAGCAGCGCCGTTTCGCTGACCGTATACAACATACTGGGTCAGCGCGTCGCAACCCTTGTCGACGACCAGGTACTGTCGGCCGGTCGACAGACGGTGACCTTCGACGCCGGTAATCTGCCGAGCGGAGTGTATCTGTACACGCTGGTCACGGACCGCGTCAAGGAAGCCAAAGCGATGGTGCTTATGAAATAAATCGGCCGGGACCGTGTCGCTGCTTACGCGAGTCGTGACACGGTCTCCGTCTTACGCGGCAAATGAAGAATGAGCGGGGCCGTCGTGGGCGAGTCTACGCGGCGGCCCCGCAAGATGACAAGTACATTCGATCGAAAACCGTGTCGGACAGGGCGCTTGATGAGAAGACTTTTTCTGTTACTTCTGATACTCAATGTCACTGCGCTTGTCGATGCCGTTAGGGCTCAGACAACCGGTAAGATTGATGGCATCGTGACGGATGCAACCACGGGCGAACCACTGCCGGGTGTGAACGTCGTCATCGTCGGGACGACTCAGGGCAGCACGACGGATGTCGACGGCTATTACTTCGTTCTCAATGTTCGGCCGGACGTGTACGCGGTGCGCGCATCCTTCATCGGATATGCGCCGGTTACAACGGAGAACGTCCGGGTGATGATCGGGAAGACGACGACCGTGGACTTCACCCTGCGCGAGGAGATCATAGAGGGGGAGGAGGTGGTCGTTACAGCCGATCGCCCGCTTGTTCAACGAGACCGCACATCCACCGCAACGGCCGTATCCGCCGAGCGTCTCGAAGCGCTGCCGGTGCTGAACTTCTCTGACGTCATCAACCTTCAGGCAGGTGTCGTCGACGGGCACTTCCGCGGCGGGCGCATCGGCGAAGTGGCGTACATGGTCGACGGCGTGCCCATAAACGATGTGTACGATCAAAACTTCGCATTCCAGGTGGAAAACAACGCCATACAGGAAGTGGAGATCGTGACAGGCACGTTCAACGCCGAATTTGGCCAGGCGCAATCCGGAGTAGTCAACATCGTGACCAAGGACGGCGGGTCGGAATACGAGGGATCGTTCAGCGGCTATGTAGGTGACTATCTGACGACGCAGACGGATCGCTTTCAGCGTCTGGGAGAGGTTTCGCCGTTGGCCACGTATGAGGTCCAGGGTAGTCTTGGCGGTCCGATCCCGGGCTTTCGGGATCGACTACGGTTCTTCGCGTCGGGTCGGTTCGTCAACAACGACGGCTTCCTATACGGCCGGCGCATCGTGCAGCCGATAAGCGCTCGGGAAGGTGAGGGTACGCTTGTCGACATCGACGGAAGACAGGTCTTCGTGCCGGCCTTCGGCGATAGCTCTTATGTCGAAATGAACTGGAATGAGCAGGCCACCGGCCAGTTCAAATTGACGGCTCGACCGATCGGTAGTAGTCGCCTTACAGTCGGACTTCTTCTTCAGGATGACCAGGGACAGGACTATGACCACTTGTTCCGTTACAATCCGGACGGACTGCCGATCACCTACGGTACGTCACGCTCTCTGACGTCGACCTACACTGTTGTTATCGGAGGCCGGCACGTCCTTGATCTGAAGGGCGCGTACTTCACGAACCGGGTCGAGTCGTATGTATACCAGGATCCCGTTGATTCACGCTATCCGGCCGATGACGCGTTGCGACAGCTTGGAGGCAACTTCTCGTTCTTCCGAGGTGGCGCGCGCATGGATTACTTCGAACGGGAGACCAAGACCTTGCTTGGTCGCGTCGACTTTACGAGTCAAGTCACACGCCGCCACCAGGTCAAGGCCGGAGCCGAGATCAAGGATCACGAGCTTTTTCTCGACAGCTTCGAGATTAAGAACAATCCGTCGACTGGATTCCAACCGGCCATTCCGGCGGCCGGGACACCGGATCACGTGGCGTACACCCAGACGCCGGTAGAGGTCGCGGCCTATGTCCAGGACAAGATGGAGTTCGACATAATGGTAGTGAACGTTGGCCTCCGCCTGGATTACTTCGATGCGAAAGGACTTGTCCTCGATGACTTCGGGCGTCCGAGGTCGTCGCCGAGATCGTCGTCATCGCCGAAGTGGCAACTGTCGCCGCGTGTCGGCTTGTCATACCCGCTTACAGAGCGCGGCGTCGTGCACGTCTCTTATGGGCATTTCTTCCAGATGCCGCCTTTCGAATTCCTGTATGCCAACTCGGACTACATCTATGATCCGGAGGAGGGAGTCGGTCGCGCGTTCGGCTTCGCCGACCTGAAGCCGCAGCAGACCGTCGCCTATGAGATCGGACTGCAGCAAGCCTTCACCGAGCTTATCGGGGTCACGCTTTCCGCATACTACAAGGACATCCGCAACCTGCTCGGTTCGCGGATCGAGGTGATTCAGCCCGGCTTCGACGAGCCCTTCCCGCTCGAGAAATACGGGCGGTTCATCAATCGTGACTACGGCCAGGTCAAAGGCTTTACCGTCGCATTTGAAAAGCGGATGGCCGACGGCTTTGCGCTCGATGTTGACTACACGTTTCAGATTGCTCGCGGAAATGCAAGCGACCCGCGGTCGGTGCTGCTAGACGAGCAGGCCGGAATCGAACCGGAGAAGCAACTTGTTCCCCTTGATTGGGACCGCCGGCACCAGCTCAACACGAGCCTCACGGTCGGGTCGCCGGGTAAATGGATTGCGACGCTTGTCGGTAGGCTTGGCTCGGGATTGCCCTACACGCCTTCGCTCGCAGACGAACGGATCGGCATTGAGAATTCGGCGCGCCGACCCGGGTTCGTGACCTTCGATCTGTACGCGACCAAGCAGGTTCGCGTGCAAGGACTGAACGTCGCCCTATTCTCTCGGATCTTCAATGTCTTCGACAATCAGAACGAGGTTCAGATCTATAGCGACACGGGGCGTGCCTTCCCGAACCTGCGGTTCTTCCCGGGTGAGCCGCAAGGCCTCAATACGAAGGAAGAGTTTCTGGATCGGCCGAACTTCTTTTCGGCTCCTCGACAGGTGACAGTGGGATTATCATTTACGTTCTGAAGATGGCCATGATGAAGCTGCACCACGTAAGAGGCGGTTGCGGAATTGCCCGGCGGATTGAGGGAACCCGGCGGATGAGGTGCGAATTGCGTGCGCGCGACCGCGCGTGGCACGTCGGTGGCCGTCTGGCGGCCTTCGTGTCGATTGTCGTGCTTCTTGCTGTTACGTCCAGGGATGCGTGGGCGCAACGTACGCCTGATCCGAACCAGGGCAACAACCGGTTGACGCAATGGGGCGTTCTTGACGGCAACCGTGTGCGTACGCTCTATGCGAATCACGGGGAGATTGCGCGATGGCCCGACCAGCCATCGGGTGAGTGGCCTCGAGGCAGCGGTCATTCATATGTCGACGGCGTGGCCTTCATTGTGTCCGTCAAGACGCTCGACAGCCGCGGCCGCGTGATCAAGCCGATGAGCACGAACTATCGCGAGTTCATCGACCGAGATCCCGAGTCTCTGGAGCCGTGGGGCTGGGCGCCTGTGCCGGGCTACTCAAACCCTCGCCAGGAGTCGCCGGCGCGAAGCGACGTCCCGTCCACCTGGCCGCAGACCTGGCCCGATCGTCCGATCGAATGGGCCGGCCAGTGGAACGGATTTTTCGGCAGGGGAGTCCAGAACGCGGATGTCGAGACGTACTTCGTTTTCGACGACAGTCCCGACAGGGAATGGACACTCGATCCCTACCG
>JBFHWK010000305.1:0-3964 GCA_041589075.1 Rhodothermales bacterium
CATTATTCTCGCGGTAGAAGTCGCCTTTATCCAACTCGGCGCTGAAGCCCGCCGATTCCAGCATCGGGGGCGCTCCGGGGGTGAAGACGCCGATTCCCCACGATAGTCCTGTCGAGAACGGGACAATGAACTTTGCGCCCTGCGAGAACGCCGCAGGATCTTTCGTGCCGAAATGACTGTTCAGGCCGTCTTCAAGAGCCGCTCTGGCTTCGCTGGAGAACAGAATCTCGGCTTGACAACCGTTAGGGAGACGCCAGCAGAGAACGCGGACAGAAGTCTCACAAGAACACCGCCTCAGTGTTCGAGCGACGTAAGTCCACGGCGGATCGCGTACTTTGTCAGCCCTGCGATGCTGTGGATCCCCAGCTTGTTCATGATATGCTCGCGGTGCGTACTGATGGTCTTGGCGCTGACGGCCAGCCGGTCTGCAACTTCCTGCGTGGAGTGACCTTCCGCCAGCATCTGCAGTACCTCGCACTCGCGCTTCGTGAGGACCTCAAGGATAGCGTCCTGATCATCCCGGCGTTGAAACCGCAGAGCTTCGACAACCATTCCGGCTATACCCGGACTCAGGTAGGTGTCGCCCGCAGCAATCCGTCGAATCGCCGTGATGAGCTCCTCGAGTGCGCTCTCCTTTAGCACGTACCCTGCAGCGCCGGCTCGCAGCGCTTCCAGTACAAACCGCCGGTCCTGATGCATCGACAGAAAAAGCACCTTGACGTTGGGGTGCGATGTCGAGATTCGCCGGGTGGCCGCGATGCCGTTCATGCCGGGCATCGAAACGTCCATGATGACGATGTCTGGACAATGCTGCTCGACGGCACGGATGGCCTCACGTCCGTCGCGCACTTCCGCCACCACGTCGACAGCCAACTCGTATTGTTCGCGCAGGGAGGCCCGCAGCCCCTCGACAAAGATCTTATGATCATCGACGATGATGACGCGGATACTCATGATGACTGCAATTTATCTCTGCGTGGGGCCACGATGGTCGCACACGTGCCACCGCCCGGCGACGACTCGATCCGCAGCTCCGCACCGATCTGGTCGAGTTGCTCCTTCGCGGCGAACAGTCCGAATGTGCCCTTTCTAGTGAAACCTTGGTGGGCGTACTCGGTCTTGAATCCAACCCCGTCGTCCTGAATTAGGATCTCATAGCTATCGTGGTTCGAACGCACGCTCACTTGTACACGTCGCGCCCTGGCGTGCTTGACGACGTTCATGAGCAGCTCTCGCGTCACCCGGAACAGCACGATCTCGACATCTCCGGCTCCAGAGACAGCCCGTCCGTCACCGCAAAACTCGAACGACAATTTCTTCAGCCCCGGCATCTGCTCGCTCAGACTTTCGATCGCTGCCGCCAGTCCCAACTCGTACAGCACGGGCGAGCTCAGCTCAAAGGTAAGTGTGCGCGTCTCCTTGATCGCGGCAACGATCAATTGTCGTACCTCGCGAATAACCTTTGCGTTCGCGTCATTCTTCGGGAGCGAGGCCAGTCGACCGCGCGCGAGCGCGAGGAGTTGGCCGACCTGGTCATGTAGACCGCGAGCGAGTTTTCGGCGCTCGCGTTCCTCGGTAAGGATCACCTGTGCATGCAGTCGTTGGAGGTGTTCGCGATGTGTCTCGAGTTCGGTCTCAGCCGTCTTTCTTGCCGTCACGTCTCGGACAATCGCGAGGACCGAATCGGCTTCGTCAGGAACGATTCGTGCCTCGAACTGCCGCGGACCCGAATCGGTGAGCAGGTCGTACTCGAACTCCTCGACGACCCCACTTCGCAAGGCGCGCCGTATGGCGTTCATCGAGTAAGTAGCGGCTGGTTCGGGCAAAACATCCGCGACACTTCTGCCAAGGAATCGATCCGACGGCATGAGGGGATCGAGGTCGCGGGCGGGGAAGTAGTCGAGATACTCGCCGGTCCGGCTGATCCTGAAAAGCAGGTCCGGGATGGCAGTTGTCAGGGCACGGTACTTTTCTTCGTTGTGCGCCAGTTGCTGCTGTGCCTGTTTGCGTTGTGTGATGTCCGATGCCGTGACGAGGACGTTGGTGATGCGACCCTCTCGAACAAGCGGTCCCAGGTGCATTTCGTACCATGCCAGCAATCCATTCGGTCCGGCGGACTTAGCCTGGAACCGACAACTCTCTCCCGTTTGCAGCACACGCGCGACACCGGCCTCGAGCTGTCCTGCATACTCGCGCGGCATGTACCCGTATGCCGACGAGCCGACGACGGACTCGAATGTTAGTTCTGGCAGGACCCGGTTGATGTAGGCGATGGTCGCGTCGGGCTCAAGTATGAGGACGAATCCTGGAGCGGCGTCAAGGATTGTCTTGTAGTCCCAATCGGGAAGGCCGGAGGCAGCTTCTCCACCGGCTTTCAGATCAGGCACTGGGGCCGCCTGCGCTGCGGATTGAGCATGATGCGGTCCCCAGGATTCGGGCGGATGAGGCGATTTGTCACGCATCGCTCCTAGGGGCTCGGCGTCTAAGGAGACGCCCCCGATGGCCGGCAGAATGGCGGCCACGTCAATTAAACGAAAATACACCGCTTGTAGCAATAGCTGACCGCTCGTGATGGCGTGTCGATGCTCTCGCGGCATTACGCGGACACCCGACCCGGCTGCAATAGGCCGGGAAGAAATGGTGTTGACTGCTTGTTTAACAGTCATCTTTACGAGAACTGGTGGTGCGGCACAATCGGAGGATTCCTGATATCCTGCTTCAGAGAAGCTGAATCTACCGGCTGGTGAACGCCGTAATCCCGATGCGTCGAATGGCAGTGGTGGTGTTCACAGATTGGCGCTTCGGGGGTGGAGGCCTGCCGTTGGGGTAGGCACTTGGGCGACGGGGCACGACCAGGTTCGGTGCCGTATGTTCTGGCTTTGACTCGGGCGCGCTCTTGATAAGGATCGCCGGGTCGCGCGCCTGTGCCCATCGTCATGCATCGAAGCGACGCCGGAGAACTGACCACTGTTGCTGAACGCGAGCGGCGGCCCGTGCTCAGGCGCGTGATCCGTATCCTGCATCTTGCGTGGGCTCTGCCTTGCCTGGTGATCGCCGTGCTGCTTGCCGGGGCGGATGGACACCCGCCCGGGCTGATCTTTGTCCCCGTGGTGGTTGTAGTCTGGGGACTCGGGCACCTGACGTTGCTTCTGACCCGTATCCTCGCGGAGCGGAGCGCTGCCGGCCGACGGCCGGAACGCTGGCCGTGGAGTATTATCGTCGGCGTTGCCGGTTCGGGCGTTGCCTCTTTTGTAGGAATGCTTGCCATGGCATGGCCGTTTCTTGGCGGCGGCGGTCTGTCGGATAGCGATGTGCCCGGCATTGCGTTGGCCACGGTTGTTCATGCCGCCGCGTTCGTCGGGCTGCTTGCGAGAAGACGATGGGCACGTTGGCTAGGGGGCATCCTTGGCGGCGGATGGGGCTTGTTGCTGTTGGTGCAGATCGTCGACCACGTAGGACACGGAAGGCCGGTCGAGATGATCGAACTCGGTGTGGCGCTGCTGTTACTTACGGCTCTGGCCGTACTCGCGGTCCAATTGTTGGCAGGCCCAGGACCTCGCCGGTACACTTAAGGTCCTGCTTCCCAGAACCGGACGCCTACTGCTTAGGGCCGTGGCTCGCGCGCCGAGGCAGCCGGGCATCGGCTCCGGCCGCATCGAAGCCGAGATGGCCATGGATGGTCGCACAAAATCTTTCCACGGTGTTGCTTTCGGCGAATGCCTTCGCTGTTGTCGGGTCAAAGTCAAGCGACATCGGGTCGTCGACAGCCAGCTCGATCGCAGCGGCCAGCTCGGCCGGCGCGGTTGTGTCGACGGCTGCACCCAGCCGGTGACGCCTGATGTGCTCGCCGACGACGCCGTAGTCCGACCCAATCAGCGGCCGACCTGCCGCGGCACTGCGAGCCACGACATGACTCGCCCCGACATGCTTCTGATAAGGAACGAGAGAGAAGTCGGCCGCCGCA
>JBFHWK010000306.1:0-3962 GCA_041589075.1 Rhodothermales bacterium
AACATCTTCGGTGGGTTTGTTCTTCGATATGACCTCGGATGGCGCTTTCGCGACGGTTTTAGGAACAACGACAAGTTCTTCCGCCAGTTCTTCTTCGGGTGGGACTTCTGATGCCGCGACCCCTCGAACGTGGCCAAATCGCCGCGGTGGCTCTCTGCTGTGTCCTGGCGGGTTGCAGCTCGCTGCACCTGCAGGATGCGGGACGAACGGGGCCGCTCGACATCCTTACGGCCGGAGTTACGGCGGCGCGTACCAATGCGGTCGCGAGGAGTATCGACGTGCCCCTGAGAGAGGATTGGTCCTACAACGCAGGGGGCGGCTTCGGTCCCTATGGCCCCCTCGTGTACGGTAAGTACGTGATTGTCGGGACGCGAACCGGGGAGGTGCATGTGGTCTCGTCCGACCGTGGTAAGAAGGTGGGATCGAGGTCTTTCGGCGATGCAGTGAATGGTTCGCCGGAGATTCGAGGGTCGGTGATGTACGTCCCTAGCGCGTGGGGACGAAAACACTCGGTGGCCGCATACGATCTCGCGACCGGAGCCATCAAGTGGACCTACGGCAAGATGCCGGTCGAAGCATCGCTTCTACTAGCGGCCGACATCGTGGTCTTCGTGGATGCGTCATCGACGGTTCGCGCCTTGACGGTACGCAGGGGCGAGCCCGTCTGGTCGCGTACGCTGGACAGAGACGCATGGGTCCGATCGAGTCCCGTACTGGTCGATGGACATACAGTAGTTGTCGCCGACGATCGCGGTCGCGTATACGGGCTGGACCTCGCGACCGGCACCGAGCACTGGCGCGCCAACATCGGTGGTGCCGTGGTGGAAACACCGGCTAGTGGCGCGGGCGCTGTCTTTGTGTCAACCACGCGCGGGCGACTGTACGCTCTTGATTCGAAAAACGGCGCGATCCACTGGATCGAGAATGCGTCAGATTCGCGGGTTCGCTTTACCTCCGCAGCCGTGTCAGACGATGTGATCGTCGTCGGAGCGTCGGACGGTACGGTCCGCTCGCTGAACAGTGAAGACGGAACGACGAACTGGACCTGGCACGGCGACGGCGTGATCGCGGGTGCTGCCGTGATAGCGGGTGACAAGGTGTTCTTCGGCAGTATGTCGAGAATGGCGTATGCTCTTGACCTGCGCAGCGGCGCGCTGTTATGGTCTCATGAGGTGCGCGGCAGAATCAAGTCGGCGCCCGCGGTGGGCCACAACGCCGTCTATTTTCTTTCCGAGCCCAGGTATCTGTACCGTTTTGTGCCCGAGGAGGAGGATTATGCGACGACGGAGTAGATACGATGTCCGGGTTGCTGTTGTACTCGCGTCCCTTGTCCTCAGCGTGGGACCTGCGTCAGTTCGTGGTCAGACGCCGTCGGTTGTCGTAATCGACACAAACTATCCCCAGGCCGCGGTGTACGCTGACGACGTCCTGCTCGGCACGGCGGGAGAGCGCGTCTTCCGGTTGCCGGTGGGAACTGCAACAATACGCCTGGTGGCTGGGGGAAAGGCCAACTGGTCGATTCCACCGCTCACTCATGACCTCAAAACCGGTCGGACGGATACCGTAGGGCTCCGCCTCGATTTTCCGTACTACTACCGCTTCGAGTCCACGCCCTTCGGTGCCTCCGTGTTTGATGGCGGCGTCAACGACGATCTGCTCGGCCAAACACCCCTCGTGCGGTCCTTTACAGACCCGCTCACGCGACGCATAGTGTTTGCCCTGGATGGCTATGAGCCGCGCGAGATAGCGCCGGGAAACGATGTCTGGAACGTCCACAGCGTCGAATTGCGTCCCGTCGAAGAGGGCGAACGACGCAATGGCGAGGTAGCGCTGCAGCCACCGGATTCGCGTCGCAAGTGGATCGATTACGCGGCGCTGGGTACGGCCGCGGTCGCCGGTGTGCTGGCTGTGCACTACAAGTTTAAGGCAGACCGCAGATACGACGTCTATCGGGACACCGGAGATCCGGCCCTCAGACCCGACATCAAAAGATATGACGTGTATTCCGGTGTTGCCCTTGGGGTTATGCAGGGGAGCCTCGGCCTTTTCGCAATAAGGCTTGTGCTGAAGTAGGAGCCGACGCGCGGCAAAAAACAAGTCCGCGGCCGACGCGTTAACGAGCCTCACCCGCTCCTCGGACGGCGGCAAACTCCTGATGCTTCAGCAACGACTCGACACCGATTTCAAGGATGCGATGCGCAGCCGCGATCCCGCGCGCCTGAGGACGCTGCGATCCATCCGTGCCGCCCTCAAACAGAAAGAGATCGAGGGCCGCTCCGGCGGCGAAAAAAAGCTGGATGAAGGCGATATCGTCGCCGTTTTGCAGAAGCAGGCCAAGCAGCGGCGAGACTCCATCGAGCAGTTTCGGACCGCAAACCGACCCGATCTCGTCAAAAACGAGGAGGAAGAGCTCGAGATCATCGAAAGCTACCTGCCCGCACTCCTGTCCGAGAATGAAATTCGCGATATGGTGAAGGAAATAGTTCAGGAAGTCGGCGCACAGTCGATTTCAGATATGGGCAAGGTCATGGGACCGGCCATGTCCCGACTGCGTGGCAAAGCAGACGGGCGGATCGTGAACCAGATCGTCCGGGAATTGCTGACCGGTGACTAGCATCGCTTAATTCTCGTACCCGATGAGCGCACTCGACATTTTTATTCTCGTATCCCTGGCCGCAGGCATTTTCCACGGATTCACGACGGGCGTCATTCGACAGGTTAGCAGCGTTGTAGGGCTGATCTTCGGTTTTCTGGTCGCCCTTCAGTTGATGGGACCTGTGGGAGAGGCACTGACCGAACTGATGGGAGTCTCCGACAAGTTCGGTCCGGTGGTCGGATTCATCTTCGTTTTTGTTGCTTTCCATCTGGCGGTGATCCTGCTGGTGAAGTTCTTCGAGACCGTGCTGGACATCCTCAAGCTGACGACGGCGAACCGCGTGCTGGGCGGGTTTGCGGGTGCCCTTAAGGCCGGCCTGATTCTCAGTATTCTGTTTATGGCATTGGCCTATGCCGGTGTGCCGGACGGGCTTTCGCGGTCCGAGTCGGTCCTGTACAAGCCGGTTGCCGGTGCGTTGCCGGTTACGTGGGACGTGGTGCGCGCCGTATTTCCCGAAGTGGAGGAGCTCTCCGAGAAGTTTGTCAAGAAGGTGGAGGAGCAGGTGGACGACGTGTCGCAGAAGGAAGCCAAGACCGCGGCGGACCAGTTGATGGGCAACGCCGCCGATCGACTGAAGCAGGCTACATCGGAATAGGGGCGCGGGCGCGTGTCCTTTCAGCTTGCGCCGGTGGCCAGCGCGCGGGCCAGCTCGGCGCGCCGCGCCTGACGCATCACGTAGAGACCTCCCAGAACGACGGTCCCGCCACCGATCTGCCCGAGTGTAATCGTTTCACCAAGCAGGTAGTAGCCAACGGCGAGCGCGACTACGGGCACGAGGTTCGAGAACGCGGCCGTGTGTGACGAGCCCAGGCTCTTGACGGCGATGCTCCAGGTAACGAATGCCAGGCCCGAGGAGAGCGCCCCCGAAAAGACGATCGCCACCCATATCCACACCGATATCTCGGCGATGCTGAACGCATCGAAATACGGCACGCTGATGAGGTAGAGAATGGGGAGAGCGGGGATAAGTCCGAGGAAGGAGAGGCCGGCCGGTGTGACGTCGCGCAGCAGCGGCTTGCTGAGCGCCGTATAGAGGCCCCAGCAGATCGAGGCGGCCAGGATTAGCAGGTTGCCCAGAAGCACCGATGAGCCCAGCGAGACGTCCTTGGTGCCGGCGACGACGATTACAGTAGTCCCCACGAGCGTGACGAGAAGGCCGATCCACGCGGCGACCGACAGCCGTTCGATACCCAGAACGCGGCCCGACACCGCGGTCCAGACAGGCGCGCTCGACATGATCAGAGCCGCGCTGCCGGCCGTGGTGTTGTCTACGCCTATGATGAAACAGAGCTGATAGACGACGAAC
>JBFHWK010000307.1:0-3954 GCA_041589075.1 Rhodothermales bacterium
AATCTCGACGGTCCCGCTCTCACCTACGGCGACGGACGCCCGATCGTGCCCGGATACGCCTCGAAACGGTTCAAGAAATTCGTACGGCTGGCGAAGGTGCCCGAACGAATCAAGTTCCATTCACTCCGTCACACATGTGCGTCGTGGCTAACGATGAAAGGCGTTAGCCCCGCGATCATCCAACAGGTACTCGGACACGCTGACATTAGCACCACGATGATGTACAGCCATCTGGCACCCGATGTAATGAAGCGGGCGATGGAGTCCGCCTTTGCGCCCGAACTCTAGCGTTCGGAAATGGCAATCTCATTTCCGAAATATTTCCGAAGCACCTGCACTTCGCTGCACCGATCTGCATTTCCGGCTCACACGGGCACAAACAAAAAACGCCCCAGAATCGACCTTAATGACTGTTTCTGAAGCGTTTTCGGTTGCTGCCCTGTCAGGAATCGAACCTGAAACCTCCTGATCCAGAGTCAGGCGCTCTGCCAATTGAGCTACAGGGCAGTATTGTTTAGTGTGTGCCCCGCGAAGGGGCGAGTCAAACCCGATCGCTTCCCCAACCACACACGCGCGGGGAAGTCCGTCCCGCGGACGAGTTCGACTCGTCGTCGGGAAAGGCGTTCCCCACCCTGAAAGGCAGGCTGGTCAATCGCCGGGTGCCCCGACGTGACCCGACAAAACGTGTCACCGGCAGCGGTGGTGCGCGACCGGCGGCCCCGACACAACGCTCAAAAACACGGAAGCCCCGCTTTCGCGAGGCTTCCGAAGGACCCGCCAGACTCCACTGGGCCAACAGCAACCGTCTGACTACGGATCTAACGGGCGCCGAAGACAAACTCTCTGTGCTTGTTCTTCAACTCGATCACAAAGGGATTTTCCGGGGTGGCCGTCGGTACGCCATCGAGGATGGTCGCCGTAATCGCTCTCCCCGGCTGGATCTCTACCGTATAGTCTCCGGACACGAGATTACTCAGCGTGACTGGCGTAAACAGTATGCCGTTGATCTGGGTACCAAACGGATCGAATACTGCTACCGGGTACGGACGCTCCTCTTCGTCTGCATCAAAGACTCCGTTCCCGTTCCTGTCCCAGAACTTGATGATCGTCAGGCTGGCGAACGGCTTTCGATTCTCGCCAACCTTGAAATTGTCGGTCTTGGAAAAGGCGGGAATGAAACCGTGGAAGTAACCCGGCGAGTATCCGTTGTCTACGATCGTCGGATCGCCATCGAAGTCCGAGACTCGTGTCGCCCACACCTTGTAGACGCCACCCGGGTTGGGTGTATCGTCGAACGGGCATAGCTGAATCGTGGCGGCTCCGTGATCGGCGTCGACGCCGGTCACGTGGTTGCCCAATCCGGAGTTTCCGGTGATCAGTCCACCAGTCACGTTAAACTGACGGTTCTCTACCGGATCCGTGCTCAACAGCGTCTTCCCGCTCGGATCGGTCACCTGAAAGTAATAGTCGCCGTCAGGAAGGCTCGCGGCAGTCGGTGGAGCATTTATGCCCGGTCCTCCGTCGAGATATACATCACATTTTGCCGCGTATATGTTGCCGTTGACGACGCTCCCATCCGCGAGCGTCGTGAAAATCGCGCCCGGCAACGGTGGCAACTTACCGAGGACAGTCTCATTGTCGCTGGCACCGGACCGTTCGGTTAGTGCGTCGGTCTTCGCGAACTCGTGCGAGTCACAGGCGACCACTCCAACGATCAGGGCAAGCAGAGTTAACGTACGAAAAGTGCGCATCACTGCACCTCCAAGGAATACTTGTTGAGATGACTACGTCAGCGCCACGTAGATCATTAACTCTGTACTACCTGAAGCTTTCGAATCACAGGTGCTGACGTACAGATTCTGACCGTGATTAGTCAATTCCGAAGAGAATGTCAATGCCCGCATCGGCCGGCCTCGGGGGATGCGAAACGACGCGACCGGGACCAGCCAATTCGCGCTGGACAGGCGACTGGATCCGGCGGCTTTCTTGAGTCGGCCACGGCCGTGACGGCCACTTGAGACTCTAGACGCTTTCGCAGGCCACCGCCAGGCACTCCCCTCTCAGCCAACGCTTGAATCGACACGCCTCACCGCGTCCACCTCCGCCGGGTCGCATCCGCGCCACTCCGCAACCTGCGCGATAACCATCTGCCGGATGCGCTCCGTCAACTCTGCAGCGTCCTTCACGCGCAGCCCATCGGTCGAAACCTCGCCCAACACTTTCACACGCATCAGCGCGCTCTTGCTGAATCGCCAGCTATTCTTCGGCAGCGCCCCGCGCGTCCCGTCGAGCGCGAGAACCAGCATCGGCAGCCCCTCGCGAATCGCAAGCCCCGCCGCACCGTCCTGAAACCCGTGGACGCGCCCGTCCGGCGACCGCGTCCCTTCGGCAAAGAAGATCACCGAACATCGCTTGTGCAGATACTCTCGCGCCTTCACCAGCGCTATCGCACGGCTGCGATTGTTCTGCCGTTCCACCGGGATGTCACCTGCAAGCTGCATCATCCATCCGACCACCGGCAGTCCGAATAGACTTTCCTTCCCTATCCACTTCATCTCCCACGGCAGCAGGCTGACGATAGGAATATCGGCGAGCGACTGGTGGTTGCAGATGACGATGTACGGCCGCCGCGGATCGGCCGGCATCGCGCCGGAGACCTCGATGTTCCAGAACGGGTTGACCCGCGTCATCACAGCGCCCAGCCGCCGGAACCATCGGCCGGTCCGGTAATACGCCGGGTCGCGGTCGAACACGCGGATGATCGCAAGCAGCGGGAGCCAGAAAAGTATCAGCAGCGAGATTGCGATCCAGGTATATGCCGAGAGAATTACACTCACGCAGGGCTCGCCGAATCGTACATCCTTCGCCGGTCCAAACGGCACAACTCGCGGGTATGATCCGAGCACGTGCCGACTCGTATCTTGCATCGAATACCCAGTGACTCCGATGAAGGCCGTGTCCTACGATCAGTGGATGGATCGCTGTCTCGAGCTTGCGAAACGCGGCGCGGGATCGGTGAGCCCGAACCCGATGGTGGGGTGCGTCATCGTGGGGCCGGACGGCGACGCCCTCGGTGAGGGATGGCACCAGAAGTTCGGCGGACCGCACGCGGAGGTTCACGGTATACGCGGGGTCGAGGAGAAACACGGCCCGCAGGCGCTGCGGTTGGCTACGCTGGTGGTCAACCTCGAGCCCTGCAGCTATCACGGGAAAACGCCGCCCTGCTCGGAGCTGATCACGGAGAGAGGCATACCGCGTGTAGTTGTGGGGACGATCGATCCAAACCCGCGCGTCGCAGGGGCGGGCATCGCGTACCTGCGCAAAGCCGGCGTGGAGGTAACCGCCGGCATTCGCGAGGCGGCGTGTCTGCGGCTCAACGAGGCGTTCATACATCACGTCCGAACCGGGCGTCCGCTGGTCATCGCCAAGATCGCACAGACCCTCGACGGCTGTGTGGCCACCAGTACCGGCGACTCGCGCTGGATCTCGGGCGAAGCGTCAAGAAAGCGGGTGCACGCATGGCGCGCGCAGTACGATGCCGTGCTCATCGGCACCGGAACGGCGTCGGCCGACGACCCCGCCCTCACCGTGCGGGCGGTGGAGGGGCGACAGCCGTGGCGTGTCGTCATCGACACGGCCGGGCGACTGCCGGAGGGCCTCACGCTCTGGCAGGATGAGTTCGTCGATCGCACCATCGCCGTGATCGGCACCGGCACCGATCCTTCCTACGCCGGCCTCGTGCGCAAGAAAGGCGGCCGCATCATCGAGGCGACCGCCACCGGCAGACAGTTGAATCTCCGAGACCTTTTTGCCCGGCTCGGCGAAGGTGCGGACGATGAGGTGCCGCCCATGCAATCGGTCCTCGTCGAGCCCGGCCCGCGCCTCGCTACCGCGCTCCTCCGGGCCGACCTCATCGACCGGCTCCACGTGTTCATCGCTCCCAAAATAGCCGGC
>JBFHWK010000308.1:0-3927 GCA_041589075.1 Rhodothermales bacterium
CACGTGTCCGAAGGGTGGAACCTTCGACGTCAACGGCTCGAGTGAAGTCACACAGGATAGCTTCAGTCTTGACGTGGCAGTCGGTTTTGAAGACTGCAATGGGCTGAACGGAGCGTTGTCGATCGACGGGAGCGGCTTATTTACCGCGTCGAATTTCTACCTTGACCTCATGGTTGACGGGTCGATCACAGGCGAGCAGTGCTCACTATCATTCGACCAGTTCCGCGAGACGGTTTCGTCCGACCTGACAAACGGCAATACCAGCCTTACACTGGACGGTACGTACCGAGGCGCCTGCGCCAATGACCGGTTCACGTGTTCGTTCAACGAGGTCAATATCGATGCCTCCTCGACGGGCAGCGCCCAGATCGTGGCACAATCTTGCAGGCTAGACTGACCGGTCGGCATCAGTTGTGCGGCGTTCCGGCACATGTTGCACGTCCTGCAGGACCAAGGGTGGTGATCTCGTGGACCACACCCACGCGCTAAAACGGAGTCGCGTTGAAAGCCGGGGAACCTCGGAATGCTCCCGAAGCGGGCCGTCGCAGCGTCCGGGCGGAACCACTTTTGGCTCAGACGTACTGTTCCGTACGGGTCCTTTCGTTGATGGAATACACTCCCATGCGGTCCGTCTTCCCTGTCGCGATCATTGTATCTGCGCTTCTCTGCGCATCCTGTACGGCCTCCAGGCCGCCGGACGTTTCCCAATTGGCAGATAACCAGGCGGCTGTCTACGTGGACTCGCGATACCGTGGCCTGACACCGCGTGAGATTCGCGTGCGTCGAGCATTTGGAGAGACGACCGTCACACTTCGACGAGGAGAAGAGGTCGTACGTGCGATGGAAGTCGAATGGTCACGTAGATCCGGCTCGTATCTGCCCTACCTCTTTGGTGTCGACACTGACGGCACGATTCCCGTGTACAACCTCTCGGATCTGGACCAGGCAAAGGACTCGACCTACATCATTCCGAACCTGGGTGTGCCGATCAAGGTCTGGGACCGGATGTACGGCCTGACGGTGTGGGTGGAGGACTGACCAGACGGCAGCGCCGAGCCTAGGCCATCGCCAGCAGGCTCTCCGTCACGATACCGCGCACCAGAGAGATCTTATACGCGTTCTGCTCGAGTGGATCGGCCTTCTCGACCGCCGCCTCGGCAACGGCGTTGGCAACGCTGTCGTCGATGCTCCGACCGTTGAGGGCTTCTTCGGCGCGACGGGATCGCCACGGGATGGGTGCCACACCTCCGAGCACGATGTTGGCCTCGCTAACACGGCCGTCGTCGACACGCAGAGCCAGCGCCGCGCTCGCCAGTGCGAAGTCCCACGCGCCTCGCTCACGGACCTTCCGGTAACTCGTCTTCAGTCCGGAGGCGGATGCCGGGATCATGATCTCCGTTACCAGCTCCCCATCGGCGAGCGTGTTCTCGCGGGTGACGTCCACCTCCGGCAATACGAAGAAGTCGTCTAGACGGACGACGCGGTTTCCCCGCGGGCCCGCGATTCGCAGCGAAGCACCCATGGCCATCAGCATCGGCGCCGTATCGGACGGATGGACGATGTAGCACGGCGTACCGCCGAAAATCGCGTGGTAGCGATTCTCGCCACTCTCCGCGTAACACAGGTCGCCGCCCTTCTTCAAGCAGTGGAATTCACCGCGGAAGTACCAGCACCGGGGACGCTGGCAGAGATTGCCACCCAGCGTGCCCTGGTTCCGAAGCTGCGGCGACGCCACGTCGGCCGCGGCCTGTGCAAGGCCCGGAAAGCGCTTGCGAACAACCGGATTCGTTGCAACCTCAGTAATCGTAGTCAGCGCACCGATCGACAGTCCGCCATCCGAGGTCCCGTGGATCCCCTTCAGTTCCTTGAGCCCGCTGATGCTGACGACCTTGTCGGCGCCGAACACGTGGTCGTGCAGACAGCCAAGCAGGTCGGTCCCACCGGCGTGCACGTGCGCGCCCTCGCCCTTGAGATTGTCGAGAGCCTCCTTCATCGACCGGGCTTTGATATAGGCGAACTCGGGTAACATCAGACTCTGCCCTCTCCGCTTCGGTCGAGCACCTGCGCAAGGCTCGTCGGGTTGAGCGGCGTTTCCTTGATCCGGACGCCGACCGCATTGAACACGGCGTTCGCGATCGCCGGAGCGGTCGGGATCGTGACCGGCTCGCCGAGTCCCTTCGCACCTGTCGTGTTGCACTCGTTGTCTTCAATCTCGATCGGCAACGACACCATGTCGGCGGGTACGTCGAGCGCCGTTGGTATTTTGTAGTCGTGCCACGACAGGTTGCACATCTTGCCCGTCTGGTCGACGTCGAGCACGCGCCGCTCGGTCATCCCGAATCCGATACCCATCACGACGCCGCCGTACACCTGACTGTCGTACGTGAGCCGGCTCATGACGCGACCGCTGTCGTGTGCGGCCAGGAACCGAACGACCTTCACCTCGCCGGTAAGTCTGTTGACCTCGACCTCACAGAACTGCGCGGCAAACGGACACACCGCCTTGCCCGCGGGGTTCGGGCCACGATACCCGACGCCAACGACAACCTGCTGCCGCCGCAGTCCGGGGATCTCTCCGATCGCAAGCGCTCGCGAGGGGTCTGATTTCGAGACGATCTTGCCTTCGACCATCTGCAGGTCTTCGACGCCCAGTTTCATTTCCTCGGCCGCCATAGCGATCACCTGGTCCTTGCAGTCAATCGCGGCTGCTCTCACGGCTGGACCTTCGGTGGGCACCGTCTTGCTTCCGCCCGACGGCGTGGCGAACTGGGTCGTCGCGGTGTCCGCGTGTTCGACGGTGATGCGCTCGAGCGGGACGCCGAGCTCCTCCGCCACGATCATCGCCATCACCGTCTTGGTGCCGGTGCCGATATCGGACGCGCCGATGTTCAGGTTCACTGATCCGTCGGTGAAGTATTTGACGATCGCCGTAGAGGGTGGAGAGCCCGCGCCCGCGATCCACAGGCAGCTGGCCATGCCTGCACCGCGCACAATCGGACCCTCGGACTTGGGTTTTGACGACGCCTCCGCCCATCCGAACGCCTCGGCACCTTCCTCAAGACACTCCCGAAGGCCTGTCGACGTGTACGGGATGCCGCCCCTGGCCTGACTGAGGTTGGTCAGATTCTTGAGCCTCAGCTCGACCGGGTCCATGCCGATTTCCGATGCGAGCTGGTCGAGCATCTGCTCGAGTGCCCACGAGCACTGGGGATGCCCGGGGGCTCGCATCGGCCGTTGCTCACCCGCGTTGATATACACGTTGTGCACCGTAGCGCGGACGTTGTCGCACTTGTATAGGTCGCGGATCTGCCAGTCGAGAATGCCCGTGCCGCTGTCCGAATACGCGCCACCGGAACCGAGCCCCTCGAAGTCCAACGCCGTCAGCGTGCCGTCACGCTTGACGCCGGCCTTGATACGCATCCAGTTCGCGGGGCGGTTGCCGACGCAAAGAAGCGTCTCCTCTCTGGAGAGGAAGAGTTTCACCGGACGCGCTGTCTTCTTCGCGAGCAGCGAGGCGATAACGGTGTAGCGCCCCGGCCACAGCTTGGCTCCGAACCCGCCACCCACATAGTGGCAGATGACCCGCACGTTGCTCAGCGGGAGATTCAGCACGTCGGCCACCACCTGCTGAACCCGATATACACCCTGACTCGATTCCCAGACGGTCAGCTTGTTGCCGTCCCACTTCGCGACGCAGCCGTGAGGCTCGAGCGCCGTGTGCAGCTCGCACGCGGTGCGATAAACATCTTCGAGCACGACATCCGCGGCGGCAAAGCCTTCATCGAGACTGCCACGCTCGTACACGCCCGGCTCGCCCGACCTATTGCCTCCGTCACGAACCTGCGCCGCACCCTCGTCGAGCGCGCGTTCGTAGTCCGCCACAAACGGCAGGACTTCGTAGTCGACCCTTATAGCTTTCGCTGCATC
>JBFHWK010000309.1:0-3919 GCA_041589075.1 Rhodothermales bacterium
AAACGGACTGACGATCATCTGGAATGACGATCTGTGGAGCATTACGGAATTTCTTCATGTGAAGCCCGGAAAGGGCGGTGCGTTCGTACGCACGAAGCTGAAGAACGTCAAGACCGGTCGCGTAGTCGACAACACGTTTCGTGCGGGAGAGAAAGTGGAGACGGCACGCATAGAGCGTCGGCCGCATCAGTTCCTCTACGAGGACGACCTCGGCCTCCACTTCATGAATGTGGACACGTACGAGCAGGTGCAATTGCCGAAAGATTCGGTTGCTGGGCGAGAGTTTATCAAGGAAGGTGGTATTATCGACATCCTCTTCCACGCGGAAACGGAGCAATCGTTGACGACGGAGATTCCAAAATCGGTTGATCTCAAAGTCGTTTCAACCGAGCCCGGCATGAAGGGCGACACGGCAACGTCCGCAACCAAACCTGCCGTGCTCGAGAGCGGTGCGACGGTCAACGTTCCGCTGTTCATTAACGAGGGTGATGTCATACGCGTCAACACCGATACCGCCGGTTACATCACTCGCGTCACTGCCTAGGTCAGCCGGCGCCCAACAATAGTGAGGTAAAAACGGAATATGGATCTGGATAAGATCAGGGCTCTTCTTCGTGTCGTCGAGGAGAGTGGCGTCGCGGAAGTGGAGATCGAAGAGGATGACTTCAAGCTCGTCATCCGCAAGACGGCGCCCACGGTGACGTTGCAACCACCGGCATATTTCCCGCCGTATGGTGCCGCCTTGGCGCCGCCGGCCGCACCTGCGGGTGCGGGTGTCCCGGTGGCGAATGAGACGAATACGCCAGCGGCTGCCTCGGCAGAAGCCGACACGTCGACGAAGTCAAAGAATGTGGAAGTGAAGGCGCCTATCGTGGGTACGTTCTACCGGTCTCCTGCACCGGATGCGGAGGCCTTCATAAACGTGGGTGACACCGTCGCGGTCGGCGATGTACTGTGCATCATCGAGGCAATGAAGCTAATGAACGAGATCGAGTCGGAGGTCGCCGGCGTGGTACGCGAGGTCCTTGCCGAGAATGCACAGCCGGTGGAATACGATCAGCCGCTCTTTGTCGTTGAAGAGGCCTGAGCGCCGGCTGCCCACCAGTGCCTCTCTTCCAATTCCGTAATCAGCTCGATCTCCGATGAAGAAAGTCCTGATCGCAAACCGGGGTGAGATAGCGCTTCGGATTATCAGGACCTGTCACGAGATGGACCTGAAGACCGTAGCCGTCTACTCGACGGCAGACCGCGACTCGTTGCACGTTCGTTTTGCGGACGAAGCGGTGTGCATCGGACCGCCGCCCTCCCGCGAGTCCTATCTGCGAATAGATCGGATAATCGCTGCCGCAGAGGTTACCGGCGCTGACGCGATCCATCCCGGCTACGGCTTTCTTGCCGAGAACGCAGACTTCAGTGCGATCTGTGAGGATCACGGCATCAAGTTTATCGGGCCGCCGCCGCGCACCATTCAGATGATGGGGGACAAGAGCCTCGCCAAGAATACGATGCGCAAGGCAGGCGTGGCCGTGGTGCCGGGCTCCGAGGGCATAGTGGAGGACGTGAAGAAAGGCAAAAGGCTGGCTGCGGAAATAGGCTATCCGATAATCATCAAGGCACGTTCCGGCGGTGGCGGCCGCGGAATGCGACTCGTGCGGGAGGAGAAAGAGTTCCAGTCGCAGTTCACGACTGCGAAAAACGAAGCGGAAGCGGCGTTCGGAGATGGCGGCGTATACATTGAGAAGTTCGTCTCGTCTCCTCGTCATGTGGAGTTCCAGATCCTGGGAGACGGCAAGGGAGGCGTGAAGCACTACGGCGAACGTGAATGCTCCATACAGCGGCGACATCAGAAGTTGCTCGAGGAATCGCCTTCCCCCATAATCACCGACGCACTACGCGCCGAAATGGGCGCGGCGGCAGTCCGCGGTGCGCAAGCGGTTAACTACGAGGGGGCCGGAACGATCGAGTTTCTGGTCGATGCCGATCTGAATTACTACTTCATGGAGATGAACACCCGTATTCAGGTGGAGCATCCTGTGACGGAGGAGGTGGCCGACTGCGATCTCGTGCAGTTCCAGATTCTGGTCGCCATGGGAGAGACGTTGTCAGATCGACCGGCCGTGATGGACGGTCACGCCATCGAGTGTCGCATTAACGCGGAGAACCCATTCAAGGGATTTGCGCCCTCGCCAGGCGTGGTTCGAACGTTTCACCCCCCCGGAGGCCACGGTGTTCGTGTGGACACGCACGTGTACTCCGGCTACATGATTCCGCCGCACTACGACTCGATGGTTGCCAAACTCATTGTTCGTGCCAAGAACCGCGAGCTAGCGATCAAGAAAATGGTGCGAGCACTCGACGAGTTTGTAATCGAAGGTGTCCATACGACCATACCTTTCCATCGCCAGCTCATGAACAACGCCGACTTCAGGGCCGGGAAATTCGACACCAAGTTTCTCGAGACGTTCAAGCTGGAGCCTTCCGGCTAGCTTTCTAATGACGAGTCCGCTCACTATCATCGATTTTCCCACAGCACCCTCGGGTGTGCGTAAAGCACCCAATATCCCTTCAAGACCGAGAAATGACTTTTCCCGAAGACCTCCGATATACTAAGAACCATGAGTGGCTTCGCGTCGGCGACGACGGTGGAGTCGCGACAATCGGCATCACGGATTTCGCTCAGTCCGAACTGGGAGACGTGGTGTTTGTGGAACTGGAACCGGTAGGGAGTTCGCTGGCGGCGGACTCCGTCTTCGGCACGGTGGAGGCGGTGAAAACTGTGTCCGAGCTTTACGCACCGGTGTCCGGTACGCTGGCCGAGATCAATGGGGACCTCGAATCGAAACCCGAGCTGGTTAATTCCGATCCGTATGACGGGGGATGGATGGTAAAGATCGAGATGAGTGATCCCGCCGAGGTTGAAGCGTTGATGAGCGCGGAGCAGTATCAAGCAATGGTCGCCGTTTGAAACACGGCTCCGGGCAATGCACGAAAGAATCGTAATCCTCGACTTCGGCTCGCAGTACACGCAGCTGATTGCCCGCCGAGTCCGGGAGAGCGGAGTTTTCTCCGAGATCTACCCCTGCACGGTAGACGTTGCAGAGATCGCGCGCATGAAGCCCAGAGGCATTATCCTTTCGGGCGGTCCGTCGTCGGTCTACGACGACGATGCGCCGCAGCTCAATCCGTCGTTTCTGGCACTGCGGCGCAACGGCGGCACGCCTATTCCTGTGCTCGGCATTTGCTACGGCTTGCAGGCCATTGCGTACACGCAAGGTGGCGGTGTGCAGCGCGCCGACCGTCGCGAGTTCGGGCGAGCACTGCTGGAAGTGGACAGCGACGAGGACCTTCTCTCGGGAGTCTCACGCCAGAGTCCTGTATGGATGAGCCACGGTGATCACCTCACCTCGCTGCCGGACGGCTTTACCGTGATAGGCCATACCGCCAACGCGCCGATCGCAGCCGTGCGCAATGCGGAGCGCCGACTCTATGGCGTTCAGTTTCACCCGGAGGTTGTGCACACCGAGGAAGGCGTAACGATCATCCGCAACTTCGTGCGTCGCATCTGCGGGTGCCGCGGTGACTGGACTCCATCGTCGTTTATTGAAGAAAAGACGGAAGAGATCCGACGCACCGTGGGTTCGGATCATGTCATTCTGGGACTGTCCGGTGGCGTCGACTCCTCCGTGGCAGCGGTTCTCTTGCATCGCGCTCTGGGCGATAAGTTGACGTGCATCTTCGTGAACAACGGTCTTCTTAGAAAGGGAGAGTGGGAGGAGGTTCAGAGCACGTTCCGCGACAACTTCCATATCCGTCTCGAGGCGATAGATGCGGAAGAGCGGTTCCTGAGTAACCTGGCCGGCGTCGAGGATCCAGAGCAGAAACGCGTGATTATCGGCAACACGTTCGTCGATGTATTTGA
>JBFHWK010000310.1:0-3902 GCA_041589075.1 Rhodothermales bacterium
CCCGTCCGGCACACCGTTCGTCTGCGAGAGCTCTGGATGGTGTGCGTCGTCCCAGGGAGCGAATCCGTACGAGGTGGTCAGCATGGCGCGGGTCTCTTCGGAGTAGCCGTACCCGTTCTCGGGGAATTGAGAGAACACGGGTATGGTCTTGAACAGGCGTCCGGATGGAAGGCCGTACACGGTCACCTGTCCGCTGAAGCCGCCCGACATGAAGGCGTAGAATTCATCGTAGTCGCCCGGCGCGACGTAGACCCTCGAGGCCGCATCGCCGGACGTGCTTACGTCAGCGCCCGTGCATCCTGTCCAACTTGCGACAGCCACAAGCAGCGCGGCAGCGACGCCTATGTGAAGAATGCTATTCCTGTTCGACATCGTTCTTTACCTCCATGGGAAGACGGAAATGGCTTCAGGTTGTTATCGGGATCTCGGACACGCCTTACGATTTCTCCCGGAAGTACTCCAGGATGGCGCGCGCGTCTGTTTCGGTTAGATTCTGACTGGGCATCGGGGTGAGGTACGTGGCCAGCAGCGCCTTCACTTCCGGATGCTTCTCGACCATCTCGGCCGGATTGAGCATCATGTTCATCACGAACTCGGGTGAGCGGCGGCTGAGGACACCGGCGAGGTCGGGACCCACGTAGCGCTCGCCGAACTTGTGGCATGCACTGCACTTGCTGGTGAAAATCGACTCACCCTTATCAGCGAGTTCCTCATCGTATTCGTCCAGTGTCACCGAGCTTATCGGGCCGATGCCGTTCTTAAGCTGCTCGGGGGTCAGCTGGCTCTCCGGGGTTGTTCGTTGCGAGGTTGCCGAATCGTTCTTGCCGCAGCCGGTGAGCGCGATGCTAAAAACAACGGCGATGAGCGTGGCGGCGTGCACGAATCGTCTCATGATGGCTGATCGGTTTGATGGTCGGGGTTCGGGGCGCCGCCTCGACGGTGCCGGACTCTTCGGGAAGAAACTATTGGCAGGATTGCGGTCCGACTGGCAGGGTCGTTCCTCGGCTCCCGGTCGTGCAATCCCCACAGAGCTGTAGGGATTTTCATTACGACTGTGGGGCCCCCGGCGCCGAATCGAGACGATACACATCATATTTCGGACTCTTTTGTCTGTAATTAAACACCATCGTGTTAAAGCGTCGTCAAGACCCTGTTGAGAATGTGCGACTAATCGCGGGTCGCTTACGACACCTCTAGCCGGCGCGAAAGCTCGGACCCAGGCGGCCGGCATCGCGCGCGAGCGCGGCGATTGTTTCCCTGCGTACCATCTCCTCTATCTTCGACCGGTGCTGAGCCCACCGATCGTGCAACGGACATGGATGGTCCGAACCACAGTCCGGCAGCCCCAGGATGCACTCCGAAAACACACTGACGCCATCGACTGCCGCTATGACGTCGTAGACGGTGACTGCGTCCGCCTCCCGGGCCAGCGCCACCCCGCCCCGCGGCCCCTTATGGGATTCAAGGAGCCCGGCCGCCGTCATCGACTGCAATATCTTCGTCAGGAAGTGGAACGAGAGCCCGACCTCATGCGCCAGCTCTCGAATCGGCACGTAACCGGGTCGCTCGTTCCTGGCAAGGTAGATCACCGCCCTCAACCCATATGAACAAGCCTTACTTAAAATCACAACTCCAACCTCCCGCGTGGAAGATAATATGCATCCGTATTGAAACGAGTGTCCCGCTCGCCCGTTGACTGATGCGCTTCGGGCGCCTCGCCTGCCCGCGTACGGGCGCCGACGTCACACCGGGCGATTCGCATCTACGCCGATTGCATGAGAGTATTCTGTGGACTCGCACTCACAGCCGTCCTGATCGGATGCGGTGTCACGCCCTCGCGCACCACCTACGATGCGTCGCTGCCGTTCTGGAATCTCGATCCCGCTGTCCAGTACGTGGGCCCTGACGCTTGCCGCTCGTGTCACACGGACAACCACGAGACGTTCCGTCACTCCGAAATGGGTCGCTCCTTCAAGAAGGCGACGTTGTCCATGAGCGCGGCCGACTTCACGGTCACAACGCCCGTCTACGATCCGCATCGCGACTTCTACTATCTCCCCTTCCACCGCGGAGAAGACCTCTTCATTATGGAGTACCGGCTGTCCGGCCGAGACACCGTTTACAAGCGAGTCGAGAAGATCGACTACATCGTCGGGTCGGGACAGCACACCAATTCTCACATCATGGATGTGAACGGTTACCTGTTTCAGATGCCGCTGACGTGGTATGTGCAGGAAGGCCGCTGGGACCTTCCGCCGGGTTTCGCCGACGGCGTCAACAAGCGATTCGACCGGCCCATCGAAGTCGAATGCATGAGCTGTCACAACGCTCGGCCGGACTTCGTCGAAGGTTCGGGGAACCGTTACCGGAGCGTACCTGAAGGTATCGACTGCGAGCAGTGTCACGGTCCCGGCGAAATACATGTCGACGCAATGAGGTCGGGCCGGGTAGTGGACGTCAAAACGGAAATCGACCGAACGATCGTGAACCCCGCCAAGCTCAACGCCGACTTACAGTTCGATGTTTGCCAGCGCTGTCATCTACAGGGTACAGTCGTGCCCGTCGAGGGCAAGTCCTTTCTCGATTTCCGTCCCGGACTTGAGCTCGGAGACGTTCTCAAGGTATTCCAGCCGAGATATGCGGACTCACTGTCCCAGTTTATCATGGCTTCGCATCCGGACCGTCTGCGGATGAGCCGGTGCTACATCCGTTCAAGGGGGACCATCGACAATGTCGACCAGATGACCTGCATCACGTGTCACGATCCGCATGTCAGCATCGAGAGCACGGGGCCGATGGTCTATCGTGACGCGTGCCAGTCGTGTCACGAGTCTGAAGCCCTGCCACAGTGCACTGAATCCCTTGAAGATCGCGCCGCGGCTGGTGACAACTGTGCGACCTGCCACATGCCGGTCTCAGGCTCCAAAGATATCCCGCACGTTCGCATCACAGATCACTTCATTCGCGTTCCGCCCAAGCTGAGTGCGCGTGAGTTCGACGCGCAAAAGGAGTTCTTTCAGCTCGCAAGTCTCTCCGACCCACGTCCGAGCGCCCGCACGATGGCCGAAGGATACCTCGCACATTACGAGCAGTTTGAGCACCATCCCGCGTTTCTCGATTCGGCTGCCGCACACATGGGTCGTGCTTTGCAGACCGTAGCCGAGGATAGTCTTATGCGACCGCTTATACGGCTGCGCTTCCTGGAAGGAGATTATGGTCAGGTTGCGGCCCTCGCGGAACGAGTACAGGCCGATACGATGCCGGACGCGTGGACACTTTACCGTATCGGTGAGTCGTACGCGAAGGAAGGCAATGTTCGCAACTCGATTCGGTACTACGAGATGGCGGTCCAGGCCGCGCCCGAACATCTACAGTTTCGCACCAAGCTCGCAACCGCCTACACTGCGGACCGACAACTGGACCGGGCCTTGCAGATCTTCAACGCGGTTGTCAATGATCATCCGTTCCATGCGGACGCGCTCAACAACCGCGGCTTTGCATACGCCATGAAAGGTGACTTTGAACAGGCCGAGAAGGACTTCCAGCGCGCACTCGCCATGAATCCCGACCTTGAGCAGGCGCTCGCGAATCTCGCCTCACTCTACATCAACACCGAAAGAAACGATGACGCCCGCCTCTATCTAGAGCGGCTAATCGAGATGGATCCGGACAACAGAAATTACCAGAGGTTGATGGAAATCCTCTAGGTGCAGCCCGTGACGTCCCATCAATCGGCGCCCTCTCCCTCGACCCACTGCACTGCGTGCTGCATCAGTTCTGAAGCCGTATTCAAGTTAAGCTTATTCTTGATGCGCGCCCGGTACGACTCGACGGTTTTCACCGACAGGTGCAGCCGTTCCGCGATCTCCCTCGTCGCGTGGCCTTTACCCGTTAGCTCGAAC
>JBFHWK010000311.1:0-3888 GCA_041589075.1 Rhodothermales bacterium
CAGCGGTGGCCCACTCCGGATTGTCGCCGTTCTTCCCTAGCCCGTCAGTTACGCGTCGGCGCGAGGGCCGGACGAATCGTTCGGTGGTGCAAGAAGATGCGAGTCCTCGAACGCCTTCGCCTCGTCGATGAACAACTGCAGGTGCGGGAAGGGTATCTCAATGTCAGCGGCACGAAGCGCCTCGCGAATCTTCTCCGTGTAATGCCAGCGGACGTTGGTCTCACGCTTCGGATCCTTCAGGAAGACCCGTAGCTGCATGTCCACGCTCGAGTCGTTCAGCTTCGTAACGACAACTACCGGCGGAAAATCCGGATGCAGATCTTTGTCACCTTCGGTCAAGCCGAGCACCACCTCGCGCGCCTGCTGGGGATACTCCTTGTACGCGATGCCAAAATTTATATCGACCCGTACGGCGCCGAGCATCGCATAGTTGATCACTTTTTGGTTCACCATATGAACGTTCGGCAGAACCATGATCTGATTGTTAACCGTCTTGACACGCGTTGAGCGCAACGTCAGGTCCTCGACGACACCGTAAGTGCCCTCAACCTCGATGACGTCGCCGATTGCGAAGGGTTTATCGAGTAAGATGGTAACTCCCGATATGAAGTTCTCGAGTGTATCCTTCGCGGCGAAGCCGACAGCGATGCCGGCGATGCTGAGGCCCGCGAGAAGGGCCGTCACATTCACGCCGAATTGTGCCAACACCATGATCGCGATCAGAATCGTTCCCAGGATACGGTAGGTCTTCATCAGGAGCTGCTCGAGACCGATGTCGACGCGCTTGCTCCGCCGCAAGAACTGTCGCAGCAACGATCCTATCACGCGATAGACAACGTAGAACAGGATGAAGACGAACAGCGCCCCGATGAGGCTCGGAGTAAACTCGACAATCGACGCCGAGACGCTGTTTAGTGCATTGTTCCAGAACTCGCCGAACTTGCCGGTTGCCAGAAGCTCGCCGGCTTGCGTTAGCTCGCGCGAAACGGAGCCGATTACGTCGAGGGAATCGGTCGTGGCCTCAAGGGTATCGACGATCGTGGTGTCCTGCGGCACCTCTTGAGGTATCACCTGGTGGATTGGCATGGAAAGACCCCCTGTCAAAGGTCTAGACTAAGCTGATATGTCGAGCCCTGGCCGCACGCACCGTGTTCTTGAGCAGCATGGCGATGGTCATGGGCCCGACTCCGCCGGGTACGGGCGTGATGTGAGACGCTTTCTCGCGGACTTCCTCAAACGCAACGTCACCAACCAGTCGATATCCCCTCGGCCGACTCGCATCTTCAACACGATTGATGCCCACATCCACAACGACAGCACCTTCGCGAACCATGTCCGCCGTGACAAACTCAGCCCTGCCGATGGCGGCAATGAGAATGTCTCCACTACGTGCAACCGCCTCTATCTCGCGCGTACGGCTGTGACATACCGTGACCGTGGCGTCAACCCCTTTTTGCATCAACATGTTCGCCATCGGTTTCCCGACGATGTTGCTTCTGCCTATTATGACTGCCCGCTGCCCCGACGTCTTGATTTCGTATCTCTTAAGGAGCTCCATGATGCCGGACGGTGTGGCGGGCGGAAATCCGGGCTCACCGATCACTACACTGCCGACGTTCGCCGGGTGAAAACCGTCGACATCTTTCGATGGATCGAGGGCATAGATCACCTTACGGTCATTGATTTGGTCGGGGAGCGGCAGTTGCACGAGGATCCCGTCCACGTCGTCGTCCTCATTGAGCCTGCGGATCAGTGCCAGAAGCTCTTGTTCCGGCATGTCGGGATCGAACGTCAGCGTGTCGCTCTCGATGCCGGCCTCGCGGCAGGCTTTTGTCTTACCTCGGACGTACGATGCGGACGCAGGGTTGTCACCGACGAGTACGACCGCGAGGTAAGGAGGCCGGTTGCCGGCCGCGACCCAGTCTGAAACATCGGCAGCGACTTCTTGCCGAACGGCCGCCGCCGTTGCTTTTCCGTCTATGAGTGTGGCCACGGGCAAGTGGAGTCTGGTTGGGATTCAGAACATGATAATACGGACAAGCGTACTGCCGGAGCGTACTCGAGGGCCTTGCGTGAGGCGTTCGCGGCACAATTTACGGTTGATTAACGAAGCGGCTTCGGGAAGGGAGGGTATCTTACGAATTAGATCACCCGCACTCCGGAAAGGAATCGTATGGGAAGACAGCACCGCCTGACCGCAGGCATACTCGGCGCCACGGGCGCCGTAGGGCAGAAGTTTGTTGAGCTGCTCGCGCAGCACCCGTGGTTCGACGTATCGGCGGTTGCAGCGTCCGAACGCTCCGCCGGTAGGCGCTACGTGGATGCTGTGAATTGGATCGGCAACGACCCGATTCCTGAGGCCGTCGCCGGGCTGCGCGTGTCCGAGTGCGTCCCCGACCTTGACTGTGATTTCGTGTTTTCCGGCCTCGACTCGTCCGTCGCAGGTGAGATCGAGTCTAGCTTCGCGGCAGCCGGATACCCGGTCATTTCGAATGCCCGAAACCACCGCATGAACGACGACGTGCCGCTACTCATTCCTGAGGTCAATCCCGACCACACGGCGCTTGTCGAGCGGCAGCTGGAGAAGGGGTCAGGCTACATCGTGACCAACCCGAACTGCTCGACCGTGGGTTTGACGAGCGCCCTCAAGCCCCTGCACGACGCATTCGGCGTTGACAAGGTGATCGTGACGACAATGCAGGCGCTATCCGGGGCCGGGTATCCGGGCGTCGCATCGCTCGACATCGTGGCCAACGTGCTTCCATACATCGCGGGCGAAGAGGACAAGCTCGTAACGGAACCGAACAAACTTCTGGGTACACTCGAGGAAGGCAGCGTCAAGATGGCTGGACTTGCCATCAGTGCGCACTGCAACCGGGTACCCGTGCGCGACGGTCACACAGAGTGCGTGAGCGTGCAGCTCGTAGACAGCCCGACTCACGATGAAGTGGCGGCGGCTCTGACGGATTATGCGAGTGCACTCGATACTCTTGAGCTGCCGTCGGCACCGAGGCCGTTCATACGGATGTTGGACGATCCGAATGCCCCACAGCCACGTCGACACGTCGAGCGCGAGGGCGGGATGGCCATCTGGATAGGCCGGCTTCGGCCCTGTGAAGTTCTGGACTGGAAGTTCGTCGTACTCGTACACAACACCGTGCGCGGTGCAGCCGGTGGCGCGATCCTGAACGCCGAGCTGCTGGTCGAGCAAGGCTATCTGCAGCCGCGCATGGTGCGACAGAGCTAAAGAGTCGTGATACGCAGAGCTACACTGGGAGACAGCAAGGAGCTGGCAGAACTGTGGACCCGCTTCATCGAGGAGCAGGCTGAGATAGACTCCAGACTCTCGCCTTCCGCCGATGCCGTGCAGCGACTGGAGGCTGACCTTCCCATCTGGCTTGCCGACTCGGCCTACCTTGTTGCACTCGCCGAGGTGCAAGGTGAGCTGGTCGGATTCATCACCGGTTACCTCTGGAGTATGCCGCCCGTGTTCGAGGAGGTACCCGAAGTCTTCGTCGAGTATCTGTTCGTAGACCGCGCGCGGCGCCGGCAGGGAATCGGGCGGGCACTTGTCGACCATGCGCGTACCTGGGGGCAAAAGCACCACGCGCGTCGCCTGCGCGCCGGCGTCTTAAGCGCGAATAAGGAGGCGATCGATTTTTGGAATGCGTCCGGCGCTACGGGTTTCATCACCGAAGTCGTTGTCGAGATTCCCGGCGCAGGGGCACAGCCACAGAAGACGCCACTCGGGTTCGTTGGGAACTCCTAAAACCACGTCCGGTAGTAGATTCGGGCTATCGCGGCCCAGATTTGACACCGGCTTCGACGGCGTCGTATCATTGATTTGAACGCGGAATTAGCTCAGTTGGTAGAGCGCAACCTTGCCAA
>JBFHWK010000312.1:0-3881 GCA_041589075.1 Rhodothermales bacterium
ACGATGGTGCGATCTGGATAAACCGGTGACTAATTTGCGTGACGCAGATTTTTGTTCCGGCCCAACATGAAGTTGATATTGTGAGTTCGTTTAGTCGTGAGGGCTTCGGGACCGGACAGAGTTGTGCGGACCGCTGAGTGAATTGGTCTTAGAGTCCCAGCACCAGTGTTGCTCTGATCTGAGATGCGTGCCGCCAATCCAGCGGTCAAGACCGCGCAGTGTAATTGCGTTCGCGCTGCCACTGAGCACCTCACGTCCTGCGGCGGTGGCGTTCACCGCCGAAGACAAGAAGCGACCCTCATCGGCGCCGCCGATCACTTGGGGGTACGTCCACCCATCCCCTTTCGGGAACGTCCAGCCATCAATCGATATCAGCGGTACGTCGCCGGAACTGAGATGACGAATCATGTTCCAGAACGACCAGTCACCCATGAACACAGACGTCTCTGCGTGGCAATACGCTGAAAACAGGTCGCGCGGCGTTATGGGTGAAGCGCGCGAGGCTGCCGAAAGAATGAACCGTTCGGTCCGGGTGAGCCCATCAACGGGATCAGGGAACTCTTGCATGAGCCGTGCAATCGCGGCCGGCAAGGCGTAGAGTGGGTGTCTTTCCATTCGGGAGATGTCGGCCAGTGCCCCTGGGCTGCTCGCGGTAAATGCCGACCAGGCCCGCTGTCCCTGCCTCAAGAGATCAGTCATCACCGGTACTCGTGAGCGGTAAGCGGCGACCAACTGGTCCGGCGACGCATGTCCAATGTAGCCGGGCATAACGATCAAGGTCACTCGTGAAACTTCCCGGATCTGCGCGCCCAATCGATCCAACACCTGGATAAGCTGCAGTTGATCGTATAGATCATGTTCGAACCACAGCAGCACCTCGTCGTACGCGTCAGTCTCGGCCAGAAGCTCGTCGCGACGGGTCAGGTCAGCCTCGATTTGCCGTCGATCTCCGTAACCGGAAGTCGCCAGAAATGTGGCACGCGTAACGCGCAGTTCGGCCTCCGGCTGATTCGGGACAGGCCCCTCATGAAGCACATCCTTCCATGCCAGGATCCGTGTGCTCCCAACACCCGAGTCTCCGATGCGATCAACGGCTGCGTCTCCATTCGTTACGATCAGCAGGGCGTGCGTCTCCATACGAATCAGGATCCCGACGTCATCCCGATCACCACTCGCGAGATGCGTCCGCTCGGGCCAACTGCAATGGCTGTTTCGTCATTAACGAAACGAACACTCCAGTAGTTACGCTTGTCAACGGAGGTCCATTCTCTGCCGTCGTCGTGAGACACGTCCATCCCCTTCGGTCCAACTGCCAGGATAACCGACGAGTTGACGGACGGACTGACGGCAATGCCATACACATTCGGCAGTTGCGTAGGTGTGCGCGGGATCCAGGTCACCCCGCCATCCGCCGTGAAGGCGAAGTTCGAATGATTGTCGTCCGGGCGTCTTAGTGCCCCGCCGGCCGCAAAACCCGTGCTGCTGCCTCGGAAGCCCAACGTCATGAGTCCGGCAGCTTCGAGACCCCGGAAGAAATCGGTGTCGGTGTAAGACCACGACGATCCACGGTCCACCGTCCGATAGATTCGCGAGCCGGCGGCAGAGCCCGTCACGATCCAGGCAAGGCTGTCACGGGCTGTGAACAAGCACGTGCCACTTGCTGCAAACGCACCTTCGCCTTCGTGCGCCTCGGGAAGGCCGGTGTCCGGGACGGCAGTCCACACGATCCCATCGCTTCGAACAACGTCAATCCGACCATCCGTAGCATCGCCAACGGCCAGACCGCTTTCCCACGACCAAAAGTCAAAGCAATCGAAGAAGCCCTTGGGGTCCGCGTTCGTCCACTCGAGCGTCCACGAACCTCCGCCATCCTCCGTTCGGTAGATTCGTGACTGGCTTCCCGGGCCAATGCTTAGCACACGGGCCCGTCGTTCGTCCCACGCCTCGATATCGCGAAACTGCAGCGAGTCCGCCGACGGTACCGCCGCGAAATTCCAGGAATTACCGCCATCCGTCGTTAACCCGACCATTCCCCCGGTTCCACTTACCCAGATGACGCTTGAATCGACTACGGAGACACCAATCAGCCGCTCATCGATACCCGAGTTGAGGTCGGTGACGGTTACGGCTGGAGCGACGGACCTCGAACAGCCCGTGCCCAACGTCAACGAGAGGAACAACAAGGTCAGCGGCGCACCGCCGAGGCGCCCCTCAAGACATTGACCGATCTTAGAACAAACCATGCTTACTCACTGACCACCGCGAATTTCTTCGCCGTGGCCGTGCGACTTCCGATCACGCGCACGATGTATAAGCCCGAGTCGAGCTCCGCCGTGGTGAGGTGAAGCGTCAGAGACTCCGACGTGCCTACAAATCCGTCCTTCAACACGGCGACCTCCCGACCGAGCAGATCGTAGACGGCCACGTGCACGCGTCCTGCTCGAACAGGCAATTGCACTTGAATGGTGGTTGCATCGTGCGCTGGATTCGGATACACGGACAGCCTGAAATGCGAGTCGTCTCGCGGACCAGGCTTGACTGTGGTCGATTCTCCGATTTCCGGCAGCGACTCGTCCAGCCAGTCGAGGCGGTCCGACAGCCAGGACTTGAGGTACGCAACCTCGGCCGCATACGACCCCGTAACGACGACGTTCGGCCAGATCCACTGGTTGAGAACGGGCCAACGCTCAAAGTTTCGCTGCTGCGCTTCTTCCAGTGTGTCTGCGTATTGATCTACAAACAGTGCGAGTCTTTCTGCCGACAGCGTTGACGCACGCAGTTCGTTCCACCGCTCGACGAGCGCGCCCGCGAAGGAGGTGTCCGCGGTGAGTTTTCGCCACCAGAACGGACCGTGAAAGGCATCGTCGGATGGAAGTGGCTCGTTGACGCGAAAGTCGGATGTTGACGCACCGTCATAATAGTTGGCATTGCCGAACGCAATGTTGTAATCCCACGGCGGCCCCAGTACCAGCCGGCCATCGACACTGTCGCGGTCCTTGTACATAAATGTGCTCAGACGATAGGCATCCACGTTGTTCGTGACCTCCGAATGGAGCACGTAGTCGACGGCCGAGTCAACGTCCATGAGTGACGGATAGCCGGACGCCGGGTTAGCGAAGTCGTCGCTCCACATCACCGACTCGAAGTTTCGAAAGAACTCCTGGATATATGCTCGCTGCTCCGGCGTGATCTCCGATGGCCTTGGATAGTGGTATTGATAGAACGTGGTGCGACTTGCATCAGTCATGGTCTCGTACTCGGAAAACCAACCTCCGACCTCCGAGCCGTCCATCTTGTCGATCTTGATGATGTAACCGCCGGTGACCGCATCGCCGGAAGTGTCCGAGGGCTCTAGTCGCGAAATATCGATGCGATCGTTGTCGCGCTTCACCTTTTCCATCAATACGTAGACGCCGTGATAATTGTCGTTGAGGATCAGCTCGACCAAACGCCATCGGCTGGCGTAGCGTCCCATGGACCGGCCGATGTACATCGCCAGCACGTTCCTTAGCAGTGTCTTGTCGCTGTAAGGCCCGTGCAAGACCCAGTCGTTTTCCACCGGCAGCCCTAGAAGTGCCACGTTGCGGTTCGAGCCATCGGCATTTCGGGTTTCAACGGCAAAGGACTTCTTGTCGAATAGATCACGTGACGACGAGCCGCGAATTTCGATGCCGATTTCTCCCGAGTACGCGTTTGGCGGATCGAACACATGGTTGCGAGCGCCGGCACCGTTGTCGATCGCGCGCATATCGGCAGTGATTTTTGGCTCGTCCGGGATTTCCAGTCCACGCGTGTCTATACGCATGATGGGAAGATTAGAAGACTGCAGCGTTACTGACTGCGCGGGCGAGTACGTGGTCCCAGAGATCGCGATTAATACG
>JBFHWK010000313.1:0-3868 GCA_041589075.1 Rhodothermales bacterium
ACGCAGGGGATGCGCCGTATCCCCGTGCAGTATGCGAAGCGCGTTGTCGGCAGAAAGGTCTACGGGGGCACGACGCAGTATCTGCCGCTTCGTGTGAACGCTGCGGGTGTGATGCCGATCATCTTCGCGCAGTCCATCATGTTCGTACCCGCAACCATAGCCACCTTCTTTCCGGACAGCGCCTTCATGCAGCAGTTCGGGGCCTGGTTTAGCGACATCTCCGGCTGGGGTTACTCGTCGGTATTCTTCGTGATCTGTGTGTTCTTCACCTATTTCTACACCGCCATCGCAGTCAATCCAAAGGAGATGGCGGACACGATGAAACGGCAGGGAGGGTTTATTCCGGGGATTCGCCCGGGCAAGCAGACGAGTGAGTTCATCGACAACATTTTGACGCGGATCACATTGCCGGGAGCGCTCTTCCTAGGGCTGGTGGCAATCCTGCCCGCGTTCGCAATGCGGGCCGGTGTGACCACGAGCTTTGCGATCTTCTTTGGCGGAACCAGCTTGCTGATCCTGGTGGGTGTGGCACTGGACACCCTGCAGCAAGTGGAAAGCCATCTGTTGATGCGGCACTACGATGGGTTCATGAAGACGGGCCGGGTTCGCAGCCGGCGCATGTAACCGATTCGTCGAGGCAAATGGTTGAGCTAAAAACCAAGAATGAAATCGAGCACCTGCGGCGCGCTGCCGATCTGGTGGGCCGTGCGCTCGGCAAGGTTGCAGAGAAGGTCTTGCCTGGCGTGTCTACGGCGGAGCTTGATCAGGTCGCCGAAAGATACATTGTTGCTCACAACGCGGAACCGGCGTTCAAGGGCTATCGCGTAGGTGGAAACGTATTCCCGAGTACGCTGTGTGTGTCCGTAAACGATGCCGTTGTTCACGGAATTCCCGACGCGTACCGGCTGCAGGAAGGCGATCTCGTGTCTGTCGATTGCGGGGTGAAACTGGACGGTTTCTACGGTGATAGCGCCTATACTTTTGTTGTTGGCGAGGTGGATGAATCAATTATCGAGCTATGCGCCGCCACGTATGAGGCGCTTGGTGCGGGAGTCGCGCAATGCGTCGCCGGCAACCGCATCGGTGATGTATCGCACGCCGTTCAGTCGTACTGCGAGAAACGGGGTTACGGCGTCGTGCGTGATCTAGTCGGGCACGGTATCGGGCGCAAGCTCCACGAGGATCCACAGGTGCCCAACGTGGGCCGGCGGGGATCGGGTCGAAAGTTGAAGGAAGGCATGACACTCTGCATCGAACCGATGATCAACATGGGGACGGCGAACGTTGTGACCGGCGATGATCGTTGGACGGTTCGCGCTGCCGATGGCCGCCCCTCAGCACATTACGAACATATGGTGGTCGTTCGGGGGGGTGCTCCGGAGGTCTTGACGACGTTCGAGCACATCGAGGCGGTCGTCACACCTCCGTACCGGCTTGGTGGCGAGGTACGTGAGGGGGCGGCGTAGCAATGCCCGTATTTCACCAAAATTCGCAACTCCGGAGCGGCAAAAGAGACGAATGGACGCTAAGATGCCTGATCGTATGAAAAAGGGCGCTGCCGTTAGTGAGAACATGCACTTTAGGTCGGCGTAATATTTAAGCTACCCGAAATTCTGAAAGTCGGTCGGTTTCGACCCGGCAAATACAAGGCGGATTCCACGATGAAAGTTCGAGCCAGTGTAAAGAAGCGCAGTGCTGACGACAAGATCATTCGTCGCAAGGGCCGCGTGTATGTCATCAACAAGAAGAACCCGAAACACAAGCAGCGTCAGGGCTGATTCGGGCTGGGCCGTCAGCAAGGAAACAAGTAGATGCCAAGAATCTCTGGAGTCGACGTACCGATCAACAAGCGCGGCGAAGTCGCGCTGACCGCGATCTACGGCGTCGGGCGCTCACGTGCGAGAGAGGTGCTCGAACGGGCCGGCCTCGACGTAAATGCACATCCGGAAACGTGGACGGAGGATCAAACGAAGAAGGTCCGTCGCATCATGGAGGATGAATATCAGGTCGAGGGTCAGCTCCGCACGGAAGTGCAGATGAACATCAAGCGGTTGATGGACATTGGTTGCTACCGTGGTATGAGGCATCGGCGTGGACTTCCAGTGCGTGGTCAGCGAACGCAAACGAACGCAAGAACCCGCAAGGGCCGTAAGCGAACGGTTGCGGGTAAGAAGAAGGCTCCACGCAAGTAACAGTTTTGTAGTCGACCGCAAATGGCGAAGAAGCAGCGAACAGCCCGAACAGCGCGCAAGAAGAAGGTCATCGTCGAGTCCAATGGACAGGCGCACATCAAGGCGACGTTTAACAACGTCATGGTGACGCTGACGGACCAGTACGGTAACACGATTTCCTGGGCGAGCTCCGGAAAGATGGGTTTTAAGGGAAGTCGAAAGAATACGCCGTATGCCGCTCAGGTCGCCGCGTCGGCTGCGGCAAAAGAGGCCTATGACTTGGGGCTGCGGCGAGTCGACGTTTTCGTGAAGGGTCCGGGCTCGGCACGCGAGTCCGCGATCAGAGCGCTCTCGTCAAACGGATTGGAGATTGCGACGATACGGGACGTGACCCCGATACCACATAATGGCTGCCGGCCACCGAAACGGCGGCGCGTTTGACGCGCCCGCCGCTTGACGAGAGTCAATCTTCGGAATAAGCCCGGCTATGGGTGCGACCGGCGCATCCATACGTTTGTCCACACAAAGCTTCGGCAAACGAGGTAAGAATACATGGCCCGATACAGAGGCGCCAGACAGAAAATCGCGCGGCGATTTAAGGAGCCTATTTTCGGCCCCAGTAAATCGCTCGAACGCAAACCCTACGCTCCCGGCCAGCATGGTCGCACACGCCGCTCGAAAGAGAGTGAGTATGCCGTCCAGCTGAAGGAGAAGCAGAAGGCCAAGTACACCTACGGCCTTTTGGAGCGTCAATTCCGCAACCTCTTTGAGAAGGCGGCGCGAAAGAAGGGTGTGACCGGTGAGAACCTCCTGAAATTCCTGGAGGCACGACTGGACAATACCGTCTTTCGTCTCGGTCTCGGAAGCACGCGGCGCCAGGCGCGGCAACTCGTCACGCATCGTCACATCATGGTAAATGGCGACGTTGTGAATGTGCCGTCCTTCCTGCTGCGCCCGGGTGACGTGGTGTCCGTGCGTCCGCGGAGCCGGAGTAAGGTGTCGATCCGAGAGGCCCTGCGCCGAAGTCGGCGCCAGTTTCCATGGCTCGAAATGGACCGCAAGGAAATGCAGGGCAAGTTTCTGGACTATCCGGGCCGGGAGGATATCCCGGAGAATATCCGTGAGCAGCTCATTGTTGAGCTGTACTCCAAGTAGCGCAATGAATCAGTGCAACGCCCGCACGATTCATTCCCGCACATTAAACGGTACTGAACGAACGACATGAGTATCTACGCAATACAGATGCCGGACGGCGTCGAAGTCGAAGAACTTAACGAACAGTCGGGCCGGTTTGTGATACAGCCGCTAGAGCGCGGATACGGTGTCACGATCGGAAACGCGCTGAGGCGCGTACTGCTGTCGTCTCTCGACGGCATAGCCATAACGGCGATCAAGATCGACGGCGTACAGCACGAGTTCTCCACCATAAAGGGTGTTTCAGAGGATGTCGCAGACGTGATCCTCAACCTCAAGGGTGTCCGCTTTAAGGCGGCCGAGCTCAGCGAAGGGCATGTCCACCTTACACTGAACGGTCCCGGCACTTGGACGGCCGCTGACATCGCAGGGGCCACGAGCGAAGTGGAAATCCTGAACCCGGAGCACCATATCGCCACGTTGGACAAGTCGGCCAAGATCTCAGCGGAGCTCCGCTTGGCGCGTGGCCGCGGCTACGTGCCATCGGTAGAAAACAAGCAGGA
>JBFHWK010000314.1:0-3850 GCA_041589075.1 Rhodothermales bacterium
CCTCAACTTTCCCCTCCGGCTGCACGTTCGCGGTTTGCGTGAGGGAAAACTTCGGATCCGAGATGCCTTCGATGGCTCCTTCGTCAACGTTGAAGTGGCTGACGACGACGAGATCGTGATACCAAACGGAGTTCGTCAGCTGGTCGTCGAGAAGTCGAACAACGCGCCGCAATCCTTTGATGCCGGGACAGTCTACCCAAACCCAACGAGGCACCGCGCCGAGGTTACGGTCGCCGTTCCCGGCACAAGCACCGTTCGCATCGAGGTCTTTGACGTACTGGGCCGGCTGGTGCAGACCATACACAACGGCGCCGTTGACGCAGGCCGCAAGACGGTCGAAATCAACGCCTCTCTACTTCCTTCGGGACTTTACTTCTGTCGCATCGTGCACGGGAGTAATACGGTTGACAGACCTTTCATCGTCGTCAATTAATGCCGCGTATTCGTGTGCGATATCGTGTTCTGGTTGTGCTCGTAACGTGCCTGGCATTTGCAGCAGCTGCTGCAGCCCAGGAGGTTCAGCTACCGCTCGTGGTATCTGACGGTGCTGCCACCATCGACCTCCGAATCGGCATTGACCCTTTCGCAACCGACGACCTCGACGTCGTGCTCGGTGAGGAGGAGCGCCCTCCTGTGCCTCCCACCGGCATATTCGATGCGCGCTTGATCGATTCAGATCTCTCTAGAACGGGACTCGGTGAGGGAACGCTCATCGATATCGTTCAGGGGGATTCGGCCTGCAATTGCGTCCGAACCTACGAACTCAGCTTCCAATCCGGCACCGGAAATCCCATCGAGATAGTCTGGATGTTTTCCGACGGCGTTGTTGCCCGCCTTAGGGACCTCGGCGGAGGGGCTGTGCTTGACGAAACACTTATCGGATCCGGTTCAACAGTCATCGCGGACTCATTGGTCGACAGAGCGCTTCTCGACGTCGACTATGTGCGACTCATCAATGATCCACCCGAGTTCACAAGCCAACCCCTTAGCGACGGCGTTCAAGATCAGCCCTACGCCTACGCGCTTACCGCCTTCGATGCAGACGACGACTCACTTGCGTTTTCGTTGGTGGGTCCCACCTGGTTGCAAATTGAGGATCGAAGACGAAGCTCTGCCACACTCGCCGGTGTTCCAAAAAACGAGCATGTCGGAACGCAGTCGGTGAGTCTGAATGTGAGCGACGGTCAGCTGACGTCAACCCAATCGTTTGAACTGAACATCCAGAATGTAAACGACCCACCTTCGTTCGATGAGGCAGGCCCCGTGCAGTTGTTAGCCATCGAGGACTCCCTCCTCAGCTTCACCGCCGTCGCATCGGACCCCGATCAGGATGAACTGGTGTTCGAGATCGATCCGCCTCTACCAAACTGGGCTACCGGTACCGACAACGGCGACAACTCGTTTACGCTATCCGGAATTCCGCGGGAGGCTGACATTGGGCCAGGACGCACGTTCGTTCTCACGGCGGAAGATTCAGACTTTTCGACGTCACTGAACCTCGAAATTGAATATCTTTCCGTAAATGACGCGCCCACACGACCAGTTCTGACCATCCCAGTCGATAGCTCCGTGTTGATCTTGCAGGGTGATCCCCTGGCCCGCGTGCGCGTCGAATGGCTTGCTTCAACGGATACGGATGGACCCGAAGACGTGTCGTACCGATGGTCTGTCAGCGTGAGCGAAGACTTCGAATCCGGTCAGTTATTTGGTCTCGAGACCGACACGGTTTTCATAGATATCGAGCAACGCCGAATTGTAAGCGTGGTTGATAGCTTGGGCGTTCCACTGGGTGGTTCGATCCTTCTTTGGCATCGTGTTGAAGCGTGGGACGGAGAGCTGTCCGCCGAAGGCGCCGCGCGACAAGTTACGCTTATTCGAGGTGAGATCACGGCAGCCAGTGCTGCAAGTCCACGACAGTTCGCGCTATACCACTGCTTTCCGAATCCGGCAAACGAATTCACGACGATCCGGTACGATCTACCAAGGCCTGCAACGGTTCGCATTGAGATATTCGATATTATCGGGCGGCAAGTCCGAGCCCTGACCGCCGAACAACCGGCCGGGACGCACAACACGAAGGTGGTCGTCGCGGATCTACCTGCAGGCAGTTATTTCTATCGAGTGGACACGGGGTCGACGGCTGCAGTTAGGCCGCTGACGGTGATGCGATAGCGTTGTCCAGACGGCAAACACAAGCTCATCGTGCGAGCTGCGAAATCTACGCGCCGTCCTTCCCGGAGAGTCCCGCCTTTGCGGCAGCGTCCGCAATAATCTTCTGTTGCCGCTCCGTCAGCTTCGTGGGCGTCTGAATGTTGACCTCCACGTAGAGGTCCCCCTTGCCACTGTCCGTCTCGACACCCTGCTTTGCCAGCCGAAGCCGATCGCCGTGCTGCGCGCCGGCCGGAATGTTCACCTTGATTCTCTTCTTGTACGCGTTGGTCACGTGGCGCGAGGTGCCGAGCATCGCCTCAAAGGGGTTGATCGATACGGTTGCGTAGAGATCGTCACCCTCGCGTCTGAGCTCCGGGTGCGGATCGACCGTGAAGGTGACGTACAGGTTGCCGCGGCGGCCGCCGGGGCCCTTGCTGCCGCGTCCTTTGAGCCGAATCTTGAAGCCGGGGGCTACGCCTTTGCGCACGTCGATGCGCAGCCGCTCGCCGGAGGGCAGCGTCAGATCCGTCTTGCCGCCCCTAAGTGCGTGGTCAAAGCTCAGACGCACATTCGTATGAACGTCAAGCTGCGGCGATTCCTGTCGCCGGTCCCCGAAGGGCCGCTCGGCTGCACCCCGTCGTCCTCCGAAGAAGCTATCGAAGATGCCTCCGAAGTCGCCGAACGTCTCGCCCCCGAAGCCGCCGCCCGGCCCCGACTCGAAGCGCACGTAGGTGCCGTCCGGCGACCGGTAGAACTGGCCGCCGTTGCTCGTCCGGAAGCCTCCCGATCCGAACGGGTTCTTGCGACGCGCATCGTACTCCGTTCGCTTCTGTGGATCGGAGAGCACCTCGTTGGCTTGCTGGATTTCCTTAAAGCGTTCCTCTGCCCGCACATCGCCCGGATTGCGGTCCGGGTGATACTTGCGAGCCAGCTTGCGATACGCCTTCCTGATATCGGCGGCGCTCGCCGATTCACCGACTCCGAGGACCTCATAGTAATTCTTCGGTTGCGCCATCGCGGTCTGTTACGCGCCTTATCTTGCGTCGTTGCTCTTGGCCTCGAGCAGGTTATTTTGTCAGTTCGATCGCCCAAAAGCGGCCGTCGACGTACGTCGCCACGGCAGCGAGCAACCATTGCCAGCAGGCTGCAGAATCCGTGCCAGCCACTCCTACGACAAAACTTCCGTGCGCAAGATCCGCAAGATACTAATCGCAAACCGTGGGGAAATCGCCGTCCGGATCGCGCGGACGTGCCGTGAACTGGGCATCCGCACGGTGGCGATCTACAGCGTCCCGGACCGTCGCTCGCCGCACGTGCGTGCCTGCGACGAGGCGTATGAAATCGGTCCCGCGGCATCCCGCAACTCGTACCTAAAGGGCGATGACATCGCGGCGCTCGCGGCCCGCGTGAAGGCCGATGCCGTTCATCCGGGCTACGGGTTCGTCGCCGAGAATGCCGACTTCGCCGATGCCTGCGCTCGACACGGCGTGACGTTTGTGGGCCCGCCGCCCTCGGCGCTCCGGGCCATGGGCGACAAAACGGCCGCACGCCAACTCATGCAAGACGCGGCGGTACCGGTCGTGCCCGGAACGATCGAACCGGTGAAGAGCGACGAGGAGGCGCTCGCGATGGCCGAGGACGTGGGATACCCGATCCTGCTCAAGGCGGCGGCCGGCGGTGGCGGTAAGGGGATGCGCGC
>JBFHWK010000315.1:0-3848 GCA_041589075.1 Rhodothermales bacterium
GCCGTTCCGCTTCGGCGACCAGTTTGCAAAGCTGCACGCAACCCTCAGCGGGACCAGCCAGATCGCGGTTACCGGCATCCGAACCACAGACCGGGGTGTGGTGGGACTTCAGGAGGGTGTCGCTGACCTTGATTCCGACACGACGGATCAGGTGAGCTGGGAAAACCTGGCGTTCGGCACCCGATTCATCGTACTGCCGTCGACACTTCCCGTTTTCGCGGAAATACTGCTCTCGATATCGCAACTCGATCAGACGTTTGGCCCTCGTGATGCGCCGGTAAGAAGTTCCAACGTTTCGATGTTCAACGGGTCGGCCAATGTTACGTACTTCACGCCGAAGACCGACGTGCACTGGGGCCTTTTCATCCAGTCGTCGGAGCTGCGTTCCGATCTCGGCGGCCAGTTCCAGAATCTTGAAAACACGGAAGAGTTTGTAACCGAGGCGGGGCTGTACATGGAGCCTGAGATCCGCGTGCTCAACGGCCTAACGCTACGTCTGGGCCTACGATTGCACAGCTTCCCGAGCAAGGCAAAGACGTTTCTCGAGCCGCGTTTACGAATCGTTTATGAGACGGGCGTACATCAGTTCAGTGCGGCCTTCGGACAATACCATCAGGAAGTCGTCGGCCTTAACGACAGGCGTGATGCGGGAGACATATTCACTGCGTGGACGAGCGCACCACTCGGCCTTGTTCCCGAAGCCTTGCACGCCATTGCGGGATACAAGCTCAGTCCGACGACGGGCGTCGACCTCTCGGTCGAGGGCTACTGGAAGAGACTGAGTGACCTCTCCATTCCGGAGTGGACGGCGTTTCCGCAATTCACGATCAACCTTCAGCCTGCCGACGGCACAGCCTACGGCAGCGACGTCCGTTTTGGAATAGACCGCAGCTGGTTCTTTGCCTTCCTTTCCTACGGATACTCGGTGGTGGAGTACGAGGCGACGGGGGCTTCTATTCCTCTGTGGTTCGGTGAACCGGTTCAGCAGTTCTCCCCGCCGCACGATCGGCGTCATCAAGTAAGTGCCGTCACCTCCGTCGAGTTTGCGAAATTTGAGCTCAGCGCCCGGTGGCAGTACGGCTCCGGCCTCCCGTTCAGCCGCTCCATAGGCTTCGACAAATTCGTACTCGTCGATGGTCGCAACGACGTTCGACGGGACCCCGGGTCTCCCCGCGTACTTTACGGACGCCCGTACGACGGCCGCCTCCCGTCGTACCACCGTCTGGACGTCTCTTTGGAACGAAGGTTTGCCTTCAGCAGCGCCGCGGTAACACTGCAGGCGGGACTAATCAACCTCTACGACCGCCGCAATCTTTTCTATATGGACCTGTTCACGTTAAATCGCGTGGACCAGCTTCCGCTCATCCCGTCGTTGGGCATCAAGGTGGAGGTGAACTGACGATGGTAGAATCGACGCGGGTTCCCGAAGTGCGTGTGCGGCCTACCTTCCTCGCACTCGCTATCGCTTTTGCGATGCTCGGCCTAGCCGGTTGCGACGAAAGCGTCAACCCGTTCATCGAATCGGACCGGATTTACAGTGTCTACGGCACACTCGACATGAGTGCGGACACACAGTGGGTTCGCGTCGTTCCCATCGACACCAGTCTCTTTGTCGAAACACAGCCTACGATCGATGCGCGCGTCTTCGTGACAGACCTCAGAAGCGGTCGGCAGCAAGAGTGGACAGACTCACTCTTCACGTTCCGCGACGGCTCCAGGGGACACGTATTCTTTACGCCCCTGCGCGTGCAACCGGATCACACATACCGGCTCGAGGTCACGCGGTCGGACGGACAAACAGCGACTGCAGAAACCACCGTGCCTGCAACACCAACCGCATCCATAGGTGAGCCGCAACGGCTTGTACTCTCAAATGGCGGCATTGACATTAGCATCCCGGTGACGTGGACCGGTTTTGACCGAGCACCCGCTTCCGTACAAACATGGTATCGGTTCTCGGGATCTGCACGCTCCCACTTCACCGACATCCGTCTTGACTATCCCACGGCCGATTTCGACGCCGAGCCGGGTTGGACAATCTTCGTGCGGATGAGCCAGGATCGCCAGACGATCCGCGAGAAGATCACCCCGGAATCGTTTCTCTTCCTTGGGATGGGGATGCGGATCGTCCTCTACGACGACAAGTTCGTTCCGCCCGGGGGTGTTTTCGATCCGGAGATTCTCTCGCAGCCCGGAACGTTTTCCAACGTCGAGAAGGGCTTCGGCTTCATCGGGTCCGTTGGCCGGTTTGACACGCAGTGGGTCGTCGACGAACGCACGGCGCAAGACCTCGGATACGTCCTGTCAAAAGCCCTTCCCTGAGTTCGACCGTTAAGAGGCGCTTCACGAGGCGGAAGTTCAGCATCACTTGCGGATCATAGTCATCATCCCGGCCTTCAACGAAGCACGCTCGATCGGCAGCGTTGTCGGGGATATTCCGGCAGGCCTAGTGGACGAAGTGGTCGTCGTCAATAACGGGTCGACGGATGAAACAGAAGTCAACGCCCGCAACGCAGGGGCGACCGTTCTGCGAGAAGCGCGCAGGGGATATGGATGGGCATGCCTTCGTGGAATCGCGTACGCCGCTAAGCGCGATCCGGACATCATCGTCTTTCTGGACGGCGATTACAGCGATCACCCTGATGAGATGCGCGCGCTTGTGGAACCCATTATTCAAGACCGTTTTGATCTGGTGGTTGGCTCGCGCATTCTCGGAGAGCGGGAGCCCGGCGCCATGCTCCCTCAAGCGTTGATCGGCAATCGGATTGCCTGCACACTCATGCGGTGGATCTGGAACGCGCCCTACACGGACCTCGGTCCGTTTCGTGCCATCCGATACACGTCCCTTCAGCATCTTGAAATGTCGGACAAGACATTTGGATGGACGGTCGAGATGCAGATCAAGGCCATTTCGCGCGGACTGCGGGTTACGGAAGTGCCCGTATCCTACCGCCGGCGCGTGGGAGTCTCAAAGATCACGGGCACGGTTTCGGGCACAATCAAGGCATCAGTACGCATACTTTTTTTGATAGCACGTTATGCCGTTCGGCCGGACCGGCGGTGAGTTCGAGCGGGCTTCGACGCCACGCCAAGCCATGCAGCCGCCGAAGAACATTTTGGAGGTGTGCCCGTAATTCTCCGGCCATTGGTTCAATCGACTTAGAGATATGAAGCCCGACATCTGGTTCAACGGGAAGCTCGTCCCACACGAATCCGCAACCCTGCACGTGCTGTCGCATGTGGTCCACTACGGTACGTCCGTGTTTGAAGGAATACGGTGCTACAAGACAAAGCGCGGCTCAGGAGTTTTCCGCCTCCAGGAGCACATGCAGCGCCTCGTAGATTCGGCCAAGATCTACCGTATGGAAATCCCGTATTCGGTCGAAGAACTCGAAGCGGCCGTGACGGAAACCATTGTGAACTCGAGACTCGAATCGTGCTACATACGGCCGGTTGTTTTTCGAGGCGTGGGCCCGATGGGCGTGAATCCGTTGAAGAACCCCGTCGAAACAGTCATTGCGGTATGGGAATGGGGAGCATACCTCGGGCCGGAGGCCCTGGAAAACGGCGTCGACGTACACGTCTCGTCCTGGAATCGGATGGCCCCCAACACATTTCCCTCGCTCGCGAAGGCAGGCGGTAATTACCTGAACGCCGGACTGGCAAAGATGGACGCCGTACTCGCAGGATTTACTGAGGGCATCATGCTGTCAGTCGAGGGCTACGTGGCCGAAGGTAGCGGTGAGAACCTGTTTCTGATCAGGAACGATAAGATCTACACGCCACCCAGCAGCCTCAGTATCCTGCCAGGTATTACGCGGGACACGGTGATTACGATCGCACGTGGA
>JBFHWK010000316.1:0-3843 GCA_041589075.1 Rhodothermales bacterium
AGGATCTCCAGAGCAATACCAAGGACCTGGGGTTCGCAGTCGGGCTCGTCGAGTACCAGACGAGGGAACGTGTACTGAACAACGCCCGTCACCGCGGCATGTTGGTGACTGCGAGTTTCTTTCGCACACGAACGCGCGGAGCCTCACGACGCAGATTCGACCTCGATATCACGGTGAGCAGGATTGGGAGCCGGTTCGAACGAGAGCGAGACAGTTATGCGTCGTCATTGGCGCTGGCGTACAGCTACTCGCGGCGCGTGGCTTCGGCGGCTCGAGGACTCGACGTCTTTCTCGGCGGCGTTACCGGCGTCGATTCGCACATCGCCTTTTATGAGAACTGGGACGATAGCCACTTCTACTGGTTGACCTCCTATTACGTCGGACTCCGCGGACTCGTTACCTATCCGGTGCGCGATGGGCGGTCGGCGTTCGTGAGTATCTCAATGCCCTTGGTCGCAATGGTATCGCGACCCGAAGAAAGAATCCTCTATAAGACGGTAAACCCGGACTTCGGATGGATCGTCTCAAAGCTGCATGACAATCTCCGACTGACGTCCGTCCACCGGCACCTGTCCCTGGATGCCACAGTCGGTTACATGATAGGCCGCTCGGATGCGTTTCGGCTCGGCATCTTCTGGCGCTTTCTGTTCGTGCGCAACATTGTCCCGTCTTCGCGGGAGATCAGCATCCTCAATCACAGAGTAGGGCTGATGTTCGTGTTTTGAGATCATCAGGCTTGCGCAGCCATGGTTAAACGTCTCGCAGTCTGCATTCTGGCAGTGCTCGCTGCCGCAACGATGGCAGCGTGCCTGGTCGACGAGGACGTCAAAGTACCCCTCGATACGTATGTGCCGGAGCAGCTTGATGACGGCTGGGAGCTCTCGACGCTGGAGGCCGAAGGATTTGACCCCGCAGCCGTCGATGCCGTCTATCGAAAGTTTTTTTCGCAGGATCACTACCCGACCGCCCATGCGATGCTCGTCGTGCGAAACGGTTACCTCGTGGCGGAAGCGTACTGCCGAGATCCCGCTGACCGTCACAACTTCCACCACATTCAGTCGGCCACTAAGAGTATCACTTCGATTCTGACGGGCATCGCGGTCGACAAAGGACTGATCGAGTCTGTCAATCAGTCGGTCTACGAGTTCATCCCGCAGTTTTTCGACGAAGACGAACGTAAGCGGAGCATCACAATCCGCCATGTTCTGACGATGCAAACCGGACTCAACTTCGACAACGACATTCACACGGCAAAGCTGTACCACCACAGCGGGAGCACGCTCCGTTACGTGCTGAGCAGGCCCCTCGACTTTGAACCCGGTTCGAGTTTTTACTATCACGACGGCAACCCACAACTGATGTCTGGCGTCATCTGGGCTGTGACTGGAGGTTCACTTGAGGATTTCGCGATCTCGCATCTCTTCGACCCACTCGGCATTCGGCACTATCGATGGGAGACACCGGACGACGGCATGACCTTCGGTGCGTTTGGGCTGTGGTTGTGTCCCCGCGACATGGCGAAGATCGGCAAGATGATGCTGCAGACGGGCCTGTGGGATGGAAAGCGGATCATCTCGGAAGAGTGGATCGCCGAGTCCACGCACATGCACGTGACCGGGGAGGGGTATGGCTTCTACTGGTGGGTCGCATCGTTCGGTGGTGACTACTCCGCGGAGGGACATGGTGAACAGATCATATACGTCGCGCCGGAGGAGAATGCGGTTGTGGTGCTTACGGCCGATTCATACAGCTCCGACGCGGCACTTTCGCCCGGTTACCGGCGATTGATACATGAGGTGCTGGCCGCGATCCGGGACTAGAACGGACGTCCTTTGTGTCGGAACGCGCCATGCAGATCTTCCTGTTCGGCGGCTAGGGAAACCACAATGCTCGCCCCTGTAGTCCCCCCTCGGTAAGGGGGGACGAATCCAATTAGAGTTTCCCCCTCCTCTCAGAGGAGGGGGCCAGGGGGAGGAGTCACAAGGCACCCAAATGTCATCCCGACCCCCGACGCGGACACGAGCCCCAAAGGCCGACTGACGAGCGAAGCAAGTAGTCCATCTACCGCCCGAGGTGGCCTCACGCTCTCATGGATTCCCGCGTTCGCGGGAATGACGAAGGGCTCCCCCTGCAGTCCCCCTCGGCGAGGTGGGACGTACTCGGGTCAAAGGCCGAGTGATCGGCGAGCGGGGACCACCTCGGGTTACAGGCACAGTGATCGGCGACCGGGGACCACCTCGGGTTACAGGCACAGTGATCGGCGACCGGGACACACTCGGGTTGCATCACCGCGATTGCGGCAGGGTTCACCTCCTGAATTTCCCCCTCCTCTCAGAGGAGGGGGCCAGGGGGAGGAGCCACTCCCCCCTCGGTGAGCGGGACCCATTCGGTTGAGCCACTGCAATAATGCGTACTTTCTCCATACCAGCTTACACATGCACGCAATTAAAACCGCCAATACCAACTCGTGACGGACAACAAGGTCATCTTCTCCATGGTCGGCGTGGGCAAGCTCTACACGACCACGCGCAAGCAGGTGCTGCGCGATATTTATCTGTCTTTCTTCTATGGTGCGAAGATCGGCGTGCTCGGTCTCAACGGATCGGGCAAGAGCACGCTGCTCCGAATAATCGCCGGCATCGACACGGATTATCAGGGCAAGATCGATGTGCAGAAGGGCATCACGTTCGGATATCTGCCGCAAGAGCCCGAACTCGAATCGGGCAAAACGATCCGCGAAGTTGTCGAAGAGGGGGCAGCCGAGACCGTCGGTCTGCTCAAGAAATACGAGGAGGTCAGCGCCCGCTTCGCCGAGCCCGACGCGGACTACGACGCGCTCATGGCCGAGCAGGCGAAGCTTCAGGAGAAGATCGATCACCTCGAAGCATGGGACATCGACAGTAAACTCGAGATGGCGATGGACGCACTCCGGTGCCCGCCGCCGGAAACGGTCGTCGATGTGTTGTCGGGCGGCGAGCGGAGGCGCGTGGCGCTCTGCCGCCTCCTGATTCAGGAACCCGATGTGCTGCTGCTCGACGAGCCGACAAACCACCTCGATGCCGAAAGCGTCGCGTGGCTGGAGCAGCATCTCGCGCGTTACAAGGGAACCGTGATTGCCGTGACACACGACCGCTATTTCCTTGACAACGTGGCCGGCTGGATCCTCGAGCTGGACCGCGGGCACGGCATTCCGTTCGAGGGCAACTACTCGTCTTGGCTGGAGCAAAAACAAAAGCGGCTGGCCGTCGAAGAGAAACAGGCCTCTAAGCGTCAGCAGGCACTGGCGCGCGAGCTCGAATGGGTACGTCTGAGTCCGAAGGGTCGCCACGCGAAGAGCAAGGCACGCATCGCCGCTTACGAGAGGATGGTCGAAGAGCAGCAACAGCGACGCGACGAGTCCATCGAGATCCCCATACCTCCCGGTCCGCGCCTCGGCGACATCGTCATCACGGCAGACGAACTCTCCAAAGCATACGACGATCGGCTGCTCTTCGAGGATCTGAGCTTCGCGTTGCCGCCGGGCGGCATCATCGGCGTAATCGGCCCGAACGGTGCCGGTAAGACAACGCTTTTTCGCATCATCACAGGTCGGGAGAAGCCGGACGCCGGCGAGATAACCATCGGCGACACGGTGCATCTAGGCTATGTCGACCAGGATAGGCCGCTCGATCCAAAGAAGTCGGTGTGGCAGGAGATCTCGGGAGGGAAGGACGAGGTTCAGGTCGGTTCGCGGATGATGAACTCGCGTGCGTACGTCGGCCGGTTCAACTTCGGGGGCAGCGATCAACAGAAGCTCGTGATCGAGCTGTCGGGCGGCGAGCGCAATCGCGTTCATCTCGCGAA
>JBFHWK010000317.1:0-3842 GCA_041589075.1 Rhodothermales bacterium
TGTGCGGATCGAGCAGTCACTGGATCCCCGGATTATTCTCCGGACCTACGACGCGGCCGGGCGTCTCGTCACACAGCAGCCGCCCCTCTTCTATCGACGTATGGATCCCGCAATGATCGGAGAAGAGCGGTACAGCTACGACGCGCAAGGAAGGCTGACGTCGATTTCCGTCCGTGACAGTGCCGGCCAGCCGGTAGCCGAGACAGAATTCACTTATATGGGGCGGGAACGCGACTGACAGCGCTGCCGTGCTTGCGGTTCTCGAGCGAGAGTGGCTATCGTCGTTTCGTCACTCAAACCAACCGCGCAAGGGTGTTGCCCGATGTCGTCGTTCCCTGCCGCTGCTCGAAGCGCACCTCTGGAAATCGCTCCGGACGAATTTCGCCGCATCGGTCACGAGCTGGTTGATCGTGTTGCGGACTTGCTGCGAGACCTTTCGCAGATGCCGGTGACGCGCGGCGAAACACCGGCACAGGTACGCGCGGCACTGGGTGTTGGAGCGCTTCCGAACGAGGGTGAATCACCGGAGAGGTTGCTCAAAGATGTGACGCGGATGTTGATCGCCCACTCTTTGTTCAACGGGCATCCGCGCTTCCTCGGGTTCATCACTTCATCCGCCGCACCCGTCGGTGCACTTGCCGACATGTTGGCTGCTGCGATCAATCCTAACCTGGGCGGGTGGCTGCTGTCGCCGATTGCCTCGGAGATGGAGGCGCAAACAGTGCGTTGGATAGCGGAGCTCGTGGGCTACCGCCCGGACTGCGGCGGTCTGCTCGTCAGCGGCGGCAACATGGCCAATTTGGTCGGCTTCTGGGCGGCACGCCGCGCGATGGCCGGACCGGGGGTGCGCAAAAACGGGCTGGGCAATTCGAGGCTGCGGGCCTACGCCTCGGCAGAGACTCACACCTGGCTTGAAAAAGCAGCGGACCTTTCTGGGCTCGGGACGGACAGTGTTCGACTTATTGAAACCGACGGTCGACAACGAATCGACGCACGGGCGCTCAAGCATGCAATCGAGCGGGATTTGGCCGATGGCGAAATACCGTTCATGATTATCGGCACCGCAGGGACCGTCAGCACTGGTGCGATAGATCCGCTGCATGAGTTGTCCGTGATCGCCCGCGAGTACAACCTCTGGTTTCATGTGGACGGTGCGTACGGCGCACCGGCCGCCGTTCTGGAAGACGCGCATCCCGACTTCGGTGCGATGCGAGCCGCGGACTCGGTAGCGATTGATCCGCACAAGTGGTTGTATGCGCCGCTCGAGGCGGGTTGTGTGCTCGTCAAAAGCAACGCGCTGCTTCGCGATACGTTCAGCTACCACCCACCGTACTATCCCGACGAGGACTCCCTGGGCAGTGTGTCCGGTCTGATGTACCACGAACTCGGTCCGCAAAACTCGCGTTGTTTTCGCGCACTGAAGGTGTGGCTGGCAATACGGCAGGTGGGCAGAGATGGGTACCGCGAAATGATCGCCGAGGACATTCGGCTCGCGCGCCGATTATTCGAGGTCGCCGATATGCATCCGGAGCTCGACGCCGTCACGTGTGAACTAAGCATCACGACTTTCAGGTACGTCCCGGCCGGTGTCGATCCTAATGATCCGACCAAGACGGCTTACCTGAACGATCTCAACAAGCGACTGCTGGTCGAACTTCAACGTGGGGGAGAGGTGTTTCTCTCGAACGCCGTAATCGACGGCCGGTATGTTCTGCGCGGCTGTATCGTAAACTTCCGCACGGCGGAGCAAGATGTTGTCGCAATTCCGGAGATTGTAGCAGGATACGGCCGAGTGCTCGTGGAGGAGCGTCCTCCTTGACCGACCAAGCCGGACGGACGGTCTCGTGTCAGGTGTGGAAATGCAGTGGGGCAGACCGGCCGATAATCGTAGCGCAGTAGGCCGCCAACTATGCGACGGGCCGTGCCTGGGACCTGAAAGGGCGCTCGCGCATATATCCTGCGCTCACACAACCGAGGTGCTAATGCGACGAGTAGCTATTTCCATCTTTGTCTTGGCTGTTTGCGCGGCGTCTGCGTCCGCTCAGTCGAACGACCCGGCTCCGGACCAGGAGCGTCGCGACCGGATCGCGGACAACCTGAAACTTCAATTCGAACAACTGCGCAACAGCGACGTCCGGATCATGGAAATCAGTGACGCGGCCCTTGAGGGATTCGATCAGGGTGTTGTCGTTATCGACGGCCGCAACGCAATGCGCTTTCTTGTCACCGATGATGACAAGTACTTTTTCCTACTTGCCGCCGATGCAATCGACGTTAGCCTCTCGAAAGAGGAAGTTGCAGCGGAGTTCGCTCGTCTTCGCGAGGAGGAGATGAAGCTGGCGCGTACCCGACATCGCGCTCTTCTCGATCTGGCAGCCGGTAGACCATCTCGTGGGCCCGCTGATGCACCGATTACGATTTTTGAGTTCTCGGACTTTCAATGTCCCTACTGCGCGCGAGCCAGCAGCACAATTGATCAGCTTCTCGAGAAGTACGACCAAGATGTCCGTTTGGTATTTATGCATATGCCTTTGACGCGACACCGGTGGGCTGAGCCGGCGGCGATTGCGGCGACATGCGCCGGGCGTCAGTCCGAAGAAGCCTTTTGGACTCTGCACGATTTCTATTTCGAGCATCAGAGTAGCCTGACACCCGAGAATGTCGTCGACAAAACGCGCGAGCAGCTGAAGGATTCGAAAATAGCGCTCGAGGCCTGGGACAATTGTGCCACGGACGAGACATCCGCCGATTATGCCGACGTTCTCGGCGAGGTGAGAGCGGAATCTGAAGCAGGTCGCCGGCACGGCGTGACTGGTACACCTGCGTTCTTTATCAACGGTCGCTTTCTGAGTGGGGCCGAGCCGCTCTCCGCATTCGACGAGATCATCGCCGCGATTCGCGTCGAGGACGAGTAGTCTCGTCCGTCCACCGAGCGGGGCGGTATGCGCACGGTTCCGGATTCGACGAATTAAATGCAGGCTCGCGGTCTTCGGCTCGCGCGGAGCTTGCGCAACAGGGTAATTAGTCGTTCCTTGCGGGTCCACCCGGCGTGAACGGTCGTCGGTCGTGATGCGCACACACGCTGACACGAGATGCGAGCGACTTTGACGAACACGGCGACGCAGGCCCGTGTTTGGATCGCGCTGACGCGCGACGTAAGCCCGTCAATTACACAGTGTGAATTGGTGCACCGTGAGCGTGTACCCATCGACGTGCGCAAGGCCCGAGAGCAGCATTCACGCTACGAGGAGGCGCTGGCTGCCGCGGGCTGCTTGATTCGCCGTCTCTCGCCGCTACCGGATTCGCCCGACGCCGTCTTCGTCGAAGACACAGCCGTTGTTCTGGACGAACTTGCGATCATGGCGCGCCCAGGCGCCACCTCCCGACGACTGGAGACTTCCGTTGTTGCAAATGCACTCGAAGCCTACCGTCCGCTCGCCTTCATTGATCCACCCGGGACACTCGACGGCGGTGACATTCTACGCGTGGGGAGAACGCTGTTCGCAGGGCTCTCATCGCGAACCAATGCCGATGGCGTCGCGGCTTTGATTCGGATCGTCTCTCCGTTCGGGTATAAGGTGCGCACGCTGCTAATCACGAAGTGCCTGCATCTCAAATCGGCCGCGTCGGCACTCGACGACCGGACACTTCTGGTGGATCCCGATCTTGTCGAGCCCGGGGCATTCGACGGCTTCGACGTGATTGAAATCGATCCGTCCGAAGGCGGAGCCGCGAATGTGGTTGCCCTCGCTGAAACCGTCCTTATCGACGCGCGATTTCCGCGCACTGCCGCTCTCCTTGTCGATCGCGGCTACCGCGTCTCAGCCATCGACATGTCCGAA
>JBFHWK010000318.1:0-3838 GCA_041589075.1 Rhodothermales bacterium
AGCTGGAAAATGCGGGGCGCGTAGTACATCAAAGCGTTGATGCCGGAGAGCTGGTTGAACATCGCCACCGCCCATGCAAGAAAGATGGGGAACGCATACGGTCGCTGAAACAACTTCTCGGTTCGCTCACCGGCCTCCGATTTCAGTGACGCGATGATCTCCGACATCTCCGTATCGACATCTTCTTCGCCAAGACGAACGAGTACGGCCCGGCCCTCTTCGACGCGGCCGGTCTTGACCAGCCACCGTGGGCTGAACGGAATGAAGAACAGCAGCACGAAGAACACGGCCGCGGGGAACGCCTCGACGCCGAACATCCACCGCCACGCGATATCGAATGTGGTGACTTGCGCCACGAGGTAGTTCGAAAAGAACGCCAGGAGAATTCCGGAGACGACGTTCAGCTGGTTCACGGCCACGAGTCGTCCACGCAGATGTGCGGGGGCGATCTCGGCGATGTACATCGGCGCGACGACCGATGCACCGCCGACAGCCACGCCGCCCAAAAAGCGGTATAGCAAAAACGGCACCCACGACTGGGCGAGCGCACTGCCCAGCGCCGACACGAAGTAGAAAATCGCCAGGACAAACAGTACGCGGCGCCGGCCGAAGTGGTCGGCCGGCTTTGCAGCCGAGAACGCCCCCACGATGGTGCCGATCAGTGCGACTGCGACCGTGAACCCGAGCCAGAATTCGTCTAGTCCAAAGACGTCCTGTAGCGCTTCCGTCGTACCGGAGATAACGGCCGTGTCAAAACCGAAGAGCAGTCCGCCAAGCGCAGCGACAGCCGTACTGAAGAATACCGAGCGACGACTGCGCCGACTCGAAGCTGAATCATTCGTCACCGTCTCGTGCTCCCTTGTGACCGCCTACTGTTTATGAACGTTTTGTCGGACGTGACCGCCTTCCGATGTGCCGACTCGAAAACTATCGGTCATGTGATGTTCCTCAAACCTCTCGGAACAAACAACCCTCGAGGGTTAGCCCCGGTCCGAATGCCATCGCCACCGCGGTGTTCGGATGAGTCCCCGTCTCGGCGTTCGATCGCGCCGCGAGAAGCCTCTCCAAAACAAACAGTATCGTCGGCGAACTCATGTTGCCATTGAGGCGAAGCACCTCCAGGCTGTCGGCCACCTGGTCATCGCGTAACCCCAACTCCTGCTGGGCTCGCTCCACGATAGCCCGCCCCCCAGGATGAATCGCCCAGAAGTCGACGTCGTCGCGGCCCAGGCTATTGCGCGTCAGCAGTTCGTCGACAAACGGCGCCACGCTCTGTCCGATCACCGCAGGCACTCGCGCGGAAAGTCCCATCAGAAACCCAGTGTCACCGATGTCCCATGTCATGTAGTCCTCGGAATCCTCGTGGAGCAGCGCATGATTGTCTGCGTAGGCGAGACGTCCGGTTGCTTCCTCTCGCCCGCGCGATGAGAGCACCGCGGCTGCGGCACCGTCGGAGAAGAGCGAGTTGATGACGGCGTCTTCCATCGAGTCCGTCACCTGAAAATGTATGGTGCACAGCTCGGCGCAGACGAGCAGGACACGCGCGCCCGGATGCGCGTTGCAAAATCCGTCGGCGACACGAAGACCGTTGAATGCAGCGTAACATCCCATGAATCCGATCATTGCGCGGCGTGTCGTCGCCGGCAGACCGAGGCGTTTCACCAACGAGATGTCTATGCCCGGTGCAAAAAATCCCGTGCAGCTCACAGCCACAAGATGCGTAATATCCTTCGGTTCTAGACCAGCCGCGGCCATCGCGTCTCGGGCCACCTGCTCGGTCATCGGAAGGACCGCCTCCCGGTATCGGCGGTTGCGCTCTCTCGTCGACGGCGGCGGCGTCAGCTCCCAGTTGGACGGATAAAACTCGAAGTCGCCGGGGTCGTCGCGGATGTAATCCGGGATGCACGAGTAGCGGTACTCGATGCCGGACCGTTCGTACAGCTCCGGTATCCGGTTCCGGATTTTTTCCGGTAGCGATGTGATGCGCCGCATGAAATCGGCCGCCTCCGATTGCGGCCTGCCAAGAGGCGGATGACCCGTTGCGATGGCGTCGAGGACAGTGACCGTGATCGGCTCGTGCGAACGAACTGATTCTAATTTAGATTCTCTCGTGAGCGACGTGTGTTCTTGGTGTCTGTTCATTCGCCGGCCGCCTTCGCCTCGTCCCACAAAGCATCCATCTCGGCCAGTGTCGAATCTCGAGGCGACTTGCCCGAAGCGGCGAGTGATTCCTCGACATACTTGAATCGGCGCGCGAACTTGTTGTTCGTTTCGCGTAGCGCATCTTCCGCATTCAGACCCGTGAGCCTCGCGTAGTTAACCAGTGCAAAAAGCAGATCGCCGAACTCGGCCTCGCGATCCGTGCGCGAAGCGTCGGAAGACGACATCCGCTCAAACTCCCTGATCTCCTCGCTCACTTTGCCCCATGCATCCGAGGGCGTCGGGAAATCAAAACCGACACCGGCCGCTTTGTCACCCATGCGATGCGCCCGAAGCAGCGATGGCAGATGACGAGGTATGCCTTCGAGGACGGACTTCTTCTCGCCTTCCTGCAGTTTAATCTCTTCCCAGTTGCTGAGCACGTCGTCAACGCCGGCAACCTCGACGTCACCGAACACGTGCGGGTGTCGGCGCACGAGTTTCTCCGTCTCGGCTTCGATAACGTCGGTGAGCGTGAACAGAGCGGTCTGCTCGGCTATCGCACTGTGAAAGACGACGTGCAGCAGCAGGTCGCCGAGCTCGCGTTTCAGCTCGTCCCAGTTCTCGCGATCGATCGCATCGACGGCTTCGTAGGCCTCCTCGATAAGCAAGTGGGCGACCGAGGCATGAGTCTGTTCACGGTCCCAGGGGCAGTCGCGGCGCAGCTGCCGAACGATCGCCACAAAATCTCCGTATGCCTCGACTCCCGCGCTACCTTCTTGAAACTGTTGGTCGTAAATTTTCTCTGACATTGGTTGGGCCGATCGGCAGATGAGCTGGAGCGTTGCCAGGAAACTACCCGCCGATTCGCCGGTCGCATGGGCACCTCAACGGCCGGCAAGAAAGTTTCGTGCGACGCGGCCCACCGGGTTATGTCCGGGCACCTGTCCGTGTCTAGGCAGTAAGCACTACCCTCGGGGGACAGACCGGGGAAAAGTTACATCTCCTGGTTGATTCGTGCTGAAGAGTTGGACAGGCCGGCTTGCCGGTGGACTCATGAAGAATCGCCAGGGGTTGCGTGTTAGATACATATACACTCAGGAGGTGTAATCATGGCAAGAGGCGTTAACAAGGTCATTCTCATCGGCAATCTGGGGCAGGATCCCGAGTTGCGCTATACGGGATCGGGCACCGCCGTTTGCAACATGCGGCTCGCCACCAACGAGTCGTACAAGGATTCCAACGGCCAGCTTGTCGAGAGGACCGAGTGGCATACGATCGTAGCGTGGAGTCGCCTGGCGGAGATTTGCGGCGAGTATTTGAAGAAGGGCTCGCAGGTTTACTTCGAGGGCTCGCTGCAGACGCGCTCGTACGAGGATCGCGACGGCAACACCAAGTACGTAACCGAAGTGAAGGCGCGGGAGATGATGATGCTCTCGGGTCGCGGCCCGGAGAACGGCTCCGGTGGCATGTCCTACCAGAACCGTGGGCAGCAGCCGGTGAGTCAGACCGCCGAGTCGGACGACTTGACGTTTGAGCCGGACGACGAGCTGCCGTTCTAATAAGCGTCTCCCTCTGACTACCTCACTGTAGGCGGGCCCCTCGGTCATCCGCGCCCCCGAGCGAATGACGATCGTGACGATGGAGGCACGGCATCCGATCTCCCGGCACTGAGCCTGCCCCGGCGAAAGCCGGGGTC
>JBFHWK010000319.1:0-3819 GCA_041589075.1 Rhodothermales bacterium
GTTTCGATCAGGTCACGGGTCTCTGGAACCTCGGCATCCTCGCCAACGGTGCTACCGCTACGCTTGCCGTAGTGGTGCAGGTGACCGCGGAAGGTGACTACAACAGTTGCGCCGAGGTGGCACACGCCGGCCAGACTGATGTCGACTCCACGCCCTATAACGAGACCGGCGAGGACGACTACCAGTGCGTTTCCTTCTCCACTACCGGCTCCTCCGGCGGTGGCTTCGCCGGTCTGGAGTCTGACGGCAGCCTCGCTCGGACGCTTGCGCAGGTTCTGTACAATCGCCGCCTCGCTCCCGAGCGTCGTGGGGCCACGCCTTCCGTTCTTCTATACGCCACGACCGTCGCCGCCGCTGCCAAGACGGCGATGAGCGTCGAACTCATAAAAGACGTGATCCCCGACAAGGGACCCGAGAATAGTGCGGCCCACGAAGTCTCTCCGGCCGACCTGCTACCGGTGACGAACGCCGACCACATTTTCGCCGTCGATTATCTCCGTGCCGACGACCGTCGATTGGGCGCCGTTTTCGCCGCCGTAACACCTCCCGGTACGCTCTACGAACACACCAAGGTTCTATGCGACCGTCTTCGAGGGGCGTCCCTCGAAGGTGTCCGGAACGTCGAACTGCTGGGGCATCGGTTCCCGCTGGCGCGCCTTCGCCACGACGACGGCTCTTATGACCATGCGATCAGCTTCGTCGTCTACCAGCGGGATGACGGCTTCGAGATCGACAGCCGCTTTCGCCTCGACGAGTACGAACCGCCCGCGGACGGGGGCCAGGTATTCAACGTCCAGCTGTGGTCGGTCTCTACGGCATACACGCTTGCGCTGGCTGAGCAGATCCTGGCGCGCCTGGCCGCACGCTCACCGCTCCGCTTTCACAACACAGCCGCCGACCCACCCCGCCTGCCCAAGGTTTACGTGCGCAAGGGCAGCTACGAACAGGGTCGCATGACGCTCGAGGTCTTTAACGCTGCCCGGGCGCGCTTCCTGCACCTGACCGGCGGCGCGCTCGCCAGGAGCGAGAGTACCGGGCACGAGCCGTTCGAGATGACCCTCTCGCTGCCGCGAAACGATGAGGGTCAGCGCGTCGTCACGGTCGACGTGCTGGTGGGCCCGGTCTTCGACGCGACATTCTTCGTCGAGTCGGACGTTGAGTCCGGTCGCGATCAACTGTACGTGGCCGACGGTGCCTGGAGCTACACCTACGATGATGAAGGTGCCCGGATAGAGAGGTTCGAGGTTCAGCCACTCGCCGACGCCAAAGCACCCGAGGACGGCAAACGGCGTTTGGAGCGCAACGTGCGGGTCGAAGGCGAGGTGCGTACCTGGGCTGCGCTCTTCCGCAACCTTAGACCGGGGGGCGAGCCCATCGACCTCTCCGACTACCAGTACATCGAGTTCACAGCGCATGGGCAGGCGCAAGTGCGCCTTAACCTCGAGAAAGCGAGCCTCGCCGACGAACATTTCAGCGCGGTCTTCAAGCTGACTCGACATCCGCAACGTCATCGCATCTGGTTCGACGACCTGCGGCGCGAAGACTGGATGGGGGGCTTCACCGCCGAGGACTTGGTGGCCCTTTCGTTTTATGTCATAGGAGAGCAAGGGCGCGCGCGTTCTTTCGAGCTCAACGTGGCCGACATCACGTTCGGTGGTGCAGTGGGCGATATTCTGGCCGTTGTCCCGGACGCCTTCGAACTCATGTCGAACTACCCGAACCCCTTTAATTCGGCCACGAACATCGTCTTTGGGCTGCCGGAGCAACGGCGAGCACGACTGGCGATCTACGATATCATGGGCCGAAGGGTCGCTGTGCTGGCCGACCGCGTGTTTGAGGCCGGCCGACACGAAGTACCGTTTCGGGCCCGGGGCTTGGCAAGTGGCCTCTATCTCTACCAGCTGGAGCTAGACGACCGGGTCCTGAGCAGAACCATGATTCTCTCGAAGTGAGGCAATCGCATCCGCACGGAGAACCTAATCGTGGACGACGCGCGCTAGCCGGCAGGAGGGCGACGTACTCCAGATGATCCAGCGCTTTCATGTTTGGATCAAAGATTGCCCAGCACGCTAGACCGGTAACGAGCCCGATCGGTAGTGCGAGTCGCCACTGTGGCTGGTGCGGCCCGTGTTCGTAGGGGTGCTTCGTCGACCCGACGCAGTCGGTAGCGCCAGGCGGCCAGGAGCAGGTTGTGGGGGTTGTCGCGGTACCCGTCGTTGAACGCCTCCCGAAAGGCCTCAACGCCTTCCGTGTTCGTCGCCAACTGATAGACTTGCTCTAGTCGTTCGGAATCGTTGTCGCCGGCGCCGATCTGACGTCGATAGCTCACTGTTTCCTCCGCATGTAACTCGCACAACAAGTGTGCCGTTGCAGTCACGTGACTCACCGGACGCACATCGGAAACGGCACCTTCGCTGCAGCATGCGAACTGCGCTTGTCTGGGAACTAATTAGCCTTTTTCAGCCCCATGCCTTAGTCCATTCCTTGTAAGTTGGTTGGCTCGTCCGGCTTAAGGGATTAACTGATGTCATACTGCGGGATTGCCCGACAGACGCAAGCGCTTTTCCCCGTTGGTCTCTTTTAGGTTTTGGTGGTAAGCAAGGGCCGTCAATTTTACACAAGTGTTCCCTCAATCGCCTCGAATGGCCTTCTCTTCGTTTCCCTGTGACAGCGAGAAGAGGGCTTCATCCGTGCCGCCACACAAGGTGCGACCCTCTGGAGTCGGGTGAACCGGCAGCGTAGTTCACCAGCGTCGGCCAAAGATGACCTTCCGTTGAAGCGCCTGGTAGCGCGCTGAACTCCGTCTGGCAGCTCTCCGGTGCGACAGGAAAGCGTGTATATGATAGTACGTCGCAAACACGCTTTCGGTCTGTCGTCAGACGCTGCAAAAATGGCTTCGAGTGGACGTTCCCGGTGCGACGACGTCCTTTAGAGTGCGCAGGCTTTCGGCGGTGCACCGGGCCTGACAGCGATCCACAACTGGAAAGGTGACCAACAATGTGCAAGGTAAAACGTAATTCAACTGGGTCAGCCATTCCGCACCTTCGCAGACGATACCTTTCGGTGTTGCTGGTGGTGGCCGTGGCAGCAGTTCAATCATCGACGGCGAGAAATCTCACCAGCGGTACCAGCCCCGCGCGCGTGCTTTGGTCCGAGGATTGGGAAGGCAATTGGATTGACCGCTGGCACGTAGACGCGGGCACATGGGAAGTGGGTGTGCCGACGAGCGGTCCGGTGGCGGCCTATGCTGGTAATCACGTGGCGGCAACCGTCTTGGACGGGAACTACGCCGCGACTGTCGAAAGTCGCCTAATAAGACACACGCCGTTTCTCGTCCCATCGGCGTCTGAGAATCCCCGGCTGCGCTTCCGCCACTGGTACAGTTTTTCTTGGTACGACTCAGGTGAGGTGCAGATCAAGAAAGGAGATGGCGTGTGGGAGACCATATCACCGACCTACACCTGGACCGGTAGTGGTGTTTGGACCTGCCCGTTGATTGACCTGTCAGCCTACGCGGGTTCGGAGGTGGAGATCGCGTTTCTGTTCACGGCCAGCGGCAATAATAACAGTTCTGGCTGGTATATCGATGCGGTGGAGGTGATCACCGGTCCGCTTGTTTTGAACAGCCCGGAAGGGTTCGAGGCCGGTATTGGTGATTGGCAGGCCGAGCGCGGCACCTGGCAGGTGGGCGCGCCGACGAGCGGTCCGGCCGCGGCCTATTCAGGAGCCAACGTGGCGGCAACCGTTTTGGACGGGAATTACGCGGCGACCGTCGCCAGCCGATTCATCAGCCCTCGGGTTCTAATTGCAGGCGCTGAA
>JBFHWK010000320.1:0-3807 GCA_041589075.1 Rhodothermales bacterium
GCCCCGTCCGGAGACCGCCCGTAGGAGATGTCGCGCGACTGCGCTCCGAAGCTGATGTGGTCCACCGCGCGGCCATCGGCAGCATAGAGTCCTACGGACTCGCCGTCGGCAGACAGTCGAAAGCTCGGATGAAACCGCATGTCCCTCCCGTCGGCCCAGAAGACCACGTATCCGTAGGGCTGGATGGTCACACCGCCGCTGATCAGCCACTTCCGTGGCTCCGCGAGATCATCGGTCAGGAAGTATCCATCAAGTACAACGGCCGATGGCCCCGGATTGTACAGCTCGATCCAGTCCGCATACTCCCCGAAGACCGGGTCGGTGATCGTGGAGTCGTTCGCCGCCATGAACTCGTTGATGACAACGCCCTGGCCAACTACGGACCATCGGGGCAGAAGCACCAGGATGGCTGCCGCGATCAGCGAGGACGTAACGCTCGGGAAATGACGCCCCCGAAGCAGAAGGTGCGCTTTGGTCCGGATCATCTGTTTGAACGCGGCTGCCGGCCATCCGCACGTGCGCTGACAGACTCGGTCGTAAAAATTGAGTGCGCACGTAGAACGCCCGGGAGGCGCAGTATGTTACGCACCGAGAGTATTTGAAAGGCCCACCGGATCGTATCACTAGAATGCGGGGGTTGCATGTTTGCAGGCTCGAAATCAGTGCGATTACACACCCCTACGCATATCGGGGCAACCCCCTCGCGATTGAACGCAGTTATGCCTACATGACGCCGCCGCTTCACTGTCGCGACTCCTGCCGGCAGAATCTAGATTGTCTAGTTCCGTTCGCAGGCTCCGTAGGCCACGCAGAACACCGCATTGCGATCAGCCACCAACATCGTCATGAGTCAAATCCGTCGGCCCACCATTATCCAGGGAGGAATGGGCGTCGCCGTCTCCGGCTGGCAGCTGGCTCGGGCCGTATCAAAGAGAGGCCAACTGGGTGTCGTGTCGGGTACCGCCCTCGATATCGTCCTGGCTCGTCGGCTGCAGATTGGTGACGAAGGAGGACACGTAAGGCGCGCGCTCGGTCATTTTCCTGTGGCCGGCGTCGCCGAGCGGATCTTGAAGCGCTACTTCATCTCGGGCGGCAAGTCAGAGAACAAACCCTTCCGTTCCAAGCCTATGCAGACGCACAAGCCATCGCGTCGCTTGGAGGAGCTTCGCGTGGCCGCCAACTTCGTGGAAGTCTTTCTGGCCAAGGAGGGGCACGCGAATCCGGTTGGGATCAACTATCTGGAAAAGATCCAGGCCCCGACGCTGCCGTCCCTTTTCGGAGCAATGCTCGCGGGCGTTGACTTTGTTCTTATGGGTGCCGGCATTCCGCGAGCCATACCGGGGATCCTCGACCAACTGGCGAAAGGCGAGGACGTCGAATTGCGACTCGATGTGGCCGGCGCCGATCGGGGAGAGGAGTTCACGACTGTGTTCAGCCCCGCCTCGTTTCTGGGCGGACCGCCACCGACGCTTGCGCGTCCATATTTTCTGGCGATTGTTTCTTCCGCCACGCTCGCATCTATGCTCGCCCGAAAGGCCAGCGGCCGGGTGGATGGTTTTGTAATTGAGGGTCCGACGGCCGGGGGGCACAACGCTCCACCACGCGGGCGTCCGGAATTCTCTGAGAGTGGAGAGCCCGTTTACGGAAAACGCGATACACCCGACCTCGAAGCGTTCAAAGAAATTGGACTCCCATTCTGGCTTGCAGGCAGTTTCGGCCGCCCGAGCGGAGTCGCCGAAGCCCTGCGGCTCGGTGCAGCCGGAGTCCAGGTCGGCACCGCTTTCGCCTTCTGCTCCGAATCCGGAATCGATCCCGATCTCAAGAGTCGCGTTCTTGCGATGTCCCGAAAAGGGCGCCTGGAAGTCTTCACCGATCCGAAAGCCTCGCCGACCGGCTTTCCCTTTAAGGTCGTCGGTGTACCGGACACGCTTTCAGAGGAAGACGTGTACGCGCGCAGGACGCGCAGGTGCGATCTCGGGTATTTGCGACAGGCTTTCAAAAACGACGACGGATCAATCGATTGGCGATGCGCGGGGGAGCCACTGGAAGACTTCGTTCGAAAAGGAGGAGATCCGGACGAGACGATCGGGCGCAAATGTATCTGCAATGGCTTGTTGGCCACTATTGGCCTGGCACAGATCGGCGCAGACGGCTTGCCCGAGAATTCCCTCCTGACGTCCGGGGACGACGTTGCCGGAATCGCCCAATTCCTGAGGGCCGGCGCTTCATCCTACACGGCGAACGATGTCATAGACAAGCTCCTCGAGCAGATTGGCTAGACCGTGTTTTTGATGTAAGCGTGCAAGGCGCACTCCACAGAGCGCGACCTACCGCAGCACCGTGACCGCCCGCACCTCGATCGCTCCCTCAGACCGCGCCGCGACGAAGTATGTCCCCGAGGCCAGTTCGTTGAGATCTGTGTCAAGACGAAACGTCCCGGCGACCGTCGTTCCGTCCCACGCGGTCCTGACGTGACGTCCGAGCGTATCGAAGATGTCCACGCGCACGTCGGCCGCCGTCGGGACATCCACGCTGATCCGCATCGGACCGTCGGTCGGATTCGGTGAGATGTCGACGGCGAACGTTGTCGGGATGAGTCCGTCGCCGAAATCGACCAGCACGTCTTCGTTCGAAAGCAGATCACCGTCCGGATCAAAGCGTACAGCGATCGCTCGCGTGTCGACATGCAGCGTGAACGTCTGCTCGCGCGCCGTATTCTCCACGACGAATCGCTGCTCACCCACCTCGGTCTCGATAGAGAGTGTAATCGGCATCACGAAGATGTTCACGTTCGACTCTGGCGAAGTCTGGATCTGCCGCACGGTCACGTCCACATTGTAGCCGCCACCCGCGGCCTGTTCTTGCGACGCCATAACCTCGTAGATCGGATAGCCGGTGCCCTCGGTCACCCACTGTCGGAAGAACGTCTCGAGCGACCGGCCCGAGATCGCCTCCGCCACGCGCCGAAAGTCGTCCGTCACCGCCGTCCCATACGCGAGGTTTGGATCGGCGAGATACGCCTGCAGGGTCGCGCGAAAGTTTGCATCTCCGATCACCCGCCGAAGCATGTGAAGCACCGCCGAACCCTTCGCATACACGCGGCTGCCCGCAAAGAGATTGCGGACGTCGAGGGTGTCCTCGACCACGAGCGTCCCCTGAGCAAACCGGGCGCTCAACTGATCGACACGCAGAGCGCTTCGTGCGGTGCCTGCATAGCGGTCCGCCATCGTCTCCCAGTACAGTATCTCCGCGTACGAGGCGAAGCCCTCGTTGAGCCACAGGTGCGGCCACGTGCGGTTCGTCACGGCATCGCCGAACCACTGGTGCGCTACCTCATGCGTCACCAGACCCACACTGCTACCTCCCATCGAGCTCATCGTCTGGTGCTCCATGCCGCCACCCACCCCGAACTCGGCGTGACCGTATTTCTCGTCGGGGAACGGATACGGCCCGAACCACCACTCGAAGACAGCTATTGCATCGAGGACTTCGGCCCAGCCAGCGGGAAGTTCGGCCGCCCCCTGCACGGTGTACTTGTAGTGGGTGACGGGCAACGAAAGATCGCCAAGCATCCCGACGAGCGAGTCGGGTCGCACGTACGTTTGCTCGAACACGGCGTACGGCCCGGCGGCAAGCGACAACAGGTACGGCGCAATCGGGTAGCGGACGATCCAGTCGTACGTCACCGTGCCGCCGCTCTCGGTTACGGACGCAAGTACACCGTTGGATCCGACACGCAGACCCACCGGTACAGTGACCGTCACGCGCGCCGAGTCCACTTTGTCTGACGGATGGTCTTTGCCGGGC
>JBFHWK010000321.1:0-3765 GCA_041589075.1 Rhodothermales bacterium
AGCGGTACTCAGCCGGGACGAAGCTGCGCGTCGCCATGCGGCCGACAAATCGTTGCGTGTAGTGTTTCGGCGTGCACCCTCATCGATTACCTCTGCTCCGATTCTCTGATAGATCGAGTTGAAGTCACCCGGGATGCGCGGTATCACGCCTCCGTGTGCCTGCAGCGGCTGCCGCGTGTACAGGTCGCTGATCTCAAGAGACCATCGTGGCCGCAGGTACGTCAAGCGGCCGTGAACCTGGCGGCCTCTACGTAGTCTGCTGCCCGGGTACTCACCGTCTGCGGCTTCGCCACGGTACCAGAACAGAGCGTTGACGATGCCGGGACCGCCAAGGTTGAGCCTGCGGTTCTGTGTGTGCAGCGCCGTGACTTTCTGCAGGCCTCCGCGACCTGTTTGGTAGCCAAGCTCGGTTAGGGGGGCGGGTGCCCTTGCGTAGTCACGCGTTTGCACCTGTATGAGATGACCCTCGCCGAGAAGCCCGCGCGTCAGGGCCGGCACATCACTGAGTGCCAGCGGAAGGACCTCGTAGCGCGGTCGACCGGTAAAGAGATCGGACAGGTCCGTGTCATTCCACAGCAGCCGTAAACGGTGTGGCGCAATCCCTTCGGGGCTCCATCCGTGCGGCCATCCGTACGAGCTGAAGTCATACAGGAAAGACCCGGGCTCATCGACCAACAGCTCTTTAAGTTCGAAGGCGTACAAGCGCGCCGGTATCTTCTCCGACAGCGGCTGCGTTGCAACGCTATTCAAACGCGCCGTGTCGGCCACCGCGAATGTTGTCCACGCCGAGTCCGGGCCGACCGTAAGCGAATCCGCACGAAGCGAGTCCGCCTCCTGCAGCGGAGGTTCGTCCTGCGCTCGCGCCGACACTGCCGGCAGCGAGGCAAGCAACAGCAGGGGCAACCATGTGCGCAGTAGTGGGGTCAATGCGCGAATCTGGTAGGGACTATGTCGTACGAGCGTCAGAGCCAGCGATTTCCGGGAAGAGACCGAAAAGCCGGCTTTCGATCTGACCGATTACGAGTTGCCGGTCCTCGGCGCGGTTTACGAAATCAACGGAGTCCGCGTCGATCACGAGCTTGGGACCGAGATCATAGCGCTCAATCCAGTTCTCATAGTGCGTGCTGAGCCGCTTCAGGTATTCGATCCGAATAGTCGTCTCGAAGTCACGCCCTCGCGCCTGTATGTGACGAACAAGCGTGGGAACGCTTGCGCGCAGGTAGACGAGCAGGTCGGGGGGCTTGAGGTACGACGTCATGATGCGAAAGAGATCTTCGTAGTTGCGGAAGTCTCGATCGGTCATGTAGCCCATCTCGTGCAGGTTGCGCGCAAAGATTTCTGCATCCTCGTAAATAGATCGGTCCTGCACAACCGACTGCGGACTTTCTTCGATTTCGCGCTGATGGTTGAATCTGCTGGACAGGAAAAAAACCTGCAGATTGAAGGACCAGCGCTCCATGTTCTCATAGAAGTCGGACAGGTACGGGTTATCGTCTACGCGTTCGTAGTACGCAGGCCAGTTGAAGTACTCGCTGAGAATTTGTGTCAGCGAGCTTTTCCCGGCTCCGATGTTTCCGGCAACGGCGACGTACTTCTTGTCGGGCTGCGTCAGTACTTCGGTGGTCATGCTAACCGCGCTCGTGCGTCACATCTAGGATATAGAAGCGGTGACCTGCAGGCCGGTCAACGATGCTTCCAGGTCTGCCACCCCGAACGACGTACCCACGGCCGCCGCCGCGGCCAGCATGGGTGAGTCAAGCGGAACCGTTCGCGTCTTGTTCGCCACCTCGTCAAGCGGGACACTGGTCAGCCGGTTTTGCTGCATCGCGACCATGCGGCCGAACCTGCCGTCGGTCACCAGCGTCGCCGCGTACGTTCCGAAGGCAGTGGCAAGATTTCTGTCGTAGGGCACCGGCGTTCCGCCGCGTTGTATATGACCGAGTACAGACGTTCTGACTTCACTACGCACAAGGCCTCGCAACTGATCGCCAAGAACGTAACCGATCCCACCGAGCCGCACCGGATCCGGACTGTCGTCGATGATTCGCTTGACGGCCATCTCGCCACCGATCGGTTTTGCGCCTTCGGCAATCGCGATGATCGTGAAGTTCTGTCCGCCCTGTTCGCGGTCTCCACAAATGCGTGCGACCTCGTGTATGTCGTATTCAATTTCGGGGATGAGAATAACGTCGGCACCGCCCGCAGCACCCGCATAGAGCGCGATCCACCCCGCATACCTGCCCATCGTTTCGATGATCATGACACGGTTGTGGCTTTGCGCGGTCGTGTGAAGACGGTCGATAGCCTCTGCAGCAATCGACACCGCCGTTTCGAAGCCGAACGTTCGATCGGTACCGACCAGGTCATTGTCTATCGTCTTGGGAACGCCGACTATGTTCATGCCCATCTCCTGCAGCCGGTGTGAGATCGACATGGTTCCATCCCCACCAATTGTCACGAGTGCTTTTAGGCCGAGGTCTTTGTAGTACTTGATCACCTGCGCCGATACGTCGGCTCCGCCGCGATCATGATAGTTGAACGGGTTGGCCTTGTTGCTGGTACCCAGGATCGTGCCGCCGAGCGTGAGTATGCCGCTGACATCGCGGTAGGACAGCGGTCGTGATCGCCGTTCAATCAAGCCGATAAAGCCGTCCTCAAAACCAACAACCTGAGCATTGTGCTTTAGGATCAGGCTTTTGGTGACCGCTCTAATGACGGCGTTGAGCCCGGGGCAGTCGCCACCGCCGGTGAGTACGCCTATGCGCAGAGGATGACTCATGGGACCGTGAGAATGACGCCGGTCGCACCGGCGGGCTTTGCGTCGTCTGGGTGGTAATCGCGTGTCTCGAACGTCCGCGTCCGGGCGCAAAACCGGACGACCGTCGAAAATAGTCATTCTTGGCGGGAGACCCGACAAAAAAGCGCAAAAACCAGGGCAAACCCTAATAATCGTATCGGCCGGTCGATCCTGAACAGTGTCGAGTAGGACCGAACGAACCCCGCTATTCATTTGAACCGCTTCCACCTAATCTCTATTTTCACAGCCCATTTCGCTGTCCAGATAGGCTAATCCCTGACAGCAGGCAATCGAAGCAAGTAGGATCTCCGCGGCTCCGCGCCGATGAAGGTTTGATCCGTTCTCAAAACGGCTTACGCAACATACTGGTCGCTGTCGTTGTGCTCGCGGCACTGACGCCTGCATCCCCGGCGGAGGCGCAATTGCGTGTGCTCGGCTCGGAGCGCATCTCGAGCGTCGGTCAATTGACAAACTTCTTTGTTGAGTTTGACGATGCTCGTGCCCTCGCGGCGATGGAGGTCACTGTTCCCGAGGGCTGGGAGATTCAGAGCGTCGGCATCATCCATCGCGGCCGCAACCAGGCCGTTTCGTGGTCACGTGATGTCGACGGTCCGATTCGGATCGTGGCAGCCAATCCCGTCGCCGGCCGGCAAATCGTCGCGCTGCGTTTCAAAGCTCCTGATTTCGAGTCACGAGGTGCCCTTCGAGCAGTGGCTATGGTGACCGACCCCGGGTCGTCCGATGATCTTCTTCCGGTCCCCGGCATTCGAGAATCGCTGGTCGTGGAACCGCTTCTCGTCGACGATGACAATCAGGTTGCCTCGTTTACGTTGCGGGAGAGGCTCGAGCTGAAGTCCGAATTACTGCCGATGTTCTCGGGCGATGGGTCTTACACGCTCGAGTTCTGGTTCCGAACCACAATGCTCGATCAGGTGATCGCTTCGTCGTGGAATGGAGACGATAATGAG
>JBFHWK010000322.1:0-3764 GCA_041589075.1 Rhodothermales bacterium
ACGCTCACACGGTCCGGCGAGTGGGGACAATTAAGTTCGAAGTTACCCCACGTTTCAGAGGAGGGGCTTGGGGGGAGGAGCTACTCCCACACTCCGGCATCCCACAGCGCTTAGCCTGCCCCGGCGAAAGCCGAGGTCATCGCGGCCCCCGAGCCGGGATCCATGCACGGCTTGAGACAACTCACCATCACATAGATTATTTCATCAGTCGCCACTTTGTTGCTCGTGTCCCGCTTCCCACGCCTCCGCGGGGGCAGGCACGGGAATGACGAATGCTGGGTCGAGCAGGAATAGGACGCGGACTTACCGCCGCTCCCGATACACCACCCCGCCGCCGCGGCCGCCGCTCACCACATCCCGATCACTATCTCCATCGAGATCAATGAACACCGGCGTCGAGAACGCCGGAAGATTCAGATCAAGAACCGCCTGGAAAAGATCCGTCGCAGTCGCCGCTTCGACCTCGACAAAAACCGCCTCGGCCGCAGTCCCGTCATTTCGAAACAGCTTGAGCTCACCGACATCGGTGCCAACGAGAAGATCGAAATCCCCATCCGCATCCAGATCCTCGAACACAGGAAAGCTTCGACGCCCCACATCGATCCCACCGAACTCATCGCTAACCTCAACAAACTCCGGCTCGACTCGCGTCCCTTCGTTGCGAAAGAAATTGATGGTACCCGAGGTCTCGCCGACGAACAGATCCAGATCGCCGTCGGCGTCGATATCTACGAGCGCCGGCGCCGCGTTGCTGCCGCGCGACAGTTGTGCCGCCACTCCAGGCACCGGATCAAATCGCAGCGCACCACCGGACGTCACGTTGCGGTACCAACTGAGTTTGTTGCGCCACGTCCCGAGCATGAAGTCGAGATCACCGTCGTCGTCTAGGTCTCCAAGTGCCGGCGCGTAGTGATACGCCGGGTCAACATGCAACGTATCGGTGAGTTGCCAGAATCGATCTGCTCCCTCGCCACGCATCTCGAAATAGTACATGCCCGACGTCTGGTTGTCGAACGGCTCGATCTGATTTGAGAGGAGTAAGTCCGGATCACCGTCACCGTCGAGGTCACCGATCGCTGCGATACTCTCGGCGCCGACGTCAACCGTGTAGATAAAGCGCTTCGTCCGCACCGCGAACGTGCCGGGCGCTGTTTGCTCAATGAAGTACAGGTTGTCGGCAGTGGTCGTGTTGGCGTTGAACGCTCCTCCGAGCACGCCCATGAGCAGATCGACATCGCCGTCGCCATCGATGTCGCCCGGACCCGGCGCGTTGTAACCGCTGGTACGCACGGGATCGCCGATGGGAAACGGTGTCGGCTGGCCATCCATCGACACCTGCTCGCATGAGCCGCGGTTTTCGATCAGGAGCAGGCCGGGCTCGAAATAGTCGCCCCACAACAGATCCTGATCACCGTCACCGTCGATGTCCGCGAAGGCAAGCGTGTTCGCACCGTGCATCGATCCGAGTATTTGCCCGATGATCTCGATACCCTGGAATCGGTCGCCGACAAAACGGAATCGCGGCACGCCCCCTACGGCCTCCGCCCACTCGTAGCGGGTTACCGTACCCTCAAGCCGGCCCACAAAGAGGTCCGGATTTCCGTCGCAGTCGATGTCGGTGACATTGGGGATGTTCTGGCGATCGGAGAAGATCGGACTTCCCGTGACATCTTTCAGCGAATCGGCCACCTCCGTGAACGCGGGCGCGGCCGCATCTCCCGTATTACGGAGATAGCGTAGGTAGCTGTACGGCTGCTCGGTCAGCAAGTCGATCCGACCGTCCTTGTCGAGATCCGCAAAGCGATACCACTCTCCGACGTCGATGTCGCCGTACTTCGCCGTGCGAAACACGAACGCACGGTTCCCGTCACCGCCGACGTTCTCAAAAAACATGACGGCGTTCGACGCCTCCTGAAGAAAGAGGTCGAGATCGCCGTCCATGTCGACGTCGATCAGCTGCGGTCGGGGGACGTTCAGCCCTCCGAGGAAGGGATGTTGATACGGACGGCCGTTCGGATCGCGTACTGCAATGGGGCCGTCGACATCTGCGATGAAATGTGGCACCGACGTCGCCGAGTCGTCTTCGGTTACGAGGCTCGATGGAGATGAGCAGGCGGCCGCGGCAAGCAGCACGAATGTCGCCATGCCAGCCGCTGCAAGTACATCTGCCTGGAAAGAGCGCATCGGATCACCAGGCCTTCCGTGCGCCGACACCGGTCGCATACGTCCCTACTTCGAGCACCTTGACGATCTCGTGCGTATCGGTGTCAACAATCGTGGCCGTGCCTACGTTGTCGTTGTCACCGAGCGGATGTCTCGGTTGGTACGCACCCTTCGCGTTGTTGCTGGTTACAAAGAGATACTTACCGTTCGGCGAGAGGACGGAACCGTGCGGTTCCGAAAGGCCGTTCCCCGAGATCTCGGCAATGACCGCCAGACTATCGGCACTCACGACACTGATCGTGCTCGAACCCTTGTTCGGCACAAAGACAACCGCACCGTTGGCAGCATGGGTGGGATGCCAGGGCATGCCGCCCACCTGAACGGTGCCGCGAACACTCACGTTGGGAGGCTGCGAGACATCAAGAAAGAAAACACGCCCCGACAACTGCGCACTCGCCGCCAATGTCGTCCCGTCGGGCGACTGTGCAAACTGCACGAGGACTTCCGGATTGCCACCGATGTCAAACAATGTGCTCTCCCACGTGTCTGCGTCAACATCGACGACCGTGTTCTGCGAGAGACTTGCCGTGTACACGCGCTTGCCGGTGGGCTCCACCATCAACGCATGCGGTCGAGGCACGAAGACATCAATCTCGTCCGCAGTCATGTCACCCGCCGAGATCACACCGATACGCGAGGGCGGATGGACGGCACTCATCGATCGACCCACGTACAGCAACCGCCGGCCCGCATCAAAGGCGAGCATGCCCGGGACTTCGAACTCGGCAGCATCGACGAGTTTGTTTTCACTATCGAACTTGAGCACCCGATTCTCGCCGATCAGCGACACGTACCAGTGCGATCCGTCAGGTTCGACGGCGATGTGATGCGGCTTCGCCATCTCCGAAAACCCCAGCTTCTTGAGATCGACGACACGCACAACGACCTGTGCCTGTGCATCGATCACCGAGATGGTCGCCTCACCCTGGTTCGCGACGTAGACAAAGTTCCGCACGCCGTGATACGCTATCTCCCCGGAAGGTGACGGCGCCCCGCTTTCAATCCACTCTCGCATCGTTGCCAACTCGGCGGCCGTCATCGCGTCCTCACCGGCCTCCGACGGATGCGCACCACCAACGCGCTTTGTTGCCAACTCCAAAAGCAGACTGTGATCAGGCGCGAACGGAATAACGACCTCGCCCGCGTCCGATCCTTGAAAGACGTGTTCCCATGTGTCCAGCCGGAGCCCGGCATCCGCCTGAGTCTCACCGTGGCAACGGTTACATCGCGCCGCGAAGATGCCGGCTACTGAGTCGAAAGATGACCCACTATCCAATCCGGTACTCGCAGTCCCCGCTCGATCTACGGCCCCGCCCCCTGTCGCGGCGCACGCACCCGCTACAACAAGAAGCGCTGCCGGTAAAACCCCGCGCATCCAAAGCACCAACATCGTGACATCATCTGGCTGCGAAAAACGGAACATACTAAAACGGGGCCACCATTTGGCGGCCCCGTCGTTTTGTCAGAATCGAGTTACGTACGGCTAGATGCCTTCTTCCTGTCGCTTCAGAAGGAAGAGCCCCTCACGGCCGCTCGTCACA
>JBFHWK010000323.1:0-3727 GCA_041589075.1 Rhodothermales bacterium
AAGGACCAGCCGATACCGGCCGTCCATCCCGGTGGTCGTGCCGTGGGTCGTGCCCTCGACAAACACGTTGACACCCGGCAGCGCCCCGCCCGTCTTGTCGACCACGCGGCCCGCAACCGAGGCCTGCTGCGCATGCCCTAGCGACGGCAGCGAAAGCCAAGCCATCGCCACGAACGCGATGCCTTTGAACAGCACTATGAGACGCGTGGCGTTCACGGGAAATCCGGCGGGTTGTCGAAGTCGACCGTGATGCTCACGCGCGTAGTGTCTCCTGCCGTAACCTGAAAGACACCTTGGTTTTCCATATAGATACCGAGGGCCTCCCACGACAGGATGTCCTGTGTGCGCTGGCGCGCGACCACCGCGAACGGATACGTTCCGGTACGAACCTCCGGCAGCACGACAACGTGCGAGGTGACTCCATAGGGAAGCCCCTCGCTGAACTCGAGCTGATTCAGTTGCAGAAAATCCGTCGTGTCCTGCGGAACGAATCGCATTGCCACGAACCGGTGGTCGACAAACTGATTGAACGGCGGCCAGGTCCCGACATACGTGATGTCGGCCCGGATCGCGCCGGGAGTGACTTCGTCGGGCGGTTCGATCGCCGAATCACAGCCCGTCAGTAGGACGATCGGAAGAACGCCTGCCGCGACGCAGCTACGGAGTTTCGGCACGTGAGAAGTCGGGTCGTGGGAGAACACCTAAAACTACGTCAAGGCGCCCCTGAATTCTACTCGCCGAAGTCGACGAGTTCGTCACGGTCGCCGCGAATCCAGCGGACCACGTCAACCGTGTCGATGATCAGCGAAACCGCGTTCATCGCCATCAAGACCACGATCCAGGCCCGCATGTCACTATCCTGGACGCCGTCGATGCGTGCGAGTAGGTAGACGATCAGTGGGTACCATAAGAAGTGAGCGGCACCGAGAATGCGCCGGAATCCGAACCGCGCGGTGATAATCAGCATCAGGACAAGATTCGCGATGAAGATGATCAGGATGACGCGTGACTCCGCGTGCTGCAGCCAGTAGATTGCGGGCAGCGTGTTGACGATCCCGAGCATCACCACCCATATCTGTGCGTACAGTGGCATCCTGAGCAGGCCTTGTGTGAAGCGAATTGTGCCGCGGGTGAGTGAGATGCCGTTCCACATAGTCAATCATCGATGCAGATTCTGTATCCAACGGTTCGTATCGTGGCGGGCGTGAATCGTTTCCGGGAGCAGCACTATGAATGTTGACGGAAAGTCGTGGCAGACGATCTGGTGGGAGGGCAACGGCCGCGTTGGAGTGATCGACCAGCGACACCTCCCGCAGCAATTGGTTGTCGAGGTTCTGACGACGGTCGAGGAAGTATTTCGCGCGATACGGGAGATGCACGTGCGCGGCGCGCCGTTGATTGGTGCGGCGGCGGCGTGCGGAGTGGCTCTCGCGGCACGCAGCGCAACGGACAGAGACGTGGACACGATGGTTGCACGCGCGGCCGCACGACTGAAAGAAGCTCGGCCTACGGCCATCAATCTGGCGTGGGCGGTCGAGCGTGTGTGTGCGATCGTGTCCTCGCAGGAGGCGGCGGCGGAAAAACGAAAGGCCGCGTATCGCGAGTCTCGCGCGATCATCGACGAAGAGATCGAGCGGTGCCGGTTGATCGGTGAGCACGGTCTCAAAATCATCGAAGACGTGGCGCAGCGGAAATCGGGACCCGTCAACATCCTGACACATTGCAACGCGGGGTGGCTGGCTTGCGTCGATCACGGAACGGCTACGGCGCCGGTCTACCGGGCTCACGACATGGGGATCGACGTGCATGTGTGGGTCGACGAAACGCGGCCGCGCAACCAGGGCGCTCGTCTCACGGCGTGGGAGCTTGGAAAACACGGAGTGCCGCACACGGTAATCACCGACAACGCCGGCGGGCATCTCATGCAGACCGGCCGCGTCGACCTTGTCCTTGTCGGGTCGGATCGGACTACGCGCGCGGGGGATGTGGTGAATAAGATCGGCACCTACCTGAAGGCGCTTGCCGCCTATGACAACGGCGTTCCTTTTTATGTGGCGATCCCCTCATCCAGCATCGACATGTCGGTCCGCCGTGGTGTCGATGTGCCGATCGAGGAACGTGATCCCGATGAGGTTCACAACGTGGACGGGTTTAGTGACGGGGTGGGGCGCGCGGTCCGCATCACACCGGAGACTAGTGCAGCGGCCAACGCCGCCTTCGACGTTACGCCGGCGCGGCTCGTATCCGCCCTGATCACTGAACATGGTATTTGCGAGGCTTCCGAGCGGGCGATCGAAAAGTTGTTTCCCGGACCGGCGGTGTGATCGGCCTCTGAGCCCATGGGGTGCGCGTACCGCGCGATAGTCTCCGACAGACGCGTCCCGAAGAAAAATGTGGTTAGCGGGTCACGGGCGGGCACTCGCGGTGGCCGTCGGCGTTTGGTGATCGTCCGGCCGTCCCAACCCCAGTGATCGGGTTGTTTGGTGAGTGAACGAAAGAAACGATTTGAGATAATTACTCCATGGATCTGCCTCCCCTGATCATCACACACGAATACGTCGAAGTGCCCGAGGTTTTCTGGTCCGACGCGTCGACAGGCCGGTTTGAGAATTGCCTCGTATGCGAGCGTTACCTGCTCGAAGACGGCACCCGGTATCTGATCGAAAAAGCGTTTCGGAGTTACCGCGGGTTTGAGTCACGTGACACCGTGTTCGAGTACGCGATGTGCGAGGAATGCCGGCTGCAAATGCAGGAGGAGATGTCGGCCGAGTCCAGAGAGCGCGTTGACCAGTTCTTTACCGACCATGTGGATTTTGTGGAGCGCAGGAAGAAGCTGCTCGCGTCCGGCGACCTGCAATCGAAGCCGTGGCTGGATCGGTGTCTGATCACCGGCGAGCCGACGCGTGACATGGAAGAGTATCAGGTCTACTGCGAATGCGATGGTGCGCATATGCTGTACTCGTATCTTCCGTACGCCGTATCGGGCGCGGCGATCGACCAGATTGTCGCCCTGCTGTCCAACCCGACCATCGACTCGCTGCGCGGATTCGTCGACCGGCATCTCGGTGTACCGCCCGAGTTCGAGGATATTTTCGCAAAGCGCGTAGTGCTCATCTGAGCATACGTAACCGCATGTCTGACCGACCCGTCGCATTTCGCGGAATCAACAAACCATGAGCAAGGAAAAATTCCTGTTTGTTTCCTACGACGCGCTGATCACGGACGTCGCGTGGCGCGTCGCCCTCGAAGGTCACGACGTCAAGTACTATATCAATCACGAGGCGAAGCGCGAGATCGGCGACGGGTTCGTTCCGAAAGTGACCGACTGGAGAGCAGAGGTCGACTGGGCGGACGTCATCGTGTTTGACGACGTGCTGGGCATGGGTGCGTGGGCGGAGGAGCTTCGCAAGAAGGGGAAGGCCGTGGTGGGAGGCACCGCGTACACGGACCGCCTCGAGGACGATCGTAGCTTCGGCCAGGAGGAGCTGAAGCGCTACGGCATCTCGATACTGCCGTTCCAGGAGTTCCGATCGTTCGACGAGGGCGTCGACTTTGTGCGCAAGAACCCGTCGGCGTATGTGATAAAGCCGAGCGGCGAGGCAGCGAACATCAAGCGGCTGCTCTTTGTCGGTCAGGAGGACGACGGCAAGGACGTCATCCATGTGCTGGAGACGTACAAGAAAATCCACGCCGAGCAGGTCAAGGTGTACCAGCTACAGCGACGGGT
>JBFHWK010000324.1:0-3703 GCA_041589075.1 Rhodothermales bacterium
TTCGTCGATCAAATATCGAATTAAGCAGCGCCGCAAGGCGAATTCCACCTTTGGCAAGACGCCGCTCAACCGTCGGCATCGTATCGAAGATGTACGCGTAGCTCAGATTGAGTCTTCCCTGCTGGTCGGTGTGCTTGCTAAGGTCGTCGAGACCGTAAACGTTACGCCGTAACACAAACGACTCGTTCATCCAGTCAATGCAGGTTGAATTGTTCCACGCTGCCGCGGAATCAGTTGGGACCTGATCGATGAATGCAGCAAACTCGCTAAAGCTGAGATGATTCGATTCGATTATTCCCTCGTCCCAGACCTTGTGGAGGTTCGTGAGTTCGTCAAACCAGTGCACGTCGACGCGGTTACCGCCACGATCTCCTCCTCTACCGACGTGCAGCGGCTGATGCACGTCGCCCACGAAGTGTACGAGAAACCGGAGAGCGATTCGCTTCTTTTCTCTAGGAGCAGTGCCACGCAAGATCCGCTCGAAACTCTTGATCGCTTCGACAACGTTTCCATTTTGAGTCTTTCGCAGCGCCCTATAACGCGCTTCGCCGTCAGCGTAGACCTCGAAGCTGTCCTCGATCGTGATAAAATGCCAGGGCGTCGAGTACGCCCATGCGGGGTCTGAACGTATTTCATCAGGCCACGTGCTGAGCTGAGCGAGGCTCGCTCCACCGACAAGCGCGGCAACGGAGTCCCTGGTCCTCTTCGTCAGATGGCGGTCCGCTATCTGCGCCGTTATCCGGTGACCATTCGGTCCCCAGACGGCGCTCGCTTCGGCCGATACAGGATCGGCCTGCCTGACTGTTTCGTCCCGCGAGTGGGTGAAATCTGCCGTCGTCCCTCCGTGGAGTCCGATAAGACCAGCCAACAGCGTCAGGAATGATAAGATCTTCGGCGAAGTATTCATGGCTACCTCAACGGTTAGAGCGCACAGCTCGCGATCGGCCAGTATACAAAGCAAGTGACTTCAAACAGACCGGCCGCACCGATGCCGACACGCACGTCAAGGTGTCGAAACATCTTCAATAACGTCGCTGTCGAGTGATGAAGTGCTGACTCGGAGCACGGACGAGGTCTTGGCGGCGGACTTCAGTAATCGGAGCGCTTCCTCGAAAACCGGATTGTCCTCTCGAAGCCGGTAGAACCGCGCCGAATCCAGGAAGACGACTTCCGCATAGTCGGCATCTTCCGGCTCACGAACATGTCCTACGGCCATTTCCCGCACACAGGACCGTTCATCGTCCTTTGTGGCCGAACCGTTCAAGCCGTCCTCATTCGAATTACATAGGGACAACGTATCCGATACACCGAACGCGTTGATGTACGCGCGAGGTCCCCGTCGGTCGCCGGGACGCGTGCTCGAAGTTCATACTACGGGCACGTTACCAGATGGCGATAGTTTACAAGCGTAATGTTTGTTGCCGTGTAAGACGGATCCGTGGTGAAGGCCGTACCCTGATAATTGGCGGGGCCGTACGCCGATCCCGGCTGAATGGAATACGTCGACACATTGGCGTTCGCGTTGCAGGACGTGTTCTCTTGAGCCGCCAGCCAGCTACTCAACAGCACCGGCTTGTCGAACATGCTTGGATCGATAACCATTGCCAACGTTGCCGTGAAGTTGCCGAGCTTCTTCAGTTTTACCCGGACCCGGATCAAGGGAGCTACGTGGTACCACCATGTAACACAGCACCCTCCCCACTTGTTGGCACGAACCGCGAGCCGGTCGTCACCAAGGTTCGCGAAACTGAAGACCTTCTCGCAGCAGTAGCGATATCGCGAGGTGATAATCCACCTCATCTTATGCGCTCGCGCGTAACAGCCGTCACGGACATACTGAAACGGAATGCAGTGTGAAATGTCGTATGGGCCCGGCAGGTGGCACGACTGGTCCGCGCAAAAGTCGAAGATCTGCTTCGCCTTCTTGTAGTTTGGCACCACCCTCTTGCAAAGGCGGAAGGTCGGAACCTTCAGATAGTGATCGACAATATTAAAGGTCGTGGGGTCGATCTTCGACACATCGATCCGACGGGTCTTGTCGGGTTTGTCTAGAAATGTCCGCCTCCGCTCGAACTGGCTCAACTCACTTTCGGTCGGTATGTAGACGCGCTGTATAAAACCACGCCGGATATCGAGCCGGGCCAGGACGGGGAGCTTGCTCTCGAAGGCCTCGTCCAAACGACCTGCCGACAGCTTCGCCGTCTTTGTGGCGGATCGGAACGTGAAGATTTGCTGCTTCTCATTGAAGAGATACTCCATCACACGTTTGCCTTTGGGCTTCCGGATGGCGGCTATTGTGAGCAGCTCTTTTTGCGGTGGCTTCGCCATTACTCAGGTCTCCTAACTAAACTGTCGTATTCAAATCGCTTGCAGGAGTCAACGTCGCCTCTGGTTCGCAACGGACCACTGACATTCTCGACCTGTGTGACAGCGGTTCACGTCGGCCGTAGTGGTACGCGCTAATCGCGTCCAATTAAGGGGGACGAAAGTCTCGTTTTTCGCCGGAACTGAGGCCTTAGATAGGTACAGTCGCGTCTCCCTACGTGTCAATGATCCGACATTACTAATCGTCTTGGTCTTTCCCGTTCATGCACGTAAAAATCCGCACGGGACCGACCTACTGACTCGTCGAATCGATCGTTTTCTCATAGAGGCTTCGTCGCGCGTTCGTGCATCGGCTGGGGGGCGACTCTATCTTGTTTCAGCCGCAAGAGCTCACTTTCACTTCCAGACAGATAACGAGCACGAATAGGAAACATGAAGACGACAGCCATGGACAACGGAATTGCAATAGACATTGGCATACCCGAAACAGACCGACGTGTGATCGCCGAAGGATTGATGCGCCTTCTGGCCGATTCGTATGCACTGTACCTCAAGACACACAACTTTCACTGGAACGTGACGGGCCCGATGTTTGCAACGTTGCACACCTTGTTCGAGGAGCATTACACCGAACTCGCCGTCGCTATCGACGAGATTGCGGAACGAATCCGAGCGCTCGGATTCCCAGCACCCGGTTCCTTCCGACAGTTTGCGGAATTGACATCGATTCAGGAAGAGACGGAGTCCCCAACGGCCGAAGAAATGGTGCGCCAGCTGACACGGGGTCAGGAGGCGGTCGTGCGTACTGCGCGAAACGTCTTCCCCACCGCCAGCGATGCCAACGACGAGTCGACCGTCGACCTGCTGACCCAGCGCATGCAGGTCCACGAAAAGAACGCATGGATGCTTCGAAGCCTGTTGGCGTAGAGGGCGGGGCTAATTATTCGTGATCATGGCGTCGCCGGGCTGTGGTCGTTGTAGTCCGGCGTTCAAGATTGACAGGACCTGACCGTGGCAGAATCAAAAACGAGGCGGTTGATCCTCGTTCTTGGAGACCAGCTCGATCGCAACTCGCCCGCATTGCGGGGTGCAGATCCTGAAATCGATGTTGTTGCGCTGGCCGAGGTTCGCGCGGAAGTCAACCGGTTTCCGAATCATCGCAATCGAGTGGCTGTCTTTCTGTCAGCTATGAGACACTTCCGGCGCGACGTGGAGGCGGCTGGGTTCGAGGTCGAGTATCAGTTGCTGAGCGATGCAAACGGTGCAAGTACCCTTCCGAAGTTTCTGGAACGTGTCGTGAAGAGCCATCAACCCGAGGAGCTGGTGATGTGCCGGCCGGGCCGGCACGACCTGGTAGGCCAGGTGCGAGCGACCGCAA
>JBFHWK010000325.1:0-3702 GCA_041589075.1 Rhodothermales bacterium
CACGGCCTCGGCGATTACATCGCAATCCCGAACCATCGGAAGCATCCGGCTGGCGTCCTCGATAAGTTGTGAAGTGACGCTGGGATTCGGCGCGAGATCGGCGAACTCGTGCTCATAGCTGCTACCGATCGTCAGGGTCGTCTCGTCGGCAACGACGTAGCCGGGCCCGGCGAGGTGCGGGATATCGCCGATGTTCTTCGGCCGCGCCACGGTGACCGTCTGGCCTTTGATCCGATGCAGGTTCAGCTTTGGAACGCCGGGGATGTCCCACAGTCCGGCGCCGACGGCGAACACGACCTGGCGCGCGTGGTACTCGGTGAAGTCGGCCGTGAAGATGCGGACGCCGAAAGACTCTTCCGCGAGACCGGTCACGCGACTGTTGTGATGCACGTCGGTCTCGAGGCTCGCGAGCACTTCCTTGGATTTGTCCAGCAGTCGCGAAATGTTGACGGCACCACCTGCGTGCACAAGCAGCGCGCCGTGGTTCGCGGTGACCGATGGAAATCTCTCCTTGCACAGATCCGGCGACAGCCACTCGGTCTCGGGATGCTCGGAGGCGGTGGCCATGAAATAGCCGGCTTGCTCCGCACTGTCGGCCGGTCGAAGGACGCCGGCACGGTCGAAGAGCTCCACAGCGTCGGCGATGTCGAGCGTTGCGTGCAGGTCGTCGAGCGCCTCTCGGTGGCGCCACACAGGTCGCGCTTTGCGGGCCATGAAAGGATTGACGAGACCGGCGGCCGCCGTTGATGCTCCGCCCGACACGTCGCCGGCCTCCAGCAGCAGAATCCTTTGCCAGCGAGCAAGGTGTAATGCGGTGCAGACACCCGCAAGTCCGGCGCCCACGATAGCCGTATCATAAAAGGACGACATTCGACAACCTCGTCATCAAACAACTCGCGATCAATCATTCTTAGAACCGAAACGTAGGCAATCTCAACGTGAATAAGTCGTCCAAAGAGCCGGTCGTAATCGTTGGAGGCGGAATAATCGGTCTGTCGATTGGCTGGCTGCTTGCGGAAAAGGGCTGCCGCGTCGTGATTCTCGAGCGCGACCGTGCGGGCCGGGCCACGTCGTGGCAGGCGGCGGGAATGCTCGCGGCCGACGCAGAGATTGGTTTCGAGGAGCGCGACCTCTACGATCTCTCGCGCGAGAGCCTCCGGCGGTGGCCGGCGTTCGCAGAGCGTCTGCAGGCGCGCGCGTGTCGTGACGTCGATTTTCGCGAGGAGGAGACGCTCGTCGCCGCGGACGATCGCGACAGCGCCGAGGCACTGCGACGCGTGTACGAGTTTCAACGTTCGGAGGGACTTAGTGTGCAATGGCTGTCGGGCTCGGAAGCGCGCGATGTCGAACCGTTCCTCGCGCCTAGGCTGGTCGCGGCCGTGCTTTCGCGTGACGACCGCCAGGTTGACAACCGCGTCGTGATTGAGAGCCTCGTCTACGCTTTCGAGAAGGCGGGCGGCGAGCTGCGCGAGTCGACCGAGGTGGCCGCCATTCACCCAGGAGCGGATCCGCATGTCGTTCTTTCGGACGGAGAACGCGTCGCCGCATCACAAGTCGTTCTTGCCGCCGGTGCATGGTCAAGGTTGATCGATGGCATTCCAACCGAACTCCGCCCCGCCGTCCGCCCGGTCAAAGGACAGATGCTGCAACTGAGGATGATCGCGCCTTTCCATCTGACGCATGTAGTGCGCGGGCCGGCGGCATACCTCGCACCAAAATCCGACGGTCGTCTACTCGTCGGTGCGACTAGTGAAGAGATGGGATTCAACACGGAGGTGACGGCGGGCGGGTTGTATCATATCCTCGAGCATGCTTGGGAAGTCGTGCCGGGCATCTACGATCTTCCGGTCGAAGATGTGTGGGCGGGTCTGCGACCGGCCAGTCAGGACCACCGGCCGTTGATCGGCGAGGCGATGGAAGGCGTGATCTATGCGACGGGTCATTATCGTCACGGAATACTGCTCGCTCCGGTGACGGCCGAGGAGGTCGCGCGGCTCGTACTAGAAGGCGAAACTTCCGAATGGATCGCCCCGTTTGCCCCACATAGGCTCGTAACGGAGTAGTTTTCGCACCTCGATGATGGACACGGCAGTCAGCGTCAACGGAAAGGACGTCGAGCTCGAGGCGTCGCAGTCGCTCGCGGAGCTGCTGCGCCGTTGCGACGTGGATCCGGCGGAGGTGAAAGGCGTCGCGGTCGCGATCAACGAAGAGGTGATCCGTCGCGAGAAGTGGCAGGAGACGATCGTGCAACCCGGCGATCGCGTCGAGATCGTCACGGCGAAGCAGGGGGGATAGTGCGGACAGTACTGATATTACTGGCGACGCACGTCGCCGCGTCCTGCACCACGCCAGAGTCCTCCGATCCGTCCTTACTTCGGCCCGCCGGAATAGAGTTTCCGCACATGGTCTCGCCCGCTTGTCCGGGCGAAGGATGTTCGTACGGCGAGTGGATGGCATGCGACAGTGTGCGTGTGTATGGCGCGACGGATCCGTCGGCGGGCGTTATCGAATGGCTGACCACCGACGAGCCGTTCGTCGTTGAGACCGGCACGGTGATCGTGCGCCGACCCGGCGCCATCTTAGTCAAACGCCGAACGCCGCAGCACACGGTAGGTGAAGCCGGTTACTACTTCGAGCCCGGCGACACGGTGTTCGTGTTGAATTATTTGGGCGAGGGTTTCTTCGATGTTTCGCATCGCGGCCAAACCTTGGAAGCCGAGGTGTTCTGGCCCTGGGACTCGTGGCACCCGGCCGAGGATCACGAGTACACCGGCGAGGTCCTGCAGGACGTGCAAACGGAGTTCTGGGTGTCGGCTAACACGGACGACGTGACCGGCTGGGTGTGGGTTGACTCGGCGAGGGTGGCGATGGCGAACAGCCTCGATCCGTGGCCTCCGGAGTGCCGTTAGTCCGCGGGTGCTGCTCGCACGCCCAATCTTCATCATGTCCTCGAACCACTTTGTGCCTTCGGGGGTACTTTCACCGTACTTCGTATGTGTGATGAAATCGCGCGATGGCCGAGCCCGCTATCATAGAAACATCGGATCCGTGGCGAATCGGATCGCTCGAACTGCAATCGCGTCTGTTGATGGGAACGAGCGGCTACCCGAATCCGCACACCATGCTCGAGGCGCTGCAGGCGTCGGGATCGCAACTCGTGACGGTGGCCATCCGGCGCGTCAATCTCGGCGATCGCTCCGAGGGCAGTTTTCTCGAACTGCTAAGCGGCCGCGGCTTCACGCTGCTGCCCAACACGGCCGGGTGTTACACGTCGAAGGAGGCGGTGCTCGTGGCGCAGCTTGCTCGCGAGGCGCTGGAAACCGAACTCATAAAGCTCGAAGTGATCGGCGATGACGAGACCCTCATGCCCGACGTCGAAGAGCTGCTTAAGGCGGCGCGCACGTTGGTCGACGACGGCTTCACGGTGCTCGTCTACGCAAACGACGATCCGATTACCTGCCGGAAGCTCGCCGACATCGGCTGCGCGGCGGTGATGCCGCTCGCGTCGCCGATCGGTAGCGGTATGGGGCTCGTGAATCCGTACAATCTCCAACTGATCCGCGATCTCGTCGAAGACGTGCCGCTTGTCGTGGACGCGGGCATCGGTACCGCGAGTGATGCCGCGCGCGCGATGGAGCTGGGGTACGACGGGGTGCTGCTCAACACGTCCGTGTCGAAGGCGAAGCACCCGGTCGAGATGGC
>JBFHWK010000326.1:0-3673 GCA_041589075.1 Rhodothermales bacterium
GAACACCGCGGACTACGAGATGGCGTGGTTCCGCCTCGGCTTCGACTTCCTGCCGGCCGGTATGATCGGCTTCTTCTTCGCGGCCATACTCGCCATCCATCTATCGACCATCTCCTCTCATCTCAATCTCGGCGCGCTCTATGCGACGCGCGATCTCTACCAGCACTACGTCAATCCCAAAGCGGACGAGAGGCGACTCGTTTGGGTCGGCCGATGGTCCACACTAGCTCTGCTGCTGGGGTCGTTCGTCTATGGTCTGATGATGGAAGAGATCACATCCTGGCTGATCTTCGCGCTCTGGATCATGGCGGCCGGAATCTGGCTTCCCAACATTCTTCAGGTCGTTTGGTGGCGGTTCAATTCATGGGGCTACCTGAGCTCGTGGATTGCCAACCTCGGTTTCAGTTGGCTTGTCGTCTGGATACTCCCGGAGCTGGGCGTCATTCCCCCACTGCCCGAGTATCAGCAATTCTGGTCGCTGATGGTCCTCGGAAGCCTGGTGTACATTCCGGTGACGTTCCTCACAAAGCCGGAGTCCATGGAGCACCTTGTCAAGTACTATGTGATGGCGAGGCCGATCGGCTGGTGGGGTCCGGTGCGGCGCGAAGCGATACGACAAGGACTCATTAATGTGAAGGGAGACATCGTTGCCCTGGCTGACGAATCTCGACCGGAGGATCGCTCATGAGCTGGATTCGAAGAAAGTGGACCGCGGTCGATGCGGATGAATGGACGCGCGAAGATTACCTCGCGATATTTATCTCGCCCATCGCCTATATGCTGCTGATGGTCGGAGTCGCTCTTGCGTTCATGCTCCGACCGATCGGGTTCGTGATCCTCGCGGTCGGCGCGCTGCTAACGATCCTTATGCACTGGATCATCGATCCAAAACTCAAGGCCGTTTCCGAAGAATACGAGCGCAAGCAGCGGGAGTATCTCCGTCAACTCGAGGCGGCCACGAGATGGGAAGACACCGAATCGAAACAAGCGGACGAAGCATGAACCAGGCACTCGCAACAACGATCGGCATGACGATCGCCTATCTCGTGTCGTTTCTCGGCCTCGCGCTGGCGTGGTGGTCGTATCGAAAGCATCATCGCCCTGAGGAGGAATGACGTGTCCGCTCTAAACTGGGCCAACCTGATTCCGGCGGCCGTGTTCTTGATCGCATTCTCCCTAACATGGCTCCTCTACCGACACTTCGCGAAACTGAGTGACGGCGGTGACGACGCCGGGGCGTGATCGGCGCCCTGTTTGCGTGCTTGCCAAGAAGGTAAACGTCGTCCGTGCAGAGCGCGAACGGTTGCCCTCAACCATCAAACCTTCCTTTCTCGAAAGTCCATCGTACAAGATGCAACGCATGCCATTGGCCTTTGGAATCTCAAGGCGGATCGCCGTTCTGCTGACACTGCTGTTTGCCATATCCACGACAGTGAGCGCTCAGCTTAGCGTCTCACCATTGTTCAGCGACCATATGGTCCTGCAGCGGCACACGAAGGTTTCGGTGTGGGGTACTGCGGACCCGGGCGCGACCGTGAACATCACTTTGGATAACAATAGCTCAAGCACAACCGCTTTCGCGGATGGCTCGTGGAAAGCTCAGTTGTCAGAAATGCCGGCGGGCGGTCCCCACACGTTGACCATCGAGGCTGGCGACGAGAGCCTGACTTTCGGCGACGTTCTCGTTGGCGACGTCTGGCTATGCTCGGGGCAATCCAATATGGAGTGGGTCGTTGCCGATGCGAACAACGCCGATGAGGAAATCGCCTCGGCGTCGGACGCACGCATTCGCCATTTCAAGGTGCCGCGATCGTGGGCCGAAAGACCCTCGACCGAACTTGCGGGCGGAGTGTGGGAAGTGGCGAGCCCCGAGACAGTCGGTGACTTTACAGCCGTAGGCTACTACTTCGCCAAGAGTCTTCGAAAGCATGTCGACGTACCGATCGGTCTACTAAACTCGAGCTGGGGCGGCAGCCGGATTGAGACATGGATGAGCACATCGGCGCTCGATATGGACGAGCAACAGGTCCGCGCAGCTCTCGCGGACATGGAGTCCGCTCAGCAGCAAGTTATCGAAAGGATCAAACGACGCGCTGGTGAGCTTCCGGCGAACGACCCGGGACTCGTTGACGGCAATCCCCTGTGGGCAGCACCCGATCTCGACACCCGAAACTGGCACTCGGTTACCGCGCCGGGCGTGTGGGAGCAGGCCGGCTTCGACGGTATGGACGGCATCGCGTGGTACCGCAAGGAGTTCACGCTGTCAGAGGAAGACGCCGCAAGCGACGTGGAGCTCGGCCTGGGCATGATAGACGACTCGGATATCACGTGGGTCAACGGACACGAAGTCGGCCGGATGGACATGGCATGGAACCAGCCAAGGATGTATGCCGTGTCGTCCAAATTGTTAGCGCCAGGTGTCAACGTCATTGCCATACGTGTCGAAGACACAGGCCAGGGCGGCGGTATTCATGGAGATCCGGACCTTTTGTACGTAAAGACGGCCTCGGGAACGACTTCTCTCGCGGGCGACTGGCAATTCCAGGTTGGGCAAGCCGTCGTGTCGGCCGGCAGCAATGTTCACGACCTCCCTACCCTCGTCTACAACAAGATGATCTACCCGCTGCTGCCTTTTGCCATAAGGGGTGCGCTGTGGTACCAGGGAGAATCCAACGCCGGCGACGACACGGACGCCTACGCGTACCGCGAACTGTTCAAGACTATGATCGCGAGTTGGCGTAAAGACTGGGGGCGCGGCGACTTTCCGTTTCTTTACGTGCAGCTCGCCAACTTCCTGGCGTCCCAATCGGATCCGTCAGAGTGCTCGTGGGCCGTTCTAAGGGAGTCACAGACGGAAGCGCTGGCCCTCCCAAACACGGCGCAGGCCGTGATTATCGATGTGGGCGATGCCGATGATATTCATCCACGAGACAAGCAGACGGTCGGCGCACGTTTGGCGACGGCGGCGCGGAAGATCGCGTACGGGCAGGACGTCGTGCATGCGGGACCCACATACAGCCGACACAAGGTGGCCGGCCATCGCGTCACCGTTCTCTTCGAGAACATCGGAAGCGGGCTCGTCACAAAAGGAGACACGTCGCCGCGCGGCTTTGCAATTGCGGGCAAGGACGGACGCTTCCACCGGGCGGACGCAGCCATCTTGGGTGGGCGCGTGACCCTCGAAAGCGAGAACGTCCGAGAGCCTGTGGCTGTCCGATACGCCTGGGCCTGCAATCCCGACACGGCGAACCTGTACAATAAGGAGGGTCTTCCGGCCGTACCGTTCCGCACGGATCGCTAGTGTCTTCAAAACCGTTTCGGTACGCGTCGCGGATCAGACCTCTCGGCCCGCGATATTGCCGGTTGAGATCGTAAAGAGTGCGGCAACTCGTTGCCACGTCGATCATCAGCCTAAATACCGACGAGCCCATGCGAGTCTTTGTTGCCATCCTATGTGTGGCCGCAGCCGTCACCGCCGCCTGTGACACTCACGGTCCGTTCGTCGGGGAAGAACGCGCGAGCCCGGAGTATGCTGTCGCCTTCACACGTGCGATCTTTGACTACGATGTATTCTATTCCGCGAGGCTCTTCATCTATTTGCCGGACAGCGACACATCGTTTGCGCTGACACCGGATTCACTTTGGCCCGAGGTTTTCGAACCGCAATGGTCTC
>JBFHWK010000327.1:0-3666 GCA_041589075.1 Rhodothermales bacterium
ACCGTAACCAGCAGAAACTGCGCGCCGGTGTTCAGCGAATCGCCGGACGGGTCGAAGCTGAACACATCCGTGAACGTGTTCGCCCATCGTCCCATGAAGAAGAAGAACGGGCTGTCGTCGTACACGGGTGTGACATTGAAGGCGTACCTCGCAAAGAATTCCTCGCGCGAGCTGGCGTTGATCAGTTCCTCGAACAAGGGATCGGCGTTCGTGATGCCCGGCGCAAACGTGAGCGTCATTCCTGCCTGTGCCACGCGCTCCCGTGCCGCCTCCACCTGAGTGGCGCTGAACGGTGTTCGCCCGACGATGACCGTGCCCATCCGCGTCATGCCCTTTGAATCCAGGTTCTCGAGGATCACCATGAGATGGTCCGCCGGGCGTGACGCACCCCGGCGCTCCAGTGCCGCTAGTGCGACCGCGGCCAGACGCAGCGTCTCTCGTGGGCGTTTGAATTCCCATCGGGTGACCGACAGCAGACCTGCGTCCGTCAGCCGCGCGAGATAATCCTCGAGGGCCTCGACCGTGTAGAGATAACCCTCGGCCAGCGTATAACTCCCCGATGCCGAGCTCGCCCAGGTGTCGACCTGGGATAGCTGGATGACGTCGTAACGCTCTTCGGTTCGCCGAACAAAGGAACGGCCATCCTCGACATGAACTTCGACGTCAGGTCGCGTGTAGAGCCCGCGGCTATACTCCTCGAATTCACCGCGCATTACGTCCGATGCGATGAGCGGATTGATTTCGACGGCCGTCGTCTTTTTACTCCCCGCCGCGAGGGCGCGGATGACGTCGAATCCTCCACCGGAGCCGATCACCAGTGACCGCTCCGGCCTCGCGAGCCAGAAGGCGACTTCGGGTCCCGTGCTGCCCAGATTGGACCTCAGTGCAGCGACCTTCTCGCCGTCTGGATCGAGGTCGCTGAGCACTGTCCCCGCGCCGCCGTCGATCAGTATCCACAGGTCGTCGTTGTCTTCGTACTTTCGTACCGAGACACGCGAAAACGTATTCCACGCCGTGTAGAGTTCACCGTCGACGGGTTTGCCGCGCGTGTAGCGTACGTCGAAGATGCGCCCATCGTGGTTCAACGAGACGAGCGCGGACATCCCAACAGCCAGCACGAGACTGACGATGATGAGACTTCGCGATCGCGAACCAGCGGCCCAAACCACCGCGGTGACCGCCCAGAGGAGCCCGGCGAACAGCACGGTGTTGGGCCCGCCCAGAAAACTCATCACGGGGACGAACAGCAGACATCCGAGGCTGCCGCCCAACAGATCGTAGAAGTACAGTGAAGCAATCCGGCGCGACCCTGTGGCCAGCGTTGAGGCAATCACGAACCCGGCCAAAGCGAACGGGACAAGGAAGATTAGAAACAGCATGACCAGTCGCGACGCCGCTTCCGCGGTCGTGACCAACCAGACGTTGGTGTCGAGCGTGAACTGGAGGGCCGGAATCAAGGCAACGCAGGCAGCCATGCAGACTTTGCTCATCAGCGCGCGGTGCTTCCGTGGCGTCATATCGCGTGGCAGGAGGCGGGCGATGATGCCGCCGCTGGCCAGACCGAGGACGGCCAGGGAGATCGCCAGGAAGGCGTAGTGATAAAAGAGGACGACCGAGAAGAGACGCGTGAGCGAGAGCTCGAGCAGCAGCGCGCTCAGCGTTGTGAGAAGGAGTGCGAACCCCAGGGCGGCGATACCTCCCCCCTCTCGGTTTAGTTCGGCCTTGGCAGGGTTGTCGGCTATGTCTCGTGTCCGGAAAGAGATGCTATCGTGGGTCAGGTTTGACTGGTGGGATGTCCGCCTGCCGGCACTCTTGTTAGGCCAATATAACGCGCACAGGAACGCGTGGTCGGCCACGCCGTGATCTGCGGTGTGCGGGCACGCGAAACTCGCCGACTTCCAAAGAAGAGAGATGCGCCCGCGAGACGCTAAAGACGTCTGGGCACGCGGCCGCCGCCTATGCTTCTTCCACAGACAGTTTCGCCGGCACCGAGAGCTTCCAGATCTTCGCGGGGAAAGGGGCTCGTATGCGATCTACGACGTCAACGGTGTTGCCATCACCAATCCACACTCCAGCACGCTGGAAGCCTCGCGAGAGCATCTCCGGACATCCGATCCCTGCCTATACGATTCTCCCCGCCAGCCGTTATCTTTGCGGCTGCACTTTTCAATGCCGGCATCTCGGCTGCGCCACGACTTCAATAGCTAGCTTGTAACCATGAGCACCCTGGCACCCCTCGACTGGATTGTCATTGCCGGATACTTCGCCCTGATCCTGGGCCTCGCGTGGTGGGTGATCCGCCAGAGGACCGACAACCCGACCGACTACTTTCTTGCGGGGCGGCATCTAGGGTGGTTCATCGTCGGGGCGTCGATCTTTGCTTCGAACATCGGGTCCGAACACATCGTGGGTCTGGCAGGCTCGGGTGCAACCGACGGCGTTGCGCTCGCACACTACGAGCTGCACGCGTGGTGTCTTCTCGTATTGGGATGGGTGATGGTCCCGTTCTACATGCGGTCGAAAGTGTTCACGATGCCGGAGTTTCTGGAGCGGCGGTTTTCGCCGCTGGCCCGCACGATCCTATCGATCATCTCACTCGTCGCGTACGTGTTGACGAAGATCGCCGTCGGCATCTTTGCCGGTGGTGTCGTCTTCAGTGTGCTCATGCCGGAGCTGAATGTGCTGGGGATGAACAGCTTCTGGCTCGGATCGATTTTGGTGATCGTCTTCACAGGCATCTACACGATACTGGGCGGTCTGCGTGCGGTTGCCTACACGGAAGCTCTGCAGACGATCATCCTGGTCGTCGGGTCGGGGCTAACATTGGTCTACGGGCTGGAGGCGATCGGCGGATGGGCGCGTCTCCACGAGATCGTGGGATCGGAGATGTTCAACCTATGGAAGCCGCTCGTTCCGGACGGCTTCGAAGCGACGTGGGCGCCGGTGCGGACGGGCACCGAGATGGCCTGGTACTTCAACGACCAGTACCCGTGGCTCGGGATGCTTTTCTGCGCACCGATCATCGGTCTCTGGTACTGGACGACGGACCAGTACATCGTGCAGCGTGCGCTCGGCGCGCCGAATGAGACGGAAGCGCGACGCGGTTCGATCGCGGCGGCGATTCTGAAGCTGCTCCCCGTGTTCATCTTTATCATCCCGGGCATCATCACGTTTGCGCTAGCGGAGTCGGGCCAGGTCGAAGCGATCCAGCAGACGCTCTTTGATGCAAACGGTGAGCTTGTTCGGGAGAATGCGCAGGCCGCGTTCCCACTGTTGGTTGCGCACATCCTGCCTATCGGCATCCGCGGTATTGTGGTGGCGGGGCTGCTCGCCGCCCTAATGAGTTCGCTCGCCGGTGTGTTCAATGCCTCGTCGACGCTCTTCACGATGGACTTCTACAGTCGCTTGCGGCCGGAATCGTCGGAGCGTCACCTCGTGTGGATGGGTCGCGTGGCGACGACGGTGATGGTGGTGGTCGGCCTCGCGTGGATCCCGGTGATCCAGGGCGGACGCGGGCTCTACGATTACCTGCAGGGTGTGCAGGCATACCTCGCGCCGCCGATCTTCGTCGTCTTCTTCCTTGGCGTCTTCAACAAGCGACTGAACAAGGAGGGATGTCTCGCGGCGCTGCTCGTCGGGTTTGCACTTGGGCTGTTCCGCCTCGCG
>JBFHWK010000328.1:0-3650 GCA_041589075.1 Rhodothermales bacterium
ATCAGCCGTGACTCGCTTGACGCGGACGCTTGCTGGCTGGTCTCGGCGCCTCCACCGCATGAACCGGAGGTCGCGGACAACGTGCACTGGTTCGTAGACCCCAAGGGTACCGCGACCTTCAATCTCGGTATGAGAGCCGATCGCACACGACAGGTCGAGTTTGACGCGCCGGGCTTGTATCGCGTCACTGCGGAGAGCGGGTCCCGGTGCTTCGAAAGATTCGCGGCCGATACGCTTGTGGTCGAAGTCGTTGCCGAGTGATCGCCGGCCGGCTGTCATTGGCCGCTGCCAGGAGTATCTTCATCATTATAGTTATCTCTGATGCATGTATACACGAGGCAGACGAATGTCAGAGCTTCCCGAACACGCTTCCATTATTCCTACGATGCGTTACAAGGACGCGCGGAAGGCCATCGACTGGCTGTGCGAGGCCTTCGGATTCAGCAAGCACCTTGTTGTCGATGGTGTGGACGACTCCATCGCGCATGCGCAGTTGACCTACCGAAACGGAATGATCATGCTGGCCTCTTCAGGTACCGGGCAATTTGATGGGCTGCAGAAGACGCCTGCCGCCGTTGGCGGCGTCGGGACGCAGAGTCCATACATCGTCGTTCCCGATGCGGACGCGCATTACGCGGCCGCCGTGCGGGCAGGCGCTCGGATCGTCTACGACATCAAAAACGAAGACTACGGGGGTCGCGGGTATTCGTGTCTGGATCCGGAAGGCCATCTCTGGAACTTCGGGACGTATGATCCATGGAGCAATTGACAGACAAGATTGTCGGGTCTTGTGACTGAAGTCATCTATCTGTTCGTGCTGGTGTCCGCAGGCGCGGTGATCGTGACGATCATCATTTCGACGCTGATCGATCGGTTCGGCATCCATTCCAGGAATCTGTGGCGCCCGGTACTTTGGAAGGAGAAGGCCGTGCTATGTATCGTCATCGCCGGGCTCATCGCTTTGTTGGGCGTTCTGGCGATAGCCTTGGTGAAAAGTATGGAGGCACTGTGATGAATATTCCTTCCAGAGATGAATTGAGACAAGCACTCGCTGACGCCGGTGCGGCCCACCACGACTACGAGGTCCAGGTGCTTGGCGGTGTGCGCGACGAATTGTGGGCAGGCTTCTATGCTGCGTTCGTGCTGGGACGTGTGGGTGACTTCGCGCGTGCGAGTACACTCAGCCGGTGGCTGGAAGAGGCTCCTCTCACGGATCCGTGGGCGGATGCGGCGGCCATGTATGTTCTGCAACGCCTCGAATCGGGCGCGTAGCCCATCGGATCGTCGCGCGCCCTCGCAGCGGCGGTTTACCTACATGATACGACCCAGTAGCCCCGGCCGCTCTCCGAGGTGATAAGTGAATTCGACCGAGCCTCCTTTCGAACCGTTCAGATCGAAGTAGTATCGTGGGACAGTTATTCCCGAATCGTATTCTCCGATCACGTTGTCGCCAAATACCTGTACCTCCGTCAGGACCGCCAGGCTATACCTGCCTGGATCATGGGCGGGTACATGTATGGTAGCCGGAGGGAGTGTGGTCGCCGATTCGTGGAACCTGCTACGGAGCTGATTAGCCAGCGGTGCATCAAGTTCAAGCAACGGGCCCAACGTAATTCTGTCGCGGCGATGCACCTTCTGAGCATCGCCAGAATCCGAAGACACGAACCGGAACTCTCTCGAAGGATTCGCGAGAACGGCCGTCAAACGAACTGACTCCGGCACCAGAAGACCGCCGCTTTTCAGCGCGGAAACAAGATTGATCGTAGCTGCGACGTGCGGCTCGTTTTCGAGCGCCCGCTGCATCAACTCTATCACGACCACGTGGAAACAGGGACCGGCTTCGGTCCTGAACTCTGTCGCATCCCCCAGGAAACATTGGGCTACGTAACTCGAAAGATCCAGTCGGTCGACGATTCGCTCCAGAACCTCTAGAGATCGTGGATGCACGTCAATGAGCGTAAACACGACTTCGTCAGGCGAGAAGTGGGGCATTTGTGTGAGTGCGAGAGGGGCAAACGGCCCGCACCCGGCATACAGCACGTGGACTAGTTCGCCCGGAAACCGCCGTTGGGCCTCACGTATAGCCGCATCGACACCGCGTACGTACTGGGCGGTCCTGTAGTGGCCCAGAATACATCGGGCCGCATCAATTGGCGAAAGAGCTTTCCCGGACGGCAGTATGGTTTCCTGTTCGTCGGCAGGCTTGGAGTCCGTGATCTGAAAACCCGAGACGGCGGCCAGCAGGTCGAACAAGTCGATGGCGGCCTGCCTCAGCTCAATCGGACCGGCCTCGTCAGACCGAATGCTTGCGGCGATTCGGCGGAGTTCACGTTGATGATGCTGCATGTGCGGAACCAGAGCTTCGATTCACGGCATCAGCCTCGAAGCCATTTCATCATGGCTGGATATGGATCATCGGCTGGCGTGGCACGGTCGGGACTTATAGTCATGCCAGCCCAATCGAGGATCGGCACACCAACGTACCGTCCCTTCGAGAAGTTGTCGATTATACACTCCGAACCGCCACCGTACCCGTCCGAATGAAAAACGACTTCGGGTGGCAGGCCCAGATGGAGGAGCGCCGCGTACGACCACGCGATGGCGGCCATTTCGAGGCCACCCCCTCCTCCCAAGTCGCCCTCGAGCCGAGGGCGATCGTTGGCGGGGGTTACGGCCAAGTGACCTGCCTCGTGCAGCAGGTCTCCGGGATACGCCAGCTTCTTCTCGTCCACCTGGAGCGTGCCGCGATGAATTCGGATTCCCGGAAGGAACGTGGCCTCGTTGATTTCGCAAGCCTCCACCTCGAGATCAATTTCCACCAGAAAGGCGATTATGGTCTTTACAAGGGGATCGACAAACGAAACGGCAACGTCGTCCAAGTGCGGTCCATCACCGATGTCTACTGTTTGTCTGTCTTGAAATGGTGTTGACATGGCGACTATTCCTACGCTCTGGCGCGAACCCGGGATTCTGGTTCTGATCTTGGAATTGCAGGAATTCGTTATCGTCAGAGAGGAGGGGAGCACGTGGCGATAGACGGTCCTCGCTCGCCCTGGCGGTTGCGATGTATGCGCGCGTTTCGAGTTGGGGACTGCCGGGAGCGACCTGAGTGCCCACCAATGTCGTTCCCGCGGATGCGGGAATAACCCATCCGACGGTGCGGTTGCCTCGGCTGTCTCATGGATCCCTGCTCGGGGGCCGGGATGACGTTGTGCCGTGGGGACGCGGCACCTCCCCCTGTCTCCCACCTCCTGGAGGAGGGCGAAACTCGGAGCCGCGAACCGTCCCCCCTCGCCGCGATCGCTGTGGCCATACGAGGCCGCGGTTTCGAGGGGGGACTACAGAGGGGAGCGAGGTCATGCCTGCGACCCACCCCATCGTCATTCCCGCGGAAGCGGGAATCCATGAAAGGGTGTGGTCGCCTAAGGCGTAGATAGAATACTCGCTTTCGCTGTCAGTAGCCCCTTTGGGCTCTTGTCCGGGATGACATTGTGCTGTTAGAGGACGGAGAAACTAGCACGTGCCTACCGCGCCAGCACCATGAGTCTGGAATCGTGACTTGTTGGCGAAGCAAGCCTGTACGCGTACACACCGCTCGGCAGGTCGTACGGATTCCACGCTAGCGAGTGCCGCCCGGCCGGTAACATCTC
>JBFHWK010000329.1:0-3631 GCA_041589075.1 Rhodothermales bacterium
CCCCCGTTGCAAAATCGAACGAGTACACATTCGAGACACCTTCGGCATCCGAAGTGAACAGCAAACCCGACCCGTCCGGAAACCACGAGAAGTCCAGTACCGACCCTGTCGTCGAAAAGAGGATCGGATCAATGAGATAACCGCCGCCTGATGGACGAGCGAGGACGAGGCCCTGTGCACCGTCGCGGTTCACAAGAACAACCAACGAATCACCGACTGGACTCCACTCCATGCCCCTGATCACCGATCGTGACAAAAGCGGAATTACGTGTCGTCGTTCTTCGCCGGCGGCTGTAAGTCGCGAGTACTGGCCTGTGTTCGCACTTCCCCAGATGGTCCCTTCCCGGTCTCGCGCAGGCGTGAACATCCCAGTGGCATGCCTGGTCCGCGACACGGCCGACTCACCGAATCGCAGTTCGAACACCTCCGCCGCGCGCCTCGCGGTGACGAGCGGATCCGGGACGTAACGCGAGAACAGTAAAGCGGTCGTGTCGGCATCGATGGTGAAGTGGAAATCCTCCGTTACACGCTGGGGCGATATGAGCTGTCGATCACCCGAGCGTACGTCCACGCGGTAGAAGCCGGGCGAATTGTAGTAGCCCGACGAATAGACGACGACTTCGTCGCGGCTTATCCACCGCGGTCTGCGATTCAGCAGACCTTTCGCCGCCGAGATGACGCGCGGCTCGGTTACATGACCGAGGCGAACCTGCCGTACCAACTCTTCTTGCCTCTCCGCAAGACGAAAGTCGCGCCCGACGACCCATGGTGGCCGACCGGTGCCATACCAGAGACCGGTTCCGAATCCGAGCAGCGGCAGCCGGTAGTTAAACTGCAGGGCGCGGCGTATGGACTCACCACGATCCTTCTCCCAGAGGTGCCGGTACAAAAACGCACCTCCGTGATAGAAGCGATCCGCCGGTCTACTGTAGCGCGGGCGCTCCAGCATTTGCGCCAAAGACCAGGGACGATCCGCCGACACAGCGGCGCGATACTCCATCTGGAACAGCGAATAATTCAACCGCCCCCGCTTGGAGTCGCCCTCGGACTCAACGAACACCGCAGCCCCCTCCGAAACCCCCGGAGGGACCGACAGCATCAGGAAGCGCGCAAGGTCCGGAGAGAACAGCCGAAGCACAGCCGTTACGCCGACACCGTGGCCCACTTCAGCCTGCACCATGTGCACGAGCTCATGTGTGCCGACGACACTCAGCCATGATTCATGCCGCGGCGAAAGACTCGTTCCGCGCAGCGAAGGAACCGTGATCTCCGATCTGAACGGGAAGGCCGCGACAAACCCGTTGGACCGGTCGCTGAACGCATCGAGAACCACCGGGATTCGCAGCCGCCGCCGAGTGCCCGTGACTTGTGTGGCCAGCGGAAGCGCCGACTCGAGAACGGCACCCGTTGCCGCCGCCTCTCGGTCATACCCACTCTGATAGATCAGATCAAAGTGATCGGTTCTCGCTACACGGTACGAGAGGCCTGACGGCCGAACATCGACCGAATAGATCTGTGCCGGTACGGTGCGCACGAACCACGCGAGCGCGAGCACGACAACAAGTACTCTCGCGATGCGGTCACACGGTCCGTCGAGTCGAGTCACGCAGCGTTCGGCAAAGAGTAGAGCGGTGGGAAGGCCACTTCAAACGGTGCGCGAGCGAACTGGTTCAAAAAGCGAGGTCGGGCCCGACGCGTCGACGGGCTCCCGACCATGTCGGAAGCCCGGCGGAGGGGGTGGGATTCGAACCCACGGTACCTGCAAGAGGTACAACGGTTTTCGAGACCGCCCCGTTCGACCACTCCGGCACCCCTCCGAAAACGAAGTTACAGGGTGCCGCTTCTGTCCCGCAACCGTTTACTATTTAAGATCTGCCGAAGAGGTGGCCGCAACGTGCCACTATACGCGGTCGGTCGGATCTCTGCGGTACTTTTCCAAAGGCACATCGCACCCGCATATCCGCCGGGCAGCGAGTTAGATCGGTCGCGGAACCAGAACGTGTGCCGCCGCCGCCATCTCACCGATGAAACTGCGGTCCGGTCTGGCTTCAATCGCGTTCCCGACGACAACGAAGTCCGCACCCGCCTGCACCTTGCGGGTCACATCGGACGGCGAGCGCAATCCACCGCCCACAATCAGCGGAACCGAGCACACCTCGGAGATCGCGCTGATGATGGGTTCGGTGACGCTCCGGGTCGCCCCCGACCCTCCGTCGGCAAACAGCATCTTCATCCCAAGCATCTCTGCCGCCAGCGCAGTGGCCGCAGCCACGTCCGGCTTGTCCTGTGGAATCGGCATCGAGTGCGTAACGTACTGTGCCGTCGTGGTGTTGCCGCATTCGACCAGCATGTAGCCGGTAGCGATCGGCTCGATGCCCATCGATCGAATGACGGGCGCAGCGTGAACATGCTGACCGATCAGATACTCGGGGTTACGGCTGCTGATCACGGACAGGAACAGTACGGCGTCCAGCCTGGGCGACAACTGGTTGACCGAACCCGGGAAACCGATGACCGGCAGTTCCGTCGCGTCCGCCAGCGCCGATACGAAGCACTCGAAGTCCGAGCGGCACAAGATGCTGGATCCGACAAAGAAAGCGTCGACATCACTCTCTTCACACATCGAGACAAACGCCGGCAGCGAACGTTCGTCGATGCGATCGGGATCAACGAGCACGATGAAGCCTGCGCCGCGGTCCGCACGCACCGACAGGAGTCTATCGTATACTGTATGGAGCAAGATCTGACGTCTTAAGTGTTGGGACCACCAGATACGGGCTCTGGATTACGGAAGCCCGTCAGCCACAGCGAGCGCGGCAAACTACGCGGTGGCGTAATAAACTTACAAATCGGCTAAGGACGGCTATTCGTCAAGCTTCAACGATCACGCTGCTCCGAGACAGCCCTTCACTAGCTGCGGCACTTCATCAAGGGCAGCTTTCAGATTCTCGGGCTCCCTCCCGCCTGCGGTTGCCAGACCGGGCCGCCCGCCACCGCCACCGCCCACAAGACGCGCCACACGGCCAACGATATCCCCAGCCTTTAGCCCCTTGCCCTCGATCACGTCGTCCGTGACGATCGCAACGAGGTACGCTTTCTCACCGCCTGATCCGCGTGCTCCCAGCACACCCACCGTGTTTTGTCCAGCCCGACTCCGAAACTCCTCGCCAAGCCCACGCAGCGTGTCCATCTCAGCTTGTCCAACATCACCCACTGCGACACGTACTCCGTCGACGGTCGCCGCCTGCTGAAGGATTCCCTCCAGTCGCGAGGCCAACGCAGCCGTCCGCGCGTTTTCGAGCTCACGACTAAGTTTCCGGTTCTGCTCGATTAGCTCGGCAACCTCTTCATCAGTGGGACGCTGGATACCCTTGAACTGGCCCCGCACGCGATCGAGCTCTTCCAAACGCTCGCCCATAAACGAGAGTGCGTCGACACCGGCCAGCGCCTCGACACGTCGGATGCCTGCGGCGACTGATCCCTCCGATCGAAACGTGAACACACCGATCTCGCCGGTTGCATCCACATGCGTTCCGCCGCACAACTCGACGGAGAAGGAAGGATCGAACGTGATCATCCGCACGAGATCCCCATACTTCTCACCGAAGAGCGCCATCGCGCCACGCTCCAG
>JBFHWK010000330.1:0-3621 GCA_041589075.1 Rhodothermales bacterium
CGGCGACGGGATTCATTTTTCGGAGGCGGGCCATCGGCGCGTGGAGCGATTGCTGGATGCCCCTATGGTTTCCTCGATTCGGTAAAAGACTCCAACGTCGTCAGGTTTCGCTACGCGATCGCTGTTTTTTTCGAGTTCAGTGTCGGAATGCGATATTAGCCTGGTACCTTAAATGGACGTCAATCTGTTGGGCGCGGCCGCAGTGTCTTCGTTAGTCTACAGTTGACCGCGGCCCGCGAGCTCGTATGACCGACGACTATATTACCAGAATTGCAGATGGCCGGACGGATCTCGTCTTTGAGTACCTGTCGAATGGCCATTCGGCGGACTCGACCGATGCCCGAGGCGTTTCTCTGATCAAGTGGTGCGCCTATTACGGCGACGTCAGTGCGGTCCGCTTCTTGTTATCGAAGGGAGAATCGCTCCAGTCGCTCGGTGTCAACTTCGATCTCAACGGTGCGGCCTTTCACGGTCACTGGCGGCTCTGTCAATTCCTGGTAGAGCGCGGTGCGGATGTCAACCGACCGCTGCCGAAGACCGCCGAGACACCACTTCATGCTGCGCTCTGTAAGGCGAATCGGCCGGCGTACGACCACGTTGTTGCGGTGTTGATCGCCGCGGGTGCAAATCCCAACGCAAGCACGGTGTCGGGTGTCGAGACCGGCAGTTTCATGCGTGACTGCAGGACAAGAGGCGAGACGCCACTACATCGCGCCGCGGCGTACGGCAGCGAGCGTAGCATCGATTTGCTTCTGGAAGCCGGAGCTCGCATCGATGCTAGAGACATCAACGGAGATACTCCGCTCACGTGGGCGAGCTGGCACCTGAGACCCGCCGCCGTTCTCCGTAAACTTTGCTACGGCGATTTCTCGATACACCCGGACGCTTTCACCCGTCCCGACAGTGATCACGGAATCGGATGGGGCGGCCTCGACGTGAGCCTGCTCGGGAAGCCGCACTTTTAGAACGTCAAGTTCCGCGTCGACGAGGCGTTGGTACTCCAATCGCATGGTCGTGCCAATCTCAATTAAACATTATCCCGCCATCTGTTTCGTCGTGCTTCTCGTCTGCATTGGGTGCCGCCCGAAAGCGGATCGATCGGGTGCCGCGGATTATATGCGCGCACCCGGCCCGGACACTACGTTCTATCAGGAAGCCTCCTGGTCGCCCGACGGATCGCGGCTCTTCCTTTCACGACTGGACATCCATCTGAGCTATCGGTCATCTGTATCCGTTGTGAATGCGGACGGGTCGGACTATGTCCCGCTCACATCTGGACCCCGCGATCGATGGACCACGTCATCGCCCGGCGGCTCTCGAATCGCATTCGCGTCAACGCGTGACGACAACCAGGACATCTATCTGATGGACCTTGACGGAGGAACCACGCAGCGCCTCACAGCTGACGCGGCATCCGACACTCACCCCGACTGGTCACCGGACGGCACCCGAATCGCCTTCGTGTCGGACAGGGATGGCACGGCCGATATCTTCGTGATGAACGCGGACGGGTCCCGGCAAAGAAGAATCAGCACAGGGCCGGAAGAGAAAGGGAATCCACGTTGGTCCCCGGACGGCACAAAGATCGCGTACTACGGGTCAACGGACGGTACGCGGGACTCCATATACGTTATGAACGCCGATGGCTCAGACAAGCAGACTCTTTCGGCAGGCTTCTGGCCGTCGTGGTCGCCGGATGGCTCGAAGATTCTCATTTCGCATGCCGACACTCTGTATAGTTTGCGACTGGATACGGGAGAGCGCAGCCTGGTAGTCGCGAACGCTTTCTTCGGCCGGTGGTCGCCCGACGGTTCCCGCATTGCCTTTGTGCGCGGGACCTGGGAAGCGCCGGAGGGCTGGCCGTCCACTTCAGACGTTTTTGTGATGGATGTTGACGGATCCAATGAGATTAGAGTAACGGGACGCGCGCACACGCGCACCCTTGAATGAGCCGTGGTGCAATCGCACCGTATCACATCGTGTCAATAGTCGTCTGGGAGGACGCCGTGGCGACAGCATCAGCAGCAGGTTTCTATCGAAGAACGTTCGGGCATGTTGTCGCTGTAATTTACACCGGCGGCAGCGTCGCTCACCTGCTCAAGTTGTTGTTCGCGTTTGGCTGGGAGTACATGCCCTACTGGGTCGACTGGTTGCTGATCATACTGGGCACATACGGTGGGTTTGGGCTCGTGATCTTTGCTGCTGAGGTGAAGTGGAGAGGCACGTGGGAGAAGTTCGTGCACGGCTTGATCGCCGTGCATCTGCTCGCCTCGGTTCTGGTACACGTGTGGACGGTGGTCGTTGAAAGCCACGGTTTCTTTACGCTCTTTCCGTACGAGTACAGTTTCTTCGCGCTCGGCTACTTCGTCTTCTTTGCCTGGAGGTCGTGGACGATGCAGCTCATCCCTCCGTCGACAAATACTTGATGCGAAAGAGCTTGTATCTTTAGGTTCACTCACTGAGAAGTCCGCACCCCAAAGCTTTTCTCATGGAAACGCTTATCAAGAACGCCGTTCGGTCGCAGTTCGCGTCCGCGATCGACATGCTGGAGAACGCGATCAATGCCTGTCCCGATGACGTGTGGGATGACGGCACGCGGCGGCCGTGTTGGTATAATGCGTACCACGCTCTTTTCTGGCTCGACCTGTACCTGTTCGGCTCGGTCAAAGGTTTTGTGCCGCCGGCGCCCTTCAACCTCGACGAGTTGCTGCCCGATGGCCCGCGGCCCGATCCACCCGTTACGAAAGATCAGTTGCTGGATTATCTCCGGCAATGCCGCAAGAAATGCCGCACCGCGATCGAGGAGTTGACGGAAGCGAAGATGCGGGCGACGCATAGATTTGGATGGGGCGAGGCCACTGGGCTAGAGCTGCTCCTCTACAACATGCGTCATGTCCAGCATCATGCCGCACAGATGCATCTCATTCTTCGGCAGACGACCGACAGCGCGCCCGTGTGGGTTACGCAGTCACAATGAAAATCTGCATCCTCGAAGAAGCCGGCGATCCCACACTTATCGGAACGCCCGATGAGGACTGGCCCACCTACATCCTGCCGTATCTCAAAGGGCACGACTGTGAGATCCACGGTCTCGAGAAGAGCACTTCGGTGGAGCGTATCACAGCACTGGCCGAGCAGGGGTTCGACATCTTCATCAACCTTTGTGACGGGTCGTGGGACTCACCGAGCCCGGGCATCGAAGTCGTGCAGACACTCGAGAAACTGAACGTTCCGTTTACCGGTGCGACGTCGGGGTTCTACGATCCGTCGCGCGAGGAGATGAAGCGGGTGTGCACAAAGGCGGGCATCGGAACGCCACCCTACGTTCTTGCGCGGTCCCAAACAGACCTTACTCGTGCCGCCGAGACGCTGAATCCTCCACTCATCGTCAAGCATCCCAACGGCTACAGCAGTGTCGGCCTAACTCGTGATTCACGCGTTACGAAGATAGAGGCACTCCGCAGCCACGGCCTTCGTGCCCTCAAGGAGTATGGCGGTGCGCTCATCGAAGAGTTCATCGAGGGTCGTGAGTACACGGTGCTAGTAGTCGAAAATCCGGACGATGCCTCGGAGCCGATCGCCTACGAACCCGTCGAGTTCGTTTTTCCACCAGGCGAGACC
>JBFHWK010000331.1:0-3613 GCA_041589075.1 Rhodothermales bacterium
CGGTATTTCACGCTCACACAAGGAAACCCGGAAGCCTACGCGCAACGGGTTCTGGACGTCACCTACCCTTTCTATGATCGACATGTGCCCGGTGTCGACTGGATTCTGATGAAGGGCGACCGTGGCAGACGGAGCACCGAATTCGCGTACCTCTTCAACTTCACCACACTCGAACGGCGCAACTTCTACTTCCCCACCCTTGAAGGCTATCGGCCCGAGTGGGAGGCGGTCGTGGAGAAGTGGGATGCGAACGTGGGGAGCGACGCGTTCAGTGACTTCGAGCTCGATGATGAGTGGATGGCTGACTATGTCGTCGTCGGCAGCGAGACGGTAAGGGAAATGCCGTGGGTGAGTCTCCTGGGCTTCCACCACATCCAGGTGAAGCTCGGTCAGGAGGCTGCGTTCGAGAAGTTTGTCACGGAGAAATGGAACCCGAACGCGCATCGCCCGGGCTGGTGGATTCTGATATACAAGTCGGACCGCGGGCCGAGAAGAGAGTATCTCCTCGTATACGCGTTCGAGCAAGCCGTCCTTCGCGATACCTATTTCCCGCGGGCCGGCGAGTTGTCGGAGGAAGGTCAACGCGCGCTCCTTCCGCTCGATCCACTGTGGGAGGAGATGAACAACTACCTGGACGCTCCGCTCAGTGAGGCTGATTGGACCGACTTTGTGATTGTGCGCCGGGCTCAGGATGTCACGGCAACCGCTAACGCAGCAGCGCCTCCGCTTGCCGAATCCGCGGCTCCCACCGCACCGATACCCGCGGCAGTACCGATTACGCGACCGGCGGCCCGCGCCACTCCCGCTACAATCCTCCCCGTTATCGACGGCGACGTAGTGAACGACTCGGCATGGGCTGCCATCCAACCTATTACGGGTTTCTGGCAGACCACACCCGACGAAGGCCAGGCCGCCTCCCAGGAAACGGAGGTGCGGGTTCTCTTTACACCGAGCACACTCTACGTCGGCGTTGTCTGCTACGACCGATCGCCGTCGGATATTATCGTCGCCGGCAGTCGCCGCGATGCGGATCTGGACGAGATGGATAGCTTCCGCTTCATCCTGGACACGTACCGTGATCGCCAGAACGGTTTCATCTTCGGCACCAACCCGGCCGGCGTCGAGTACGACGCTCAGGTTTCCAACGAGGGCCAGGGCGGCGGCTTTGGTCGTGGACCGCGTGGAAGTACCGGCGGCCTCAACGTGAACTGGGACGGATCCTGGACCGTGCGCGCACAGACCGGGGAGTTCGGCTGGAGCGCGGAGTTCGCCATCCCCTTCCGCACGCTTCGGTTCAGCGGCAGCGGGCAACAGACGTGGGGACTCAACTTCGAGCGGACGATCCGTCGGAGACGAGAGAAGGCGTACTGGACGCCTCTCCCTCGCCAGTACGAGCTGCCGCGCGTGTCGCTGGCGGGCACTCTCGAGGGGCTGGACATCCCCGCGCCGCGAAACCTCCAGCTCATGCCCTATGTGCTGGGCCAGGGTGCTCGCGACGCCACGACGGGTGCCTACGAAACCTCGGGGCCCGAGGCTGACGTCGGAATCGACGTCAAGTACAGCATCACGCCGAGCCTGACGCTGGACGCGACCTACAACACCGACTTCGCCCAGGTCGAGGTCGACGAGCAGCAGATCAACCTGAATCGGTTCAATCTCTTCTTCCCCGAGAAACGACCTTTCTTTTTGGAGAATGCCGGCATTTTTTCGGTGGGCCAGCCCGGCCAGATAGAGCTGTTCTTCAGTCGACGGATCGGCATCGGTTCTGAAGGCGAAGCGGTTCCGATCCTTGCCGGCGCGCGTGTGTCTGGTGACGTCGCCGGTATGAAGGTCGGTGTGCTCAATATGCAGACCGAGAAAGTACGCGGCGTGCAAATCCCCGCTCGCAACTTTGGCGTGGCGCGCCTCAAGCGCGAGCTGCCCAACCGGTCTTTCGTCGGCGGACTGTTCACCAATCGGCAGGCTGCGGGTGAGTTTTCAGATGACGACGATTACAACCGTGTCGTGGCTCTGGACGGCCAGGTCGGTATCGGGCGATACGGGCTTGTGTCCGGATTCGTGGCGCGCTCTTTCACGGCCGGCCTTTCGAGCGACGAGCACGCCTTCCAACTCCAATCGGAATACGACTCCGAGCAGTGGCTGGCGGCAGCCGGGTACACAGAGGTGGCCGACAACTTCAGCCCGGAGATCGGCTTTCTTCGGCGCAGCGCCTACCGCGCCGTGAATGCTCGCGTGCTCCACCGCTACCGCCCCGATTTTATGGGCTTTCAGGAGTGGCGACCGGGCATGAGATACGAAAGCTACTGGGGCTTCGACGGGCTGCACGAGAGCCGCACACTGCTTTTTGGCAATCGCTGGGAGTGGAAAAGTGGATACGAGATCGGCACGGTGCTCAACTTCACGCACGAAGGCGTCCGGGAGTCGTTTACCATTGTCGGAGAGGTCGTCGTCCCGGCAGGTTCGTACAACCATCGCGAGGTCTGGATCGCGGGCAACACCGACGAAAGCAAGTGGATCAGCTTGAGCATGCGCGCGATCTTCGGCGGCTTTTTCGGGGGCGACCGCATCTCCCTTTCTCCGTCACTGCGAATGCGCTCCGGAGAAGCGTTCAGCGCGGAGCTCGGATGGAGTCGCAACGAACTCGACCTGCCTGGCGGACAGTTCACAACCAACTTGCTCCACACCCGCCTGTCGTATTCGTTCACGCCGCGTTTGTACGTCCAGGCGCTGTGGCAGTACAACGATGCCGCCGAGGTGTGGTCGACCAACCTTCGACTGGGCTGGCTGCAGGCAGCCGGAACCGGCCTGTTCGTCGTCTTAAATCAGACCAGCGCCTTCGACGCGGCGCTCGTCCCCGACGTCGACAACCAGACCTTGATCGTGAAGTACAGCCGTCTCATCAATGTGCTCGATTGACCCAGTCCGCTAATATCCTCGTGACGCTCCGCACATTTACGTAAATTGAATTAACCCCTCGCCACCATCAATCGTCGGTGCGCTTATGTCTCTGTTCAAACTCTCCGTCAACGGCAAGAAAGTCGAGGTCGATGTTGACCCCGCGACACCCGTACTGTGGGTCTTGCGCGATCACCTGAACCTGGTCGGCACCAAGTATGCCTGCGGCATCTCCCAGTGTGGAACCTGCACGATTCACCTCAACGGCATTGCAATTCGCTCGTGTACGTTTCCCGTCTCGAGCGTGGGGAACCAGGCGATTACCACGATAGAAGGGCTTTCGCCCGATGGCACGCACCCGGTGCAGGAGGCCTGGCTCGAACACGACGTGCCACAATGCGGCTACTGCCAGGCTGGACAGATCATGAGTGCCGCAGCACTGCTGGCCCAGAATCCTTCTCCAAGTGATGAGGAGATCGACAATTGGATGAACGGCAATATCTGTCGGTGCGGTACGTACCCACGCATCCACGCCGCCGTCAAGACGGCCGCGGCCAAGATGTAACCGCTGACCCACACGTCGTGATCAAGAACCCAATTAGACGAGAACTATCGTGGCTACCGTTCGAACGACACTCAATAGACGATCTTTTTTGAAAGCCTCCGCATTGGCCGGCGGCGGCATGATGATCGGATTCAACTGGTGGGCCGGCTGCAA
>JBFHWK010000332.1:0-3602 GCA_041589075.1 Rhodothermales bacterium
CCGGCGGTATCTCGACCTCATACTCACTGTATAGTGTGGGTGCACTCGACTGAAAGTTCCACCCCCGAAGAAAGACGGGGTTGTTCCGATGGATCACATATCGATACTCTACGATCGCGCCCGGCTGCAGCGCAGGAAGCGTGAACCGAACACGACGAACGGAATCTCGAACCTCTTCCTGGAAGACATCCTGCTTGCGCAGCTTTGTTCTTTCGACCTTGCCGTCGACGAGTTTGTAAGTGCGCCCCTCCGCTTTGCGGACGTCGTCCAGGTCAGAATCGTACTCTATTAGGACCTCGGCAAAGTCGTAGCCACTTTCAGAGGCGAGGTAGATCCGGCGTTGCCTCGTGTATGTAACCGACCAGTCCGCTGCGATCTTCGACTCGCCGTAATCAGAAATAATAACCGCGGCCGCGGTCGAGTCGACCGCCCTGACATCGATGTCGAAGTCCTCAGGGCTGACGTTTCCCCACTTTGTCGGGCGATCCTGGGCGGCGCCGGCGCATTCCAGAAGTAGGTGCAGCAACAATCCAGCCACAGCACCAATTCCCTTCGCGCCGAATCCGTCGCCCATGACTCTACGCCCGTTGTCCGCCGGTGAAACAATAAACGGACAAGAAGCAAAAAGTCAACGCGATCTGCGCTAGAGGTGTCCTTCGAGCTCCGTCAGGAGGCTTTCCCGAACCTCTTCAGGAAAGGACTCCGGCTCCACTTCGTCCGATAGGGGCTGCACCGGTTTGCGCTTCTCTTCTTTCTTGACGGTACCGAAGAATATGTAGGCGGCGGCGGTGGCGGCCCCCGCGACGAGCAGCGCCCTGAAAAACTTACTCATGGTCTCCTCACGATAATATCTTCGTCCTCAAAGGGGTGTGCCTATTCTACACGAGGTCGGGCGGAAAGTTTGAGGTCGCTCCGGCATCGCAATTTCCCACTGTCAGTTCACACGCGGCTTCCATAGCCCCTCGCGAAACACGTGACGGATGTCAGCCAGAACCTCCCGGTCTATGAGCAGCGTCTCGCCGCCCGCAACGTCGACGGATCGTACGGGATCGATCCGCAGATCGTAGTTTTCCCAACCCATATAATCGACCAACGTCTGCTGAAATTCAGCGTCGACGACACCGTCCAGAGGTCCATCGTAAAACCCCCGGGTCTGCCAGATCGACTGTATCTCTTTTGCAATCTCCGCGGTGATTGGAATCATGTTGGCCGGATCGGATTGGGTAAAGTAAAGATTGTTCAGACGATACAACCGCTCCAGCTCCGCGATAGGTTTCTTGTGGTCGTAGACGGAGATATCGATGAAGTTGTCCATACCGTCGTAGCCGGCGCCTTCACGCACGACAAGAAGCGCGGCACTCTGTTCGCCGCGCTGGTCGCCTCCGGCCTTACCGCCTGCCACAAGAGCAGCCACCAGACGATCCGCAAGCGAGCCCTCGGTGGTCCCGAACGTCGTGGCCAGTGCCTCCACGGTCTCCTCGGAGACGAGTATGTTGCCTTGGGCAGCGAAACCCTGACCCATAATCAAGCTGCCGGCGGGGCCCGGTGTAGACCCGTCATCGGTGCCGACTCTTCCGCCCGCCCATCCGAAGCACCCGGTGCCCGTCCAGGAGGCTGCGTTTCCCTGAGCATCGACCATACCCACCTGCCGTTCCTGAAACTCCGGATCGGCACGCATGAGTATCTCGAGCGCCTCCTGAGCGGTAGCTCCGTTCTCCATAAGGTCGAGGCCCTTGATGCCGTAATCCAACTCGGCAAAGCTCTGCGTCGCAACGGCGCCCACACCGGCACGCGCCCACGGTACGATGGGGCGAACATTCGGGAACTTGCTCTGGACAGCAATCCCCAGATCACCGGTGGCCGGGTCGAATCCAACGATCGAAAACGTGCTCACCAGCGGCGTCCGGGGCGGAGACATCAGGGACGCCGTCATCAACAGGACGAGGAGAATGCTCGGCGCAGAGCGCACGGTACGCGACACAGACATGGCTTTCTAGCGGCTTGTGGAAGTCTTTTTCGGACCCAAAAGTGGCAACCGACGACCGAAAAGACAACCGGACGCCATTAAACAATTTACCCTTGGAATCGTTTAGCGAGTTGTCCCATGCGAAGCTGTCTCATGATATTTCTGGTCTTGACGGCCGGCATTCCCTGTACTGCCATCGCGCAGGCGGACTATACTTTTCACATCGCGCGTGTCAAGTATTCGGGCGGGGGAGACTGGTATGGAGATCCCGAATCGCTCCGGGAACTGCTCAGGTACACGCGCGACCACACGCGAATCGACGTTGCGCCTTCCGAAGACGTCGTGGAATTGTCGGCAGACAAGCTCTTTGCGTACCCGTACCTCTACCTCACGGGGCACGGCAACATTCGCCTTTCCGAAAACGAGGCGCTGCGGCTGCGCCGCTATTTACTGGGTGGCGGTTTCCTTCATATCGACGACAATTACGGCCTGGACCCCCACATAAGGAGGGAGATGGAGAAGGTCTTTCCCGACCGCTCGTTTCGCGAGATTCCTTTCTCGCACCCCATATTTCAAGCACACTACAGCTTTCCCGCCGGTCTGCCGAAGATCCACGAGCACGACGGAAAGCCGGCGCAGGCGTTCGGAATTTTCGACGACAGCGGGAGACTCTGCGTGTTCTATTCGTACGAGAGTGATCTCGGCGATGGGTGGGAACCCACTGAGGTCCACAACGATCCACCCGAGAAGCGGGAGCAGGCGCTGCGGATGGGTGTTAATATCCTGACGTACGCGATGACGAAGTGACGTCAGCTCAAACCGACGGAGAACTGGTCATGAAATGGTTTTGGATACTGCTGGTGGTCGCCATCGGCATCCTCTATTTTTCGAACCCTGATATTCAGGACTTCAAGGTCTTCATCAAGGAAGAGTCGAAGGTGCTGATCCAGGAGCAAATCGGTACGTCGGATGTGGGGCAGGCCCTGAGCCACACCGCTTCCCAGCTTGCCGAGCAACATGTCGAGCAGCTCACCGAGTACAAGGATTACTACTTCTTTAGCACGTACAAGATTGAGCTTACAGCCACTCCGGTGAAGGTCCGCAAGTGGCATTTTCTCGGAATCGGCGGGAATTTCCTCAATCTGTCGCGATTCTACGACGAGGACTGACTACTGGCACATTGCCTCCGCAGCGGCGTAGAGCTACTTTGAGTTGGCTAAAGGAGGGGAAACGCATGTCGGATCTGGAGATACGGGACCCGGAGGTTTTCAGCGCCATTCAGCGGGAGGTTGAGCGGCAAAACGAAGGCCTCGAGTTGATCGCCTCTGAGAACTTCGTTTCGAAGGCCGTCCTCGAGGCGATGGGGTCGCCACTCACGAACAAGTACGCGGAGGGGCTTCCTGGAAAGCGGTATTACGGCGGCTGTCAGTTCGTCGACGTCGCCGAAGACCTCGCTCGCGAGCGCGCGAAGAAGCTCTTCAATTGTGAATGGGTAAACGTGCAGCCGCATTCCGGAGCGTCGGCGAACGCTGCCGTTTATCTCTCGGTACTTCAGCCCGGCGATTGTTTCCTGGGCCTCGATCTGGCCCACGGAGGTCACCTCACACACGGCAGTCCCGTCAACTTCTCAGGAATC
>JBFHWK010000333.1:0-3584 GCA_041589075.1 Rhodothermales bacterium
CGAAAGCGGTCAAGCCCGCCGCAAAGGGGAAGTTGCCGCCGGGTCTAAAATAAGATTGGCCGCCGCGCCAGGAGGAGTCGCGATCGTATGGACCTACGGATAGATTATCTCGGCCTCGAGCTCCGCAGTCCGCTCGTGCCTTCGGCCTCACCACTATCAGAATCCATCGACACGATCCGCCGCCTGGAGGACGCAGGGGCGGCCGCGATCGTCATGCACTCACTATTTGAGGAGCAGCTGACGCGCGAGAGCCACCGGCTCGATCACTACCTAGATTACGGCACCGAGAGTTTTGCCGAGGCGCTGTCCTACTTCCCCGACGCGGGAAGCTATAACGTGGGGCCGGATGCGTATCTGGAGCACGTGCGCCGGGCAAAAGAGGCCTGTGACATCCCGATCATAGGAAGCCTCAACGGCATCAGCTCGGGCGGGTGGACCGGATACGCGCGGCAAATCGAAGAAGCCGGCGCAGACGCACTCGAACTCAACATCTACTACATCCCGACCGACCCATCGATGACAGGCACAGCCGTCGAGCAGCGTTACGTGGAAATCGTGTCGGCGGTCCGCAGCGCGACCGCGATTCCGTTGGCGGTCAAGGTCGGCCCGTTCTTCAGTGCCATGGCAAACATGGCGGTGCAATTGAAGAACTCAGGTGCAGACGGACTGGTACTGTTCAACCGTTTCTACCAGCCGGACATCGACCTCGAAGCCCTGGAGGTAACGCCCCACTTGATCCTGTCCAACTCGCACGAGATGCGACTGCCGTTACGATGGCTTGCAATTCTCTGCGGCCGTGTCGACATCGATCTGGCGATTACGAGCGGCATCCACACGGCCGAAGATGTCCTTAAGGCGCTGATGGCCGGTGCCAGCGTGACTATGATGGCGTCTGAACTCCTCCGGAACGGCATAGATCGGATAAAGGAGATCGAGCAGGACGTGACCCACTGGCTGGAGGAACGCCAGTACGTTTCGGTACGGCAAATGCGTGGAAGCATGAGCCAGAAGCACGTCACGGAGCCGTCGGCGTTCGAGCGCGCGAACTACATGAAGGTACTCCAGTCGTGGCGTCCCGATCCCGCTGGCGCGGGTTACTAGGCTACGACACCTGCCATTCGGAGCCGCGATATCTGAGGCGACCGAAACCTATTCCTGAATCGATCGCAGGTATTCGACCAGTTCGCTGATCCTCCGCTGCACTTCCTCTTCCGGCACGGGTTGGCCGCCCACCTCGCCCCAGATGTTTCCCCACACGGGCATCTGGCGGGTGCCATGCGCGCGGATCTCTTCTCTCCCGTCAATGAAACTGACGACGGCCTCCGTCGGAAAAACGCCCCCATTGTCAGCCCTGAGCATTCTGAGATTTGAGGGAGGCGTGGTGAGCGCCTCCGCGACCGGACCGTCGCCCCGGCCGCTTTCACCGTGACAACTGGCGCAGTTCAGCGTGTACTGAAGTTCACCCAGTGCAATCGGCTCACTGTCGATCAGCGGCGGATCGGCGGCACTACTTGCCTGTCCTGCGTCCCCTGCGCAGCCGAACACGAATAATACGCCTACCAATACAGGGGCCAAGAGGCCGATTGGTTTGGTGCGAGAGGTACGCTCTTTCATAGGTCTGTCCCGTTGGTTACTCCACCGACGGCTCCTGCCGAAACGAGCGATCAGTGTACTCAATTGTATCGAAGACGCGCCGCTTTGGTTAACCGCCAAACGCCTACAGGGCCCGTAGGGCGAATCCTGCTTTCCGGGCAGGGATTTGCCCCAATCAGTGCGACCCTCTCCAACAAGCCCTCAAGTCCCAAATGTGGTCTTCCCGCCTCATATAGGGCGATTGCGTCTTCATGTTCCCCGGCGTCGTCCGATACTACCGCCAGCAGAAGGCGCCAAACATCGCATGTCCGACAACTCAGCAGCCGCCACTGGCACCGTCTTGGCAACCGAGGCCGCGCGCACCCGGTCCTCTCACCGATGGCAGGCGTGGAAACACGCCCTGCTGGTACCGGCAAGCATCAGAAACACCGCGCTCCTGCTGTTCGTGCCCTTGGGTGCACAACTGATCATCTTCAAGCTGATCAAGTTCGCCATTCTATCCGGTCATGCCGAGACGGCTAAAGCGGTCCCCCAAGCGAATCTGGTTGGCTACCTGCTCATGCAGCACGCTGCGGTTCCGGTGCTGCTCATAGTACTTCCGCTGTTTGTGATCCTTGCCGTGTCGACGCGAACCGGACTCTCGGCGGCCGGGTCTACGGGGCTCTTCATAGGGCTTTGGGGTCTAATGACGGCAGCAGCCTCTCATGTGCTTCCTTTCGAACAACTCTGGACAGACGAGCGATTCTACTCGGTGATTCGACAGGATCTTGTCTGGCTGCTTGCCGGATCGATCGCGTTCGTGGCAATAGCAAGCCGAGCCTCCCGGTGGCTGCGAGTTCCCGGAACCGTGATTGCACACATCGTGATCCTTGGAGCAATGCTAATCGCGAGCCTGGACTTCGGCTACTTCGTGATGACTGGTTCACTCGCGGACTCTTTCATGCTACGGTATGCACTCGCCAACACGAGCAACCTGAGCTACGTCGTTATGCACGAGATGAGCGGCACACATCTGGTAGTGATGAGTCTTCCGATCATCACTGTCGGGGCCGCGTTCTGCTACTCCCTAAGAAAAAGCAGTGAGCTCGGTGAACGTAGATCCTCGGCCTTGATCGTCATCGCCGCCGCCTTGACGACGCTTGTCGCCGTACCGGCGCCCGATCTCGATCGCTCCATCGCACGAATTGCACCGGCTACCTTCAAGGAGTTGGCCGGAGAAGTTTCACATGGTCGGAACATCGGGTTTACGGACCGCAACATTGCCGACGTGTTCGAACCCCTCTTTGACACTAAGAACATCTCGCTCTCACGAACATCGAGTCAAACGACACCGCCGAACATCGTCATCATTGTGTTGGAGTCACAGCGTCATCCTCAGTTTATCGAGAACGAATCCTTCTTCTCACCGACGCCCTTTCTGGATGCGCTGTCGCGAAAGTCGCTGGTTGTTGAGAACATGTATGCAACGGTCCCACACACCAACAAGGCGCTCGTTCCGATACTCTGTGGAATTCCTCCACGCATTGCTCAGGGTGACCAGCCGGACATTCCAGGTCGCTGCCTACCGGATCTTCTCAGAGAGCATGGCTACCGCTCCGCCTTTTTCACGCCCGCCACTCTGATTTTTGAGCGCAAGGATGAACTACTTCGCAACATGGGGTTTGACCGTGCGTTCGGCGACGGCGATTTCGACGCAACCGGCTTTGAACGCGTCAATTACTTTGGACTGGAAGAAAGATCGATGATCGACGGGAGCTTCGAGTGGATTGACGAGCAGGTCAGCGGCGGCAACCCGTTCATGGCAGCCTTTTTGACTATCTCGCCTCACCACCCGTACAAGACCGCATCTGACTTTCCCGAACGATCCTTCGTAAAGAACAGGCCGGACTACAACGCATACCTCAACGCCCTGTCGTACGTGGATGATTTTGTCGCGAGACTGATGGACGGTTTCGGACAGCGCGGACTTCGGGAAGCGACTGTGTTTGTCA
>JBFHWK010000334.1:0-3580 GCA_041589075.1 Rhodothermales bacterium
CCACGCCGATCCGAATCGGGAGATAGGAGGTGTCGTCACTCTCCGTAAACAGATGGCTGTAACGGCCCTCGACGAACACGCCCCAGCGCGACGTCACGTTGTACTTCACACCGGCACCTGCCGTGAGCATGAAGTCCGTCTCGTTGCTTCCTTCAACCGTCACGGGCTCACCGGCAATATTCCGGAACGTGAAATCAGAGATCCGAGAATGCGCGATGCCCGGTCCGCCGAGCACGTAGAAATTGACGACCTTCGTCATGGGCATCAGGTAGTACTTACCGACACCCGCGAATTCGAACACGGAAAGGTCGCCTCCGGAGATGTCCGGATTGTCGATGGTAACGAAATTGTCTTCATCGAACGCGAATCGGTTGATCGATACGTTGGCACCCACGGTGAACTGGGGGGTCAGGTAATACCCTCCGGCCAGCTTGACCGTCCATCCGGTCTGGAATGTATCTTTGAACTCGTTGGGGCCCAACGGTGAGTCGATACCGCCACCCACCAGCCACTCAAATTTTCGATCCTGGGCCTGTACTGTATCTAGACCGGCGGCCAGGACAAGAGCGGCCATAAAGGCCAGTGTCGTTTTCATTGTCTGTTACTCCTTCAGGAGTTAGCGAGAGTAGTTTGTGAGAATGTGGAGAGTTCGGAAGGGCATCGTCAGGTGCCCCCGGGGCCATCCGATTTCGCGCTTTTGTACGCTACCTTTGGCAAAAAGTGATTTACAGATTGCGCCATTATTGTTGACCCAATATGACAGGCATGAGCCAGCCGCCTCTAATCCACAGCCCCGTGACGCGAGCCTTGATCGAGTACGCCGGTCTGCACGGCGTCGACAAGGAAGCAATCTGCAGCGCCGCCGGCATCCCGCTGCGGGCATTGGCGCAATCGGACTCACGGTTTACGCCCGACCAACTCACGGCGGTATGGACGCGAGCCTCCGAGGCGCTCGACGACCCATACATCGGACTTCACGTAGGCGCCTTCGTCCAGCTCAGCGCCCTCGGCGTTGTCGGCTACTTGCTTCAGAGCAGCAGTTCGTTGGCCGCTGCCGTTGAATGCGCCAGCCGGTACACGTCACTGGCCGGCAACGTGCTGAACCTCTCACACAGGACTGAGCGCAACGCCTGGCACCTGACCTTCCGGCTGCAGCAGCCCGTGCCGCGGGGCGCGTCATTTGTTCTGAGTCAAATAACGGACGCTTCAATGTCGATCGTTGGTCGCGCGCTCGGCACCCTGTCCAACCGGGACGTACGTCCTCTACATGTCCGGTTTGCGCACGCGAAGCCGCCCGAGGTCGCTGAATACGAGCGAATCTTCAAGACCAGGCCCGAATTCGGCCGAGATGAGAATGCGCTCATCTACGATCGCGGCGTGCGGGACCTCGCCGTTACGTTCTCGAATCCGCAGATTCATCAGCTCTTTGAGCGACATGCCATCGCGCTGCTCAAGGCGCTCGAGGAGCAGGACGATCTGACGGGCAAGGTGAAGATGATCATCGTTGATCACATCCGCGATGAGGATCTCTCAGCGAAGCAGGTTGCTGAGGCGTTGTTCATGAGTCCTCGGACCCTGCAGCGCAAGCTGGCTCGCGAAGGGACGACGTTTCGTGATCTGGTGGACGAAGTTCGGTGCGATCTCGCGTGCGACTATCTGGTGCGTCTCGGCACGTCGGTCACCGACACCGCGCTCCTTGTGGGGCTATCCGGCCCGTCCGCGTTCGTGCGATCGTTCAAGCGTTGGACCGGGTATTCGCCGAAGGACTATCAGTCCCGGCAACTCGCAGGGCGAGCGAGTACCTTAACCGCCTCCGGTGGACAAGAATCCGGGAGCTAGGGGCTCGCATCGGTTTTGACGACGGGAGATAGCCGTTTCCGTCAGCAGCTATCGCACTACTGTCATTGGTCTCGTAGTTGCGTGCGCCTCGGTTGTCAAGTGCACGTAGTAGATGCCGCTTGCCAAATCCTCCGCTTCAAAGTCGATGACGTGTGTTCCCGGTGCGTACCAGTCATCGGCGAGTGTCGCGACGCGTTGGCCCAGCGTATTGTAGACCTCAAGAACAATCTCGCCCGGCGCATCCACGCGAAATCGTATAGACGTCCGGCCATGAAACGGGTTTGGATAGTTTTGAAGCAGGGTTACGCTGTGCGGCAGTTGCGGCAGGTCGTCGATCGAGGTCGGGTTGCCCAACTCGAGCGTACCTTTCGGTGTTAGATCCTTGCCATTGAACGCAGAATAATCCAGCGGATATCGGTACGCGCGAAAGATTCCGTTCGCCAGCCAGTCCGGTCTGGCCGGAAAGATGGAAGGAATGCTATCGCCCTGCGCGATTCGTCCTTCGTTCGTCACTGGACTTACGTAATCCCAAACAACGTCGCCGTTCGGTGCGACTTCGAAGATCCGTCCGTCCTGTGTCTCTGCTATGAGCGTGTTCCCATTCGGTTGTCGCTCCTGTCCCGACGCGAATCCCGAGAAGAAATCGGGATGGCTGTAGTCCCAGACAATTTGGCCCGCTTCGAAAGAGCCGTCGGGATTCATGCGGTACGTGCCGTCGGCTTCCACCGGCGGCGCCAGCTCGATGACCCTAGAGGCGCTGGCGTTAAGACCGTTATCGAAGATCAGGATGTTTCCCGCTCCCGGCTTGCCCGGCTCAACCCATTGCGTATCGTGGTTGAAGAAGAGCACTTGATCCGCGCCGGATCCTTTCCCGTACGACTGCGGGTTGCCCCAGCGGTACAGAAGGTCGCCCCCTTTACCGTAACGGCCTCCAGTGTGTCCGGCTGCTTCTTCAGTGGTGGTGCTGTGGTCGATTATCCAGAGTTCGTCGAAGCCGGGTACGCTGATCATGATCTGGTCCAGCTCCGCGTTGTAGTTCAACCCGTTGAAGTGAAGCCAGTCGCCGTTTGGAGCATCGCTGTAATTTATGTCGATCAGTTCGGGGTGGTCTTCGACGACACCGTAGTTCGCTTTTGTAGGATCGAAATCTTGAATGAGGTGATCCCAGACGTGCCACTTCCAAACGATTTCTCCGCCTACCGGCGGTGTGGGCCTGACCTCAATGATCTGCTCCGGCCAGAATGCGCCGGAGGGGGCCGGGTAGGTTGTGGTGTCCCGACCGGCAGCGACCGCATCCTCTACGCTGTGCCATTCCCAAGCGATCATGAGGAGATTCCCGTTCGGCAAGCGGGCGCTGTCGTGATGTAACGCCCGTAGACTGTCGGAGTAAATGAACTCCCAAACGACGTTCCCGTCCCAATCAATCTCCTGCATCGTGCCGCCCTGACCACCGAAGTTGATGGCGGGATTCGGCGTCGCAGATCCTCGTAGGAGATTACCGTTGGGGAGGACGTAGCTGGCTCCGCCGAGGTTTCGTTCATGCTCCCAAGAGTGAATGAGCTGGCCGTCATTGTCTATGAGATAGCTGCTGTTGTGGAATAGCGGCATGATTAGCGTGTAACCGTCGTACGCTCGGTCGTCGTGGAGGAACAGGCCCACCGTTTGCTCCTGGGCGGCGGCCGTCGCCCCGCCCGCGAGTATCAGAAGTCCGACAAGCGCCAGGTTGTATCGTAGATTCATA
>JBFHWK010000335.1:0-3534 GCA_041589075.1 Rhodothermales bacterium
ACTCCTGGCCGGGGCCGACTCGGTTGCAATCTTGCGCAACCTGAACTGGATCCCCGTCAGCTTCGAGGAGCCGCCCGAGGCGGAATTGCCGGGTTCTTTCGCGCTGCATCAAAACTATCCCAATCCGTTCAATCCGCAGACGACGGTCGAGTACGCGCTCCCGGCGTCCGGTCACGTGACCTTACGGGTTTTTGACATACTCGGCCGGGTGGTCGCAACACTGGTCGACGATCAAATGCCCTCGGGTTCGCACAGCGCACGCTTTGACGCTCAAGACCTTGCGAGCGGGGTCTACATCTACCGGTTGACCGCGGGTGCGCGAGCCGAAACGAAGGTAATGGTGCTCTTGAAGTGACAGATCAGGCGCCGTCTCCAACCGCGTCGACGCCGTTTGCGAACGCCATCCTGTTTAGCTCGAGCATCGCGCAGTCCTCATGGAGTGACTGATCGAGCGCCGCCAGCAGGCTCTCGCGCTCCATGAACCGCGTCGCCGCCTGCAGTGCGCCGAGCGCAACCACGTTCTTGACTCTGGTCTTCCCCATGTCATGTGCTATCTTGGCGAACGGCACTCCGACAAAACGAATGCTCGCGTCAACCGAAGGTACGTCCGAGATGACCGTAGTGTCATACACAATCGTGCCGCCGGACCGGACCATCGGTGCGAATTTCTCCATGCTCGGCGCGTTGAAGACGACGAGCGCATGCGGATCCGGAACAGCCGGTGACAGCACTTCCTCCTTCGCGATGTGAACATCGGCATACGAAGTGCCACCTCTCGATTCGGGTCCGTAGCTCGGGATATACGTCGAGTCAAACCCTTCGTTGATCGCGGCGGAGCATGCCAGCTTCGCGATCATCTGCGCACCATCGCCGCCGGCTCCGGCAAACTTGATCGACACATCGTCCGCGTCGATGTGCTGCGGGAACCCCTTTGAAAAGCGGTCCACTTTCTCGTCACTAGACTCGATCACGTCGAGAACCCGCTCTGCGTCAAACAACGGACGGGCGAGGGCAAACCACGGATCCTGGGTGACGTCTTTCTTGACGCCGAGCGGGAATGTCTTCGTCATCTTCTCCTCCACCCACCGCTCGGCTTCTTCGGGTGTCATGTTCAGATGAATCGGACACTCCGAAAGCACCTCGACAAACCCGAGTCCGCGATTCTCGACTTGCAGCTCCAGTGCTTTCCTGATCGCCTTTCGAGCACGGAACCGCTGCTTGTTGTTGAAAAGCGCGACACGCTCGACGTACACCGGCCCGTCGAGCTGCGCGATTGTCTCCGCGACTTTCAGCGGTTGGCCGAGCAGGCGTCCGCGTCCCGTTGGAGTGGTCGTCGTCTGTTGACCCATCAGCGTCGTCGGTGCCATTTGGCCACCGGTCATGCCGTAGATCGCGTTGTTGACGAAGATCACGGAGATGGGCAGGCCCATCTGGGCGAGCTGCATGATTTCGGCGAGGCCGATCGATGCCAGATCGCCATCACCCTGATAGCTGACCACGACAGCTTCGGGGTTTGCGAGCTTGTGCCCGACGGCTACGGCCGGGGCACGCCCGTGTGCCGCCTGACTGTTGCCGACGTCCAAGTAGTAATACAGGAACACGGCGCAGCCCACCGGTGAGATCGCGACGGTCCGATCCTGGACACCGAGCTCCTCGATCGCTTCGGCCACGTACTTGTGCACCAGGCCATGACCGCAGCCGGGACAGTAGTGGGTGGCGTGCGCCTTCAGTCCCTCGGCGTGGTCGTGCCGCTCGAATCTATTGTAGAACACGGATTCCATTTCGCGATGCCTCCAGTTCAGTGACCTTGTCTACGATTTCAGCGTGACGCGGCAGTACGCCACCGAAGCGCTGAACACGATCGATGTACGGCTTGCGGTCGACCTTGCTGTAGCTGAGGGCAAGCCGCAGCTCGTTCTCGAGCTGTCCGGCGCCGGCCTCGACCATTACGATCCCGGCGTTGTTCTTGAGCAACGGCACGAGGTCGCGAATCGGAAAAGGCCACAGCGTGATCGGTCGAAACAGTCCGGCCTTCACGCCCCGGTCACGCAACGTGCGAACAGCACCCTTGGCAATTCGCGCCGGTGTGTTGCTCGCAATGAGCAACCACTCGGCGTCATCGCAGAGATACAGCTCGGCGCGTTGCTCGGTCTTCGTCATCCGGCGGTACTTGTCGATCAGCATCCGGTTGTGCTCCTCGAGATCGGTCTCGGCAAGACGGATCGAGTTGATCAGGTTGGCGCGATGTCCGCGGTCGCCGTAGACGGCCCATGACGGCAGTCCCGGCTTCACCATCTCATCGGGTAGATCAACACGTCCAGTGATCTGTCCGAGGTATCCGTCACCTGCGATGACAACCGGGTTGCGGTACTTGAACGCAAGATCGAAGGCCGTCATCGTGAGGTCGAGCATCTCTTGCGGGGATGCGGGTGCAAGAACGATCGCATGCGTGTTACCGTGACCCAGACCGCGGCAGGCGAGCTTGATGTCCGCCTGCTCCGGCGCGATGTTGCCGAGGCCGGGTCCACCTCGCATGATGTTCACGAACACGGCCGGAACTTCGGCACCCACCATGTAGGAGATGCCTTCCAGCATCAGACTGAAGCCCGGTGACGACGTGAATGTCATCGTGCGAAGGCCGGCCCCGCCACATCCGTACATCATGTTGACGGCGGCGACTTCGCTTACGGCTTGGATAAACACGCCGCCAAGGTTCGGCAGCAGTCGGGCGAGGAGCTCCGCACCTTCCGTCGACGGCGTGATCGGGTACCCGAAGAAGTGACGGCAGCCGGCAATCAGTGCGCCGACGGCCGACGCGTGCGTGCCCTTCAGGACCATCGGCTGGCGTGGGGGCAGCGGTACGCGTTTGTCCCGCCGACCGCGCGGCCTGGGCGCGGTCGATGCTCGCTTTCCGAACAGTGTTTCGGGGTCGATGACACCCGGATCGAAATCGTTGCTGGGGATACGCAAGAGCCCGTACGGCTCGGGGCACGCCTCGAAGCACAGACCGCAGCCGTTGCATCGGTCGAGGTCGATTACGACCGGCGTCAGGCCGGTTGCGGGGTCGATCTCGGTGCTGAATGTGATGCACTCTTTCGGACAGGATTCGATGCACCGGCCGCACGCTTTGCAGAACTGGGGAAAAAGAAAGGGTTTGGGTCGCTCCCGTTTGGCTGTCTTCGTGCTCATGGGCATGTTTTTTTAACTATCGAACACGCCCAAATCGTACAGAAAAGCGCTTCCAGCCGCCAGCGTGAAATCCACTACACGGGATGCGAGGGAATGCCGCTCGCTGACGTGCTATGCGACTTCACACCCACGCTCCGGTTAACCTGTCACGGGTACGCGTGTCCGCGGGCTACCTTGCGGCCGGTGGTGAATGAAACCGCACTATAGCCGATTTCAATGGACATAGACTGTTCGTAGCCCCGCCTCCCGAAACGAGCAATCAGGGTAAACCGATGCCGAAAGTCGTCTCGAAAAAAACCGCCGGCTACTACACTTCAGGATCGGCCATCCGCCGCATGTTTGAAG
>JBFHWK010000336.1:0-3501 GCA_041589075.1 Rhodothermales bacterium
GATTCTACACCGCCTGACATCGGGATGGCGGCAAACTCGTCGCAGGCCTTTCGTACCGACGCGCTGATTCCTTTGGCCTCGCCGCCGATGACCAGGGCAGTCGGACGGTCCCATCGCGTATCCCAGATGCTCTTATCGCCGCGTGTGTCAAGTCCGACTACCCAGAAACCTACCTCCTTCAATTGTGTCAGTGCGACAGCCAGTCGCGCGGTGCGTGCGATCGGGATCAGGCCAGCCGTACCTGCGCTGGCCTTGACGGCCGCTGCACTCAACGGAGCCATGTGTGTCGCCGGGACAAGGACACCGTCGATCCCCCCGGCCGCCGCCGTCCTGAGAATAGCGCCGAAGTTGTGGACATCCTGAATCCGATCGAGGACGAGCACCATCGGTCTACTTTCCTTCACGACATCGATTGACCCACCAAGTCCTTGAATGAGCTCTTCGACCGTGGCGTAACGGAAAGACCCGACCATGGCGATCACGCCCTGGTGCACAGCGTCCGGGGCCAACCGGTCCAGTCGCCTTTTAGGGACGTACTGTACCCGTACGCCCGCCTCGGCAGCGGCGGAGGCTATGTCCCGAATCACGCCCCCCCCGGCACCGGCCTGCAAGAACAGTTTCTGGACGTCAGCGCCACGCTGCCGGAGCATCTCAAACACCGCGTTTCGGCCGACCACGACACGCTCGTTTTCATTCCTATTTCCTTTTCCTGCATCCATGATTGTTGGCGCTCCCGCCTATACTTCCTGAGCAGCGGTACTCGAGGATCCCTGCGCGGTTACCAATGCCGACTCCCCTGAGTCGTGCAGCACGCCGGCAAAGCGTCGACCGCGCGAACAACCTCGAGACGATGCAAGCAAAGCTGTAGGAATCAAATGATATCAAGAAACTATGGCCTCGCAGTTCAACCTTAAAGAGTACGAAATACACGTCGAAAACATCCTTCGTAACGCCAACCCGGCGCGCCTGTACGAGGAGGCCATCCGTTTTGACCCCGGTTCAGCCATCGCGGACACGGGTGCACTCATGACTTTCTCGGGACGCAAGACCGGAAGGAGCCCGGCTGACAAACGAATCGTCGACGAAGATGCGACAAGCGGTCGTATCTGGTGGGGCAACGTCAACATTCGTCTGGACGAGCACACGTTCATAGTCAATCGCGAGCGAGCCATTGACTACTTCAACGTGTGTGACCGGTTGTATGTCGTCGACGGCTTTGCGGGATGGGACCCGAAGTATCGTGTCAAAGCCCGGATCATCTGCACGAGACCGTATCACGCGCTCTTCATGCATAATATGCTCATCCGGCCGAGCGAGTCGGAACTGGCCGAGTTCGGCAAGCCCGATTATGTGGTGCTCAACGCGGGACGGTTTCCTGCCAATCGATACACGTTCCACATGACGTCCGACACCAGCGTCGACCTCTCACTCGAGCGCGGCGAGTTTGTAATCCTGGGTACCGAGTACGCCGGCGAGATGAAGAAGGGCATTTTTACGGTGATGAATTACATCATGCCCAAGGAGGGTGTGCTGTCAATGCATTGCTCTGCTAATGAGGGCCCGGATGGTGATGTCTCGCTGTTCTTTGGATTGTCGGGGACCGGTAAGACCACGCTGTCGGCAGACCCGGAGCGCAGCCTGATCGGTGACGACGAGCATTGCTGGTCTGACGAAGGCGTGTTCAATATCGAAGGAGGCTGCTACGCGAAGGTGATCGACCTCTCTGAAGAGAAGGAGCCCGAGATCTACCGGGCGATCCGATACGGTACGGTGCTCGAAAACGTGGTTTATGACAAGGAGTCGAGACGAGTGGACTACGCGGATACCTCCGTTACCCAGAACACGCGTGCCTCTTATCCGATCGAGTACATCGATAATGCAAAGATTCCGTGTGTGGGCGGACACCCAACCAACATCATATTTCTGACGGCCGATGCCTTTGGCGTGCTACCACCGGTGAGCAAGTTGACGCCTGAGCAGGCGATGTATCATTTCATCAGCGGCTACACGGCCAAGGTCGCAGGCACCGAGCAGGGTATCGATGAGCCGGAGGCGACATTCTCTGCGTGCTTTGGAGCGGCGTTCATGATGTGGCATCCGAGCAAGTACGCTGAGCTGCTTGCCGAAAAGATGCGTCGCCACAAAGCCAGCGCGTGGCTCGTCAACACCGGATGGTCTGGCGGTCCCTATGGAGAGGGTTCGCGCATCAGCCTCAAGTACACGCGCGCGATCATCGATGCCATTCACTCCGGAGCACTGAACGACGCACAGACGGAAGAAGAGCCGATCTTCGGAATGGCGGTTCCGACGGTAGTGCCCGGAGTGCCGTCCGAGCTTTTGATCCCACGCAACACGTGGAAGTCTAAAGAGGCGTACGACCGTACCGCGGCTCGTCTTGCGGATCTGTTCGTAAAGAATTTTGAGAAGTTCGCTTCGGGGGCGAACGAAGAGGTAGCGGCCGCGGGACCGAGGCTCGTGCCTGGCTGACGCCAAGGAACTTCTGGTCATCCGGTGACGGTCAATCGGGGACGTCGCGGTCAGTCGGACTCTGCGGCGCCAACAGCAGCCGCCTGGACTTCAGCACGGCCGGACGCGCTTTCTTGTTGACGGCGATGGCGCCGTAGTGCCACTCCGATGCCGCCAAGCGTTACTAGGAGAACGGAGATTACCTCCGCCTGCGTAACGGACATTCCCAGGACATCGAACCTGTTGTTGACGCGAATCTGTTCGATCAGGAAACGTTCGACACCCGCAAATACCAGATACAGAGAGAACAGCCAGCCACCGAGGAATGGGTGCTTTCGGATCCCCCACAGGACACCGAAGAACGCGAGCGCGAGCACAAACTCGTAGATCGAGGTCGGATACACCGGATGGGCTGAGAGGTCAACGCCGAGGATGTTGTTCGGATACGTCTCCGCCCAAAGCCATGTCGGAATCCATCCGGGTTTTTGTGCTACGTCACTGACCACCCCCCAGTCACCGTCACCGGCCAGATGGCAGCCGATGCGTCCGATTCCGTACGCGAGCATGAGACCCGGCGCCACGGCATCCGCGATGGTCGGCACGTCGAGACGCTTCGAACGTACATAAAGCGCAATCGACACGGCGGCCACAATCAGGCCGCCGAAAAACGTAAACCCTCCGGTCGAGAAGATCATCCCGATGGGGTCCTGTGAGAACGCGCCCAGATTCTCGACGATGTGGAAGAGTTTTGCGCCGGCAAATCCGGCGACGACCGCGATGACAGTGATCGTACCCACGAGCGCCGAGGGACTGGCTTCGACCGAGCGGGCCTTCTTGCGTCCTTTCTCTTTCGTTTCGATCCGAACTCCCCGCAATCGACCCTCTTTGTAGAGCCTGTCCATCTCCCGCGACAGCAGCCATGCGGCAACGAGGACGCCGGTGGCCACCATGGCCCCGAACGAGTAAATCGGAAACGGAAGCTCGAATCCGAAGACATCTTTGAAAACGTCGCTCAGTCGGGGGTACATATGGGCC
>JBFHWK010000337.1:0-3410 GCA_041589075.1 Rhodothermales bacterium
TCGCGGCGTGCGGAATCTCGACCGTTTGCTACAACTTCATGCCAATTCTCGACTGGTCGCGGACGGATCTTGGTTACCGGTATCGCGACGGTTCGCGCGCGCTTCGGTTTGAATGGATCGCTTGTGTCACTTTCGACGTCCACATACTCGGTCGGCCGCGTGCTGCCGAAGATTACGACGAAGAAACAGTGCGCACCGCAGCCGATCTCTTCCAATCAATGAGTGACCACAACCGTGCCGAGCTCACTTCGACGATCCTAGCCGGTCTGCCCGGTGCCGATCGCTCCTACGACCTGGCGGGATTCAAGGCACGCGTGCAAGAGTATCGCGATGTCGACGCGGACACGTTGCGCGACAACCTCGTGTACTTTCAGAAAGCGATCACGCCCGTCGCCGACGAGGCGGGTATTCGTCTTGCCATACACCCGGACGACCCGCCGTTTTCGATCCTTGGCATTCCGCGCGTCGTGTGCACAAAGTCCGACCTTCAAGCACTTTTTGAAGAAAATGAGAGCCGCGCGAATGGCCTGACGCTCTGTGTCGGGTCGCTCGGATCGCGACCCGATAATGACGTCGTTGACATCGTAAGATCCTTCGCGGACCGGGTCCATTTTATCCATCTGCGCAATGTGAGGAACGAAGACGATCGAACGTTCCACGAGTCCGATCATCTGGACGGCGACGTCGATATGTTTGCGGTGGTGAAAGGAATCGTCGAGGAAGAAGAACGTCGGCGGACGGAGGGTCGGCCCGACGCGGTAATCCCAATGCGCCCCGATCACGGTCACCAGATGCTTGATGATCTCAAGAAAAAAACCAGACCCGGTTACTCGGCGATCGGTCGTCTTCGTGGACTGGCTGAATTGCGCGGGCTCGAATTGGGTGTCCGCCGATCACTCAATTTTCAGTCCTGAAGCTTTGCGTAGGACGCGCCACATCGAACTGGCTTGTTGACAACGATGCGCACCTCGATTCTCTCGAAAGATTTTCTGCTGGATACTCCCGAGGCTCGGAGGCTCTATCATAATTTCGCGGCCGGCCAACCGATCATCGACTACCACAACCACCTGTCGGCTGCCGACGTCGCCAACGACCGAATACACGAGACCATCACACAGCTATGGCTCGAGACAGATCATTACAAGTGGCGAGCGATGCGCGCGAACGGCATCGACGAGGCGTACGTCACGGGCGACGCCTCCGACTACGAGAGATTCGCGCGATGGGCCGATACTGTCCCACACACGATTCGAAATCCGCTCTTTCACTGGACGCATCTTGAGCTGGATCGTGCCTTCGGTATCGATGCGATGTTGTCGCCCTCGACGGCAAGAGACATTTACAATAGGACGAACGAATTGCTCGCAACGCCGGAGTTTGGCATGCGGCGACTGATCGAGCGCTCCGGGGCCGTGGTCGTTTGCACGACGGACGATCCCGCAGACAGCCTCGAGTATCATCGCCGGCTCCGCAACGACGACACATACCACGTCAATGTCTTCCCGACTTTCCGACCGGATCGGGCATTAGGCATCCACGATGCAAAATCTTTCAATGAGTGGATCGAGAGGCTGGGCGAGCGGACGAACCGTGACATCACAACCTTTTCGGACTTGCTGCAAGCCCTGCAGTCGCGCCATGACGACTTCCACGACGTCGGATGCCGGTTGGCGGACCACGGTCTCGAGACGTTTCCGGCCGCAGATTTCACTGATCGCTCTGCGAGCTCGATCTTCGAGAACGCAAGAACAGGCTCGGCGGTAGGTGTTGACGATGCAGCGCTTTATCGCTCCGCCGTTTGCTACCACCTGGTACGCATGAACCACGAGAAGGGCTGGGTGCAGCAGTTTCACGTGGGTCCGATTCGTAACGTGAACACGCGCTTGCGAGAACAAGTCGGTGCCGACGCCGGCTGTGACGCGATCGGGGACTGGAATCACGCATCATCGATGGCACGCTTCTTCGATCGTCTGGATCGCGAAGGCGTGCTGGCAAGGTCGATCCTATACAACGTCAACCCCCGCGACACGGCCGTATTCACAGCGATGGCCGGTAGCTTCAACGATGGAAGCACTCCCGGAAAGATGCAGTATGGCCCAGCCTGGTGGTATCTGGATCAGATGAACGGGATGATCGAGCACCTGAACGTGCTGTCCGACTTCGGCTTGCTCCGCCGATTTGTGGGAATGGTAACGGACTCACGAAGCCCTCTTTCGCTTTTTTCGAGACACGAGTACTTTCGCCGCGTCCTGTGCCGGGCGCTGGGTCGCGACATACATGATGGCATCCTGCCCGCCGACATCGACTGGATCGGCAGCCTGGTGAGAGCGATCTGTTCAGAGAATGCGCGCGCGTTTTTTAGGTTTGAAGGCGAGGACTGAAACGGTCCGCGGCCCGTCAACGGTCATGCGGGGACGTTGGTTTGCAACGAGGCACCACTCGGATGACGAGGGTCCAGCACTAGCGCTCCACGCGCCCGGACCCGCCACCTCTGGCAAGTGCCAGCACCTCGTCGACACTCGCATGATTGAAGTCACCGGGGATCGTCTGCTTCAAGCACGAGGCCGCAACCGCAAACTCGAGCGCGCGCCTACTGTCGGCCATCGTGAGCAGTCCAAAGATGAGTCCACCGCTGAACGCATCTCCGCCGCCAACGCGGTCGACCAATTGGATCTCGTAACGCCGAGACCGGTACGGCTCACGGCATTCGCGATTGTCCAGAAGAAAAGCGCTCCATCCGTTCAGTGATGCTGAAAAAGATTCGCGGAGGGTGATCGCCACGGCGTCGAACTCGAACTTCCGTTTCAGCTTCGCAGCCATCTCGAAGTAGGCTCCTTCGTCAAGTTGCGCGGCCTCCACGTCCATCATCGCGGCGTGCAGGCCAAGGCTCTTCTGCACATCTTCCTCGTTCGCGATACAGAGGTCGACATACTCCATCAGCGGAATCATCACTGACTGCGCCTCTTTTTCGGTCCAGAGTTTCTTGCGAAAGTTGAGATCGCAACTCACCGTGGCTCCGGCTTTCTTAGCCGCCTTGCACACTTCTGTAAGTGTATATCGAGGCTGTGGTCCGAGCGCCGCTGTGATGCCGGTCCAGTGAAACCAATCCGCATCACGGAAAGCAGCGTCAAGATCGATCTCGTCCGCCTCCAGGGTTGCGAACGCCGACCCTGCACGATCGTAGATGACTTTCGAACCACGCTGACTAGCTCCGCTCTCGAGGAAGTAGATTCCCACGCGGTCACTGCCGCGAACGATGAATCGATCCGAAACACCGAACCTCCTCAGATGATTTACCGCCGCCTGGCCGATCTCGTGAACAGGCAACTTCGTGATGAAACGACTCTCTATTCCGTAATTGGCGAGTGATACTGCCACGTTCGCCTCGCCACCGCCGAAGGTGGCATCAA
>JBFHWK010000338.1:0-3407 GCA_041589075.1 Rhodothermales bacterium
GCTCTACGGCTTCGGACACCGTATCCAGTATGGTGCCTCTGCAATTGGCTGCGCCACAACGACATGCGTACAGGGTGTACCATAGCTCCTCGGGCGTATCGTCCTTCTCGAGGGCGTAGTCGTACGTGAGTTCTTCTCCCGGCTGGATCGTCCGCAGGGCCACGATGAAGACGCGGTCGTCATCCAGGACCGCCTCGCAGTTAGGGTCACAGGAGTGGTTGATGAATCGCGCGTCGTTGCCGTCCACACCGGCATCAATGATCACGTCGTCGTCGACGCCGAACAGGAACGTGTGGTGGTGCGTCATCGATTCATCGTCATACCGCTCATTCGCTTCGTCCTCGTCGATCCGCTCTCCAACATACTCGATGATGCTAGTGCCCTTTCGGATCTTACGTGCCGCAAACGCCCCAAGACCATGAAGAGGGGACGTGGCCAGCTTGTAGAGTGGGTCTCGCATTTCCGTACTGCTAGTTCGTAGGTGGGCGGCAATGATACCGATTGCACGGTATCGCTACTGCCAACTTTTGAATAACTCGACACACGGTAACCGTCAGCTAGTCCCAACGCAGAACGAGTCGTGATTCCTTACTCACTTCAACCCGGCTTCCGAATCGACGACACTGTTGATCGAGTGAACGGGCCAGCCAGCCGGTCTCTTCCTCTGTGGCGCGAACGAGTCGAAACCGACGGGTTCGCATCGGAGCCATTTGCAAAGACGCGAGCATTCCGCTCTTGTCGAGCGTCGGGAAATACATGAGCACGAGCTCACTGCGATACTTCTCTTTGCCACGTATACCTTCGTAATCGTTGAGCAAGTCGCCGCAGCCATAAAGGATCAGGCGGCCTGCGTATACCTCGATGCCTCTGGGATGATGAGACGAGTGCCCGTGTATGACGTCGGCGGCCCCGGCATCCAAGAGATGCTGCGCAAGACCGCGATATGATCTTGACACTCCGTAGCCCCAGTTGCTTCCCCAGTGAATCGATATGACAACGCGATCACCGCGTCTTCGGTGAGTTTCGATATTGTCGATTATGGCCTCAGCGCCCTTCGCGCCGAGGTCTGTGAGCAGATTAACGCCGGGCCGTCCCGCGCCCGCAGCCCACGCCGTCGGCACACCCGACGTCGGCGAGGCGTACGAAAACACGAGAAGCCTCCCGAAAACGTCTTCCACAACAGCAGGTGCGGCCGCAACCTCGGCACTCGGACCGGCGCCCGCAGTTTGCACTCCGGCGTGTCGCAGCGTGGCCACGGTTTCCTCCAAGCCGGCGTAGCCGAAGTCCATCACATGGTTGTTTCCAAGGACGCAAACATCTGCGGGCAGCGTACTCAGAACATCAACGTTTTTCGGGTGCATCCGATAGTGGATGTGCTTGCTCGGCCACCAGTCATCGCTCAGTGTGATGGACGTTTCCAAATTTATGATACGGGCATCCGGTTGAATGGCCGCCAACTCCTCGAGTCCCTCACCCCAGATGTACTCCGGCGATACGTTGTCGGGAATCGGACCACTGGCCTTCTCGGCCAGCCGGACATACACATCGGCACCCGTGACGTAAGGCTCCCGAAGCTCCGGAGACACGGAGTGGCGCAGTATCTGGTCGACGCCGCGACCGGTCATGACGTCGCCTGCAAGGAATAACGTCAGGTCACCGGTTACGGAATCTTCTCTGCCATCATCCCCTTCCATAGGCTGCGCTCGCACCGCTGCGTGGCCTCGAACCGTATGCGCCAGGGTTGCTGCAGCCAGAACCCGGCCGGCCTGTTCCAGAAAGGTTCTGCGTTCCACGACTCGCCCTCGACTTAACTTTCTTACGTCTGAGCACCGAGTGCGTTGCCGCTCTCCACATTATCGGGCCGCCCTCGACCATCCGTACGTACCTTCCGGCCAAACAGCCGCCAAACTGATTCCGTTCATGACCCGCACTCTGCTTACCAGTGCAACGATTCTCGCACTTTCGCTGGCCGCGTGTTCCCCTTCCGACATCGAAAGGGTTCCGGGAACGGTTGACATGTCGATTGAGGAACTCCGAGACAAGATCAAGGGCGGCTGGGCCGCTCAGGTGATCGGCGTCACCTACGGCGGACCCACCGAGTTCCAGTACAACGGGACTTTTATGCAGGATGACGATCCGATTGCATGGTACGATGGATACCTCACCGAGACATTCCATAGGAATCCGGGGCTCTACGACGACATCTATATGGATCTGACCTTCGTCGATGTTCTCGAGCGCGAGGGGCTGGACGCACCGGCTACTTCCTTTGCACGTGCGTTCGCCGAAGCGCCGTATCCGCTCTGGCACGCCAACCAGATGGCCCGCTACAATATCCTTTCCGGAATCGAGCCGCCATCCTCCGGCCACTGGCGCAACAATCCGCACGCGGACGATATCGACTTTCAGATCGAGGCCGACTTCGCCGGCCTGATGAATCCCGCAATGCCCAACAGCGCCGCCGGATTCTGCGATACAATCGGCCACACGATGAACTACGGCGACGGGTGGTACGGCGGCGTATTCGTCGCGGCACTCTACGCCGAGGCCTTCACGACGTCAGACGTAAACACCGTCGTGCAACGCGCTCTGTCGATGATTCCAAAGGAAAGCCTTTTCTATCAGACCATCGCCGACGTAATCCTCTGGCATGCCCGCTATCCGCACGATTGGCGACAAACGTGGTTCGAGATCCAGAAGAAGTGGTCGCGTGAAGTCGGTTGTCCGGAAGGCGTCTTTCGTGCCTTCAATATCGACGCGCGAATCAATGCCGCCTACGTTGTCCTCGGGCTGCTGTATGGGGGCGGCGACTTCGATCTGACGCTGTCGATCGCCACGCGCGCCGGTCAGGACTCAGACTGCAATCCTGCCACAGCGGCCGGCATCCTCGGAACAATGCTCGGATACGATGACATCCCCAATAAGTGGAAATCCGATCTGCCCAACGTTGAGTCGATCGACTTTCCCTATACGTCCATCTCACTGAGCGACGTGTACGATCTATCGCTTGAACATGCCCTATCGTTGATCGAGCGCAACGGGGGGCTGGTAACTACGGACAGCGTTCGGATTGTGCGGCAGACGCCGGAGCCGGTTCCTCTGGAGCAGAGTTTCGTCGGGCACTACCCCTTCGATCAGAAGTGGGGTATCAACCAGTGGGCTCCGCTCACTGTCAAGACCGAAGCTGTCTACGAGTTCGACGGCGTCGGCTTTGTGGTCGATGGAAGGGCCGTCACGCGAGACGGCAACGAGCACATTGTGATCGTCGATCTTTACGTGGACGATGTCCTGGAGCAAACAGTGGAACTGACCACAGACTTTCGAAGACGTAAGAATACTCCGTTCTGGCAATACGACATGGCCGAGGGTTCACACACACTCCGCTTTGTGGTGAGGATTCCGAACGA
>JBFHWK010000339.1:0-3397 GCA_041589075.1 Rhodothermales bacterium
CGGCGGTGCCACGTATTCGCTTCTGAGTAACCTGTTCAAGAGCCCCGCCAATCTTTTGTCCCTCGGACAGATCTCCGAAGTCGTATTCATGCTGCTGATGCCGCTATTTTTCGCGAGGCTGGGTGTGAAATGGATGCTGATCGTGGGAATGGGTGCGTGGGTGCTGCGATACGTGCTGTTTGCATTTGGTGCGCCCGATAGCGTCTTCTGGATGCTGGCCACCGGAATCCTGCTGCACGGAATCTGCTACGACTTCTTCTTCGTGACCGGACAGATTTACGTGGACAAGAAGTCGACGAAGGAGATACGCGGTCAGGCGCAGGGCTTCCTCGTGTTTGTAACCTACGGCGTCGGCATGCTTATCGGTGCGCAAGTTGCGGGCAACATCTTTAACGAGTTTCTTGGTGATGCTGAAGTCCTTTCGTTGGGGCAGTGGAAGGACTTCTGGATTATCCCTGCCGTTTTCGCGGGCGCTGTCATGATCTTTTTCGGGGTGTTGTTCCGAGATCGTGTCGACGACAACGCGGCGCAAGTCGAGTTGCCGCCGACGCCGCCCGAAGTACCCTAGTGCAACAAGAGCAAAAGTCACGTTATGGACCGACGACATTTTATCATCACGGGAACCGGAGCGATGGCGGCTGCCCTGCTGGGCGGGTGTAGGAGTAGGTCGGACGAGGCACCGGAACGAGCTGCAGTCTCAACAACGGCGGAGCCGATTTACAAGATCTCGCTGGCCCAGTGGTCCCTTCACCGAGCCCTACGGGCCGGCGAGCTGGACAACCTTGACTTCGCGATCACCGCAAGACGCGACTACGACATCGCCGCCGTCGAGTATGTGAATCAGTTTTTCAAGGACAAGGCAACCGACACGGCGTACCTGGCTGAAATGAAGCGGGTGGCTGACGGGGAGGGTGTTCGCAGCCTGCTGATCATGTGTGATGGCGAGGGCAACCTTGGCAGTGCCGATGTAGGGATCCGCGCGGACGCCGTTGAGAACCACGCACGCTGGATCGAGGCAGCCAGGTACCTAGGTTGTCATGCGATCCGCGTCAATGCTCTTGACAACGCAGAGGCGCTCGGCTACGATGAACAGATGAAGCTTTCTGCCGATGGATTACGGGCCCTAGCGGAACTCGGAGAAATAAGCGGCATCAGCGTGATCGTCGAAAATCACGGATCTCTCTCCAGCAACGGGGCGTGGCTGGCGTCTGTGATGAAGCTCGTAGACCACCCGTCGTGCGGAACGCTTCCAGACTTCGGAAACTTCTGTATCAAGGGCTCATCGTATCCACCGGGCAATTGCGATGAGGCGTACGACATCTACAAAGGAGTCGAGGAGCTTATGCCGTTCGCAAAGGCTGTGTCCGCCAAGTCGCACGACTTCAATGATGCGGGCGGTGAGGCGACAATGGACTATGAACGTCTCATGCGGATCGTTCTCAACGCGGGGTATCGGGGCTATGTCGGTGTGGAGTATGAAGGGGACACCCTCTCCGAAAGCGAAGGAATTCTTGCGACGCGCGATCTCTTGACTTCTGTACGAGACAAGCTCACACCTGAGTACACGTGATGATCAATGTGAGGTATTACCATTTGCGAATGTTGAAAGGCACGGTCCTGTTGCTTCTTACAGTGCCGTTCAGTGTGGCTGGCTGCCGGTCGGAGCAAACCGCAACCGGTCAATCGGCGGAAGTTAATATGTTGACCGAGATGGAGAAGGCGGAAGGGTGGGAACTTCTGTTTGACGGAAAGACCCTCGACAAGTGGCGTGGCTACAAATGGGACACTGTGCCTCCAAACTGGACAGTAGAGGAGGGCACGATCACATGCTCTCCCTGCGTCGGCAGCGGCGCTAATCTTCCCGGCGATTGGAAGCCATCAAACGACCTTATAACGAAAGACCAGTTTCAAAACTTCGATCTCAAGATCGATTGGAAGATTTCGCCGAGCGGCAATAGCGGGATATTCTATCGCGTCCTCGAAACGTACGATCACCCGTACACGACCGGTCCCGAAGTGCAGATCCTGGACAATGTGAGACACAAGGATCGTCTGAATGGGCCGGACCGCAGTGCCGGCGCATCATACGACGTCTACGCACCGTCCAAGGATGTTACGCGGCCGGCCGGTGAGTGGAATGAGTCGCGCATCATCGTCGACAGCACCCACGTGGAACACTGGCTCAACGGAACGAAGATCGTAGAGTACGAACTGTTCAGCGAAGACTGGGAGCGGCGCGTGGCGGAAAGCAAGTGGGCTTCCAACCCGGACTACGGCCGGATGAAGACGGGGCACATCGGGCTGCAGGACCATGATGATGCGGTGTGGTTTCGGAACATCAAAATCAAGCGCCTACCCGACACGCGTACGCTGCCTTAGGGCAAGCCGGCTCGGGGCGGTCCGACGCGTCCCTTGCTCAGCAAAGCCACGCGGAGCAGGTACATGTCAGCCGTGATGTACAAAGCTGATCCGTCGTCACCGAAAGCTACGTTGGCTGCTGCGATCGGCAGTCTTATGTTTCCCAGGTGCTTTCCGCCGGGATCGAAGATCAATACACCCCCCGGACCGGTCGCGTAGATGATGCCGTCGTCGTCCACCTTGAGGCCGTCGGGCAGTCCGGCTCGCTCGGGGAGAAAGCCGGTGGCGTCGAACAGTAACCGCCCAGTGCCGACTGTTCCGTCTTCGCGAAGGTCGTAGGCCATCCAGATCGCGCGACCCGGATCCGAGTTTGCGACGTAGAGTGTCTTTTCGTCGATCGAAAGAGCAATCCCGTTCGGTCGACTTAGATCTCGGATTATAAGCGACACGCCGTCCGGCGACAGCCGGTAAACGCCCTGGAATCCGAGCTCTGTATTGGAGGGGTCGGCGAGGCCGTAAGGCGGATCGGTGAAGTAGAGCGCACCGGACGAATGGTACGCGGCGTCGTTCGGCGAGTTAAACCGTTTCCCGTCATATTGATCGACCAACGTGACGAATGCAGGTGCGGGCTGTGAGAGCGGGGCGTCGAGGCGCGCCACCCGGCGATCTCCGTGCTGGCAGAGGATGAGACGGCCCTGATGATCGAGCAGCAGTCCGTTAGAGCCTTCGCGTCCGCCAGTGGCGTAGCCCGTATCGCCCGACGGTGAGAGCCATGTGCTCAATCCCTCGGCACGACTCCACCGGTAGATCGTGTTTTCCGGGACGTCGGAGAAAAGCAGATGTTCGCCATCCGTGATCCAAACCGGACCCTCGGACCAGGTAAAGCCGGTGGCGAGGATCTCGATGGGTGCATCGTCGGCGATAATCTGTTCCAGTGCAGGATCGAGGAACTCGATATAGCCGAGTGTGTCGCCCGCTGCTTTTTGGTCTGCGGTAACCGGTTCGCGCTGCATGCATCCCGTGGATGTGAGGAGTACTA
>JBFHWK010000340.1:0-3396 GCA_041589075.1 Rhodothermales bacterium
GCGGCGGCGTGAGGCCCGCGACCTGATCGCATCTGTTAGAGATCGGATACGCGGCGGCGAAGACTTCGCCACGCTCGCCGGCAGCCTCTCTGACGATCCCCAGTCTGCAAGACAGGGCGGTGACCTCGGATGGTTTGGTAAAGGCAGAATGGTGAAGCCCTTCGAGGACGCCGCGTTCTCGGCCGGCGTCGGACGATTGGTTGGACCAGTAGAGACTCAGTTCGGTTATCACCTGATCGAGGTCACCGATCAATCGGATCTCGAAGTAAAGATCGCGGACTTCTCGCTTCGCATTACACCGAGCGTCGGCACGCTGAGCAGGATAGAAGACAACCTTGACGACCTGAAATACTTCGCTGAAGAAGAGGGTGACTTCCGGACCGAGGCGGAGCGAAGGAATCTGACGATCCAGACAGTGCAGATCGAAGCCGACCAGCAGTTCATTCCGGGCATCGGCAACAGCCGCGCCCTGCACAATTTCCTCGCGAAAACCGAGACGGGACAAATCAGTCCGGTAATTGAGCTAAACGACGATTTTCTCGTGGCGCGTGTCGAGGCCATACAGCCCGAAGGCTACCGGCCGCTAAGCGAGGTGAGGGCGGAACTTGAGCCGCGCGTTCGACTCGAAAAGAAGAAGTCGGTGCAAGTAGATAAGTTGAGCAAGGCCAAGGCTAGCGACCTCGCCGCGATTGCGAGTGCCGTCTCTGCCACCGTGCGCTCTGTGCCGAGCCTCACGATGAGCAACCCGGTTGTCTCTGGCCTGGGTCGTGAGCCGAAGCTTGTCGGTACGGCTTTCGGTCTCGCAGAAGGACAACTGTCGGATGTCGTAGCAGGCGACAATGCGGCTTTCATCCTCACGGTAACTAGTAAAACAGAACCGTCCGCACCCCCTGAGAGCGAAAAGAAGGTAATCCGCGACCAACTGTTAACGCAACGCCGAAACCAACTTCGTTCGCGTTGGCTGGCGTCGCTGCGTGAGAAAGCCGACATAACCGACAACCGTCGCATCTTCCTCCAGTAGGACACGGCTGAGTCATCCTAGAGCTGTAGCTCAAAAGTACCTCGGAAGACCGTTGCCACCGGACCGCGAAGCGTGAGTTCCGAAAGGCGGCCATCGTCCGATCGTGCTACTCCGACCGTCAGCCGCCCGCCGGGCATAGACACTTCGATTTCTGCGGCCTGTGGAAAGTAGTACACGAGGGAGACAAGGCCGGCCGCCAGTGCGCCGGTCCCGCAGGCCAACGTCTCCGATTCAACACCCTTTTCATAGGTGCGAACTCGTATTCGGCCGGCATCCGTAGTGCTTTCTTGACGTGGGATTTCCACGAAATCGACGTTCGTTCCACCGGGTAAAAACGCCTCGTCGAATCGAATCCGGCGGCCAAGCGTCGGCAGGTCGACTTCATCGACCGCCGGTACAAAACACACGGCATGCTGCGTGCCCGTCCAGACAGGAATGACGTCCAGATTAGCCAGCCGCTCAGACGTAAATGACAGATCGGGATGAGGCTCCGGTAGCCATATAGTAGCCTCGTCACGATCCGCGTGCACCGCTGCTAGATGACGTCCAGCGTCTGTGTCGAACACGAGCGGAGCTGTTGTGCCCAGCCCGGCAGCTTCCGCAAACACAGCCAGACAACGGGCGCCATTGCCACACATCGTCCCAAGCGACCCGTCCGCATTGCGATACCGCATTCGATAATCCGCGCCGTCCGTGCCCCGCTCGAGTGCCAGCAGCCCGTCGGCGCCGATTCCCAGATGCCGTGGGCAGTAGCGGGTGGCGATGGTTGCAAGCTCTTGTTCGCTGAACTTGAAAAAGCGGTTATCGATAACCAGAAAGTCGTTACCGGCGCCATGCATTTTCGTAAATTCGACGACGAGAGATCGTTTCATGCCAACTGGTGTCGTGGTGGGGCGCCGCCGGATAACACTGCAAGTGCCGGTCAAAATTAACGCAGTCTCCTAGCCATCCCAAGAGTTGTCTGAAAAACAACTAACGATCGAAGCTGTTGAGCCTCTCCTCTTGTTCGGGTTCAACGATGTCTATCTAAGAAAGGTGGAGGCGGCGTTTCCCGACACGAGGATCACGGCGCGCGGCAACGAGATCATGCTTTTGGGCTCCGATGATCAGATCGTCCGCATCGAACGTGTTGTGGAGGAATTGACACTTGTCTTGAGCAGGAACGGCAATCTCACGGAGAACGACGTTGAGACCGTGCTTTCGCTTTTCGCAGCGCCGCCGGGAGAAGCCGGAAGGCGATCCGGCGCCGGCGAGCACGTCGTGTTGTACAAGCCGGATGGCGCTACGGTCAAGGTTCGAACACCGAACCAGATCGCACTTGTCGAAACGGCGCGCAGTCACGACATCGTTTTTGCCATCGGACCTGCCGGAACGGGCAAGACCTACACCGCTGTAGCGCTTGCGGTATCCGCATTGAAGTCGCGGCAGGTACGAAGGATCGTGCTGTGCCGGCCCGCGGTCGAGGCCGGCGAGCGGCTGGGTTTCCTGCCAGGCGACTTCAGGGATAAGGTCGACCCCTACCTCCGCCCTCTCTACGATGCTCTCGAAGACATGATACCGCGCGAGAAGCTCGCACAGTACCTGGAGCAGAACGTCGTGGAGATCGCCCCCATCGCGTATATGCGTGGACGTACTTTGCATTCATCGTTCGTCATTTTCGACGAAGCTCAGAACGCCACGACGCTACAGATGAAGATGTTTCTGACCCGTCTCGGAACAAATAGTCGTGCAATCGTCACCGGCGACATTACACAGATCGATCTCGCGCACAAGCGGGACAGCGGGCTCGTTGAGGCGCAAACGGTCTTGCGCGATATCGAGGGAATCTCTTTCGTCTATTTCGACGCGCGCGATGTCGTCCGGCACAAACTGGTCAAAGACATAATCGCCGCATATGAGAAGAGCGATCATACAAATGAAGACCCGGCGACATCTCCCGGCTAGCTGGAGGTTCAGACCGGCACTGTAACAAACGCGTTGTCGATCAGGCGCGTCCCTCCAAAGAATACGGCAACGGCCGCCAACACCTCTCCGCCGGCAGATAACACATCGGCTGGTTGTAAAGCCGCGGTCCCAACTACCTCTGCGTACTGAAGCTTTGCGAGTGGCGACTTGCGGATCTGGTCTGTCATCACCTGGATAAGTTCTTCCCTGTTTCTTTCTCCACCGAGTATCGCTTCCCGCGCTGCAGTCACCGCGTTGAACAATACGACCGCCTCTCGTCTCTCCTCGGAGGTCAGATACTTGTTGCGTGATGAGAGCGCAAGTCCGTCCTGCTCACGAACTGTCTCGACACCAACAACCTCAACCCCGAAGTCCAGATCGCGCACCATCCTGCTGATAATGACAAACTGCTGAGCGTCCTTTCGACCGAA
>JBFHWK010000341.1:0-3370 GCA_041589075.1 Rhodothermales bacterium
GAAAGCGTCTGCAGGTCGGTCAACGTGGAAAGATCAGGCAGTACGCCCGAAAGTCCTGCATTCGGATCAGTGGCCGTCTGACTCGCCATTGAGATGTTCGTCAGCGACGTCAGTTGGCCGAGCCAATTCGGGAAATCGCCTTTCAACTTGTTACCGCCGAACAGCGTGCCGAGGGTCAGGATCTTGAGCAGCTTCAGCGTCCGAAGGTCCGGTGTCTCGCCCGTGAGTTCGTTGTCGCTCAGATCAAGATGCGTCAGGCTTGTGAGACGTCCGAGGAACGGGATTTCCCCACGGAATTGATTATCGGCAAGCAGCAGTGTTTGCAGGGTGGTCAGATCGCCGAGCCAATCGGGCAGAGTACCCGTGAGATTGTTTCCCCCAACCACATCACCCAGATCGAGGAACTCCAGTCTAGAGAGATCACCGAGGAAGGGTAACTGCCCCCCGAACTGGTTGTCAGCCAGGTCCAGCGTCTCAAGGTCACGTAGCAAGTTGAGCTGCGGTGGTATGACACCTCCGATATTGTTCTTCGTCGCGTTTTCGCGGCAAAGCGCCAGGCACGTTCCGAGAAGGATGGTCCGGACGGCACGTAGTTGGCCGATGGCAGCAGGGAGTTTGCCGGTTAATCTGTTCGAGTCGAGAATCAGAGCTTCAACGCGATCGTCGACCACTACAACTCCTTCCCACGTCGACACCGGTTGATTCGTAAGCCAGTTGGTGTTTTCCACCCACTGGTCGCCGTTGAGAGCATGGTAGAGATCTACAAGCGCAGCACGTTCCGACGCGGGAACGCCGGCTGTGGAACCAGTCTTGGACGCCCGCACGCGATTCTTGAGTGCGAGCTGCTCGGCCCGCTTTTGTGCCACCAGAGGTTCCGTAAGCCGCGCGGCGAGTTCGAGTTGGCTCGTCTGTCCGCCGACTGTGCCTACGAGCGCGGACACACTGACGGCGGCGACCAAAGCCCCCGACAGAAAGGACAAGTATGTTGGCGAGCACACCGTAGATCACTCCGGAGCAGAGCGCGAAATAATGGTTGCACGCAACTCCGAGTGTGCATCAATCAATGTCAGCTGCGGCAGCTACGCCCCTACCGCAGCCGACCGAGCCTTGAGCCGAAGGTAAGCGTTTTTTATAAGGATAAACACAAAGAAATCGGCAGCTAGTCGACTTCACACCGAAGACGGCTCACAATGGCCGTAACCCCAATACTAGCCTCACGGCGCCTCGGTCTGAACCGTGCTCTTGTACGAGAAGCGCCGCCACTCAGTACAGTGCTCGTTGTACTCCTGCCCCGCGTCCGGGTGCACGGCACTGACGCGAGCCCCCCATTCCTGAAACGCGGACCAGAACGTGTCGTAGTCTTTCGCGCGATAGTACCACACGATGTTCCACTCATCCGCTAATTCGGCCTCAAGGACCTGGACATACATAAACTTGCCTTCCGCAACCAGCTCCTGTGCGACAGGCAGCCACAGGGAATCGGCCTGCTGCCGAAGCGCGTCGATCTTCATGATGTCGCACTTACCAGACTCGATGACGACGGTGTCCTGACCGCGGGCTTCACCGGCAAGCAAAAGCAAAAGTGCTCCTCCGAGAATCGCTGCTGTAGATCGCATTACCACACCTACTGAGAATGTCCACCAAAATAGTCCGTTCGAAGATAATCAAATCGATCTGACTGTGAGACTTTCGAAGTGGGTGCCGAGCCAGTTGTCTTACGTCGAGCGCCCTGTTATCACGACCCGCGACGGTCAGGCGCACCACTAACTAGTTGCGCACAACGGCTCTGTGCCCGACCACTCGACCATCCACCAACACGCGGGCCACGTACACTCCTCGGGGCACATGATCGAGCTCCACGGTCGTGACGCCATCGTTGAGCTTGGAGTCAACGAGGAGTCTGCCCAATACGTCGTACAGTTCAATCGTCTTTTGCACCACCGTGTTTTCTCGATAGGTCACAAAGAGTCGATTTGCCGTGGGGTTTGGATATAGATCCACGACCACGTCCGACTCGGGGATGGCCTCCGCCGATGCCGCCCCTGCCTCTTCGATCACATAACGGTCGATGTTGAAGGGTAGGGCGTCGGCAATTCGCACGCGCATCACCTGCTCGCCCGCCGGCAGCGTTATCGACGTGCTCATGCTGGTGAGCGTCTGCCAGCTATTCGTGCTCGGCACCGTGACCGCGCGTGTAAACCGTGTGCCGAACTCATAACGAAAACGGCCGCCGCCGTTCAGAGAAGCGACGAAGGCCGTGATCCGATACTCGGCGTCTTCCGCGACATCGACCGTGTACTCCAGCCACTCGCCCGATTCGATATACGCCACCTGGAAGCCTCCCTCGTCGCGCGGCTCGATGTCAACGCCTTCGTTCGGTCGATACGCGCCCGGTATGTTGTTCGCGTCCGTGTCGTGATACGTTAACCCCTCGCCACCGATGTCGTAGTCCTCCGCCTCGATGGTGCCGGGTATCGGGAAGGGCGCGCCGTGGAAGCTCGAGCGCCGCGTCGGCGCGACGCGGACTTCGATCGGGTATGAGAACTTCGCCGGCTCCGTAGTTGAATTTGCGATCACCCGATACAGATACCTCTGCCCGCCGGACACGGTACTGTCGGAGAACTGCACGGCACCTCCCGACACCTGCGCGATCTGTTCGAACCCGCCGCCGGGGCTCTTGCGCTCGACGGTTATCGACGACGCTGACACCGTGCGGTTCGTCCATGAGAGCGTCAGAATTGAGTCCCCCTCTACGCTGGTTGCGAGCCCGGTCGGTCCGTCCGGGTACGTGTGAATCAACACATCTTTGCTTTCATTCCAGTCGCGCTCTTCGCGAAGATATATCCGAAAGTCGCCGCCGTCGTCCCAGGCTTGAAAAGCAAATCCTTTCATCAACGACTCTTCGACGTACGCGGCGTAGTGGCGCATCCGCGAGTTGAAGTCTCCACCGTGAATCGCGCCAAACTCGCTGATCATTACAGGGATACTGTTCGCGGCCGACCAATCCGCGACCGATTGAAACTTGGCCGCGAGCGCGCTACGATCCGCACTCGCTCCCCACGTTCCCTGCTTAAGCCCGGCAAAGCTCCACGGATCGTACGAGTGAAAGTACCCCATGAGATACGGGTCGTTCGGAATTGCCGCGGCCAGAAGCTGCGGGCTGTTCGCGTACTCGTTGCCGGAGAAGATGACGATGCGTGTCGGGTTTGTGCGTCGGATGATTCCGATCGTGCGCGCATTCAGGTCATCAACTTCCTGTCGCGTCATGCCGAACGGCTCGTTGATGACCTCGAAGAAGAGTTTTTCGGATTTGTCCCTAAAGCGCGTGGCCACCTGGCTCCAGATGCTGTCGTAGCGCGCCCTCAGAGTC
>JBFHWK010000342.1:0-3368 GCA_041589075.1 Rhodothermales bacterium
AAGACCGCGGTGACCACGAGCCCGACGAGGGCGATGTTCAACCCGCCCCAGAAATACTCCTTCAGCGTGAGCGCGAAGATGACGGCGTACATCGCGCACGCGGTCGTGTTGCCGATCCAGAAGAACCAGCCAGTGAAGAAGGCCACCGGCTTTGGCAGGGTGCGGCTCGCAAAGGAGTAGCCGCCGCCGGCGAGCGGGATGGCGGCGCCGAGTTCGCTGTAGTTGAGCGCCGTGAACACCGTGACGACGCCCATCACGAGATACACGAAGATGCCCATCGGCCCCACGATGTGCGCTAACTCGCCGGGCAGGGCAAAGACGCCGGGCCCCATCATCGCGCCGATGCCGATCATCGTAGCCAGAAAGAGACCGATGTTACGCTTGAATGCGACGGGCTCACTCATGGAGACCCTGCCCTCGGCGGAAAGAGGTTCACTCCATGTGCAGTCTTCGTTGCGGCCAGGTCTCGCTTACAGCGGTTGGTTAGTCTGGCGCACCAACGGGACGGGTCTTGAACTCCGAATAGAACAGTGATTCGTGCAGAAGTCATTCCATTCACACCTGCAGCTCCCGGTTTTCAGATGCCTTTTGGAAGAGAGCGTGATAGCGACGCGTAACGGCGAACATTAGCGACGCAGGCTAGAGACGCGCAAGGGGCTCCATTTCGTCGGGAATGGAGGCAGCGGACTCTTGCGATCGCGGGAAACGCAGCTCCGAATCTCATCAGTGTGACATTTGGGTCGTCAACGATCAGCAGGCGCAGTCCAAGAGGTTGTCTTCTTGGTTAATCGACACGGTAAACGTCGCAATGATCGCAATCGGGCTATCGCCATAGTCCCAAGTGACTAATCGAATGATCCGTTTTGACTCGTTTGTCGGAAAGACCCTCTCTTCAATGGACTTGGTCGGTGAACAGAGGTACTTTGCGCAAAGTAGTGCTCAGGTCGGGAAGAAGAGGTAGTAGCATGACGGCATCGATGGCACGTCTTAATGCCCGCTGGTTGGCTGTACTGATCTCTCTGGCGTCAATTGTCGCGATTGAAGGGTGTACGTGTAATCCAACACTAACGGCTGTTCTTCCTGGAACCGGCTATCCGCGTCAGCTGCTCGCTGTTGACGGTACGACGATTTTTGCGTCGGTAGTCTGGGACGTCGGTCTGCCCAGTGAAACAGTACTCTATAACGGTCTGTTTGGGACACAGTACTTCCAGATTCCCGTTTCGGCAACAAATGGAGTTCACCCAGTCGCTATCCGAAACAGTTGGGGTACTTCCAACTCCGTAAACGTGACCGTCCTGCCCGCATCGGGCGTCTTCCCGGCTCCTCGAATCGACGATATCGGCGTGCTTATCATGAGTGGCAGCGGTCCTGTCGACGTTTTACTTACAGTCGCGGGGGCCAATATCGATGTTGACGCCGTCGTCACGGTCAATGGTAACCCGGTGGGCACGACGGTTCGCTGGGGTGGTCTACCGATCGACTTCCTCCAGGTCCACACACCGGCGACTTTCGGATACCCGGTTTATCACTATGTCCAGCTCCTCAACGTGGTCGAAGACGTCGCGCTCGGCTCAGCCCTGACGATCACCGTAACGAATACGGATGGACTGACTGCCCGCGAAGTGTATACGCTTCCGGCGACAATCGCCGACCTCGACGGCGACGGTGACGGGCTTCTGGACGCGTGGGAGTCGGGCACATACCCAGCTCCCAGCGGAACGAACATTGATATTGCAGCCATGGGTGCGACAAATTGGCGCAAAGACATACTCGTTGAGGTCGATTGGATAGCTGCGGCGACTCCGAACGCCACGATCTGGGCCACGATCGAAACAGTTTTTGCGGATGCACCGGTGCTTAATCCCGATGGATCTGCGGGAATCGACATCATTATCGATCGTGGCCAAGGTGTGCCCTTCGACGGCGGAGGTGACATCTTAACCAATCACCAAAGTATGGATTTCGGTCCCAACCCCGCTGTGGGATACACGGATTTCTTCACTTACAAGGGAGCAAACTTTGATAACGACCGATTGAACATCTTTCACTATGGAATCTTCGGTCGCGTTAGACCAAACGGATCGTCGGGCCGTGGGGAAGTCTGGGGTAACGACTTCATGGTGACGTTCCGGACATTCACCGTGTGGCCTCAAGACGTGGCTCAAGTCGGCACCTTCGTGCACGAACTTGGTCACAACCTCGGCCTTACGCACGGCAACTTAAACAACACTCCGTCACAGTGGAACGAAGCTTTCAAGCCGAATTTCCCGACCACGATGAGCTACCGTTATCAATTCCCAGGTGTATCAGTCGACTGCGACTTCGCCTCAGAGGGGGGACACACGTACACTCAGGGCATGCTCGCTCGGATCGTCGAAACGAATGTCAGTGAGAACGTGGGGATCTGCGACAATACGGCTCTCGACATGAATGGAGACGGCACAATAACTGTGGGGCAGATGGATGTGAGCAACGACGGAGATAATACGGACACCCACGACGACTTCAACCAGTGGAACACTCTACTGCTGGACTTTGATGCAGCGGGGTCCCGCTGGAACAGCAACTAGGAGATCGAGAATGTTTACCCGCATCATGCTCTTGGCTGCGCTGTCGGTCACGGTTTCTGCGTGCATCCGCACAGCTCCGGAACCACCGGAAGACCACCCTGAACACGCCTTGCTTACTGAGCTTGAGGCGCCGCCGCTGAACCGCCCGCTAGTAGCCACAAGCGTCAAGCCCAAGCCCATTCCACCCGTCCGATTTCAAGAGGACGTGCCCATGCTATTAGTGACTGAAGACGGCGTGCCGTTCACAGGCCAATTTGAGTCGACCGGCAGGGTAAGTGTCAGTGACAGCCTTATTTTGTTTGAGTCAGACGACGAAAGATCGTTTCAAATCCTCTACCGCACTCCAGTACAAATGAGTGCCCTTCGCAAAGGTGAAGGGGTCGGCTCCATACGACTTATCGATCGCAGCGGACCTGCGGCAGCCAACCGCGCACTGACGATCCAGCGGGAGCGAATGCTTCTGATGGGAGAGATCTGGCGCAGTGACACTGAACCGATTCGTTTCGAGTTTGACCCTGACGTCGTGCTTCAACAGTCTGGCTCTCGGACCGCACAGGCTAATGGCGCTGTGGCCGTTCCACTGGATGTGCTATATGAAGGGCGTCCCATGGCGCGCGCTCCAATTGGCAAAGTAAGTGAGGTGCGTGTTCGCTCCGGTTCATATCAAATATTCGTTGAAACTAGTCACTTGAGTGGCCCCACCGACCCGCCTGGCCAGTTCGGTGACGGATATGTTCTACACGCTTGGGTCATTCGGCTTGAGGGATAGTGTCGCCCTGAACTAACGGCTAAGTACCC
>JBFHWK010000343.1:0-3360 GCA_041589075.1 Rhodothermales bacterium
CGTAAGGGGACGCGGAGGGAGGACACATTTCTACGACGACCGGGGAGACAACACGCTCACACTCGGCAGACGTTCTACGTTCGATGAGAGCAAGCCGCGCGAACGACATCCGGATGAACTTTTCCTGCCGCCATCACCCGAAGACGTTGAAGCACGCAGGGCACAGAACTGGGGCCGCTACACGTACCCGCTGGCGCTCGCCTACTACACTCCCGACCTGGGGGCGATTGCAGGCGCGGGTGGGTTTGTTGTCGCACACGGATGGCGGAAACGGCCATATCGTTTCAGGTTGCAGACGTTGGCGCAGTTCTCCACCATTGGACGCGGTAAGATTGCCACCAGCCTGCACCTGCCGCACGTATCGGAAAGGCTGTCGGCGACCTTCCGTGCTCACTACTCAGGGATCGAATTCATACGGTTCTTTGGTCTGGGGAACACATCGGATCCGGAGTCCGAGTTTCCCGGTGCCGACCTGGGCTCGGACTTCTATAAGACGCGCCACAATGAGTTCTCCTTTTCGCCCTCACTAAGCTTCGATCTGACCGAGAAGACATCGGTCGCATTCGGTCTGGCGGTACAGTTCGTGGACGTCAGGTCGGAAGATGATGAACTGCTAGGTCAACGAAGCTTCTTCGGGGTCGATGACGATCTTGCGCTGTTGAGCGGAAATGTCAACATCACAATCGACACACGTGACAATCCCGGTGCCGCGGCGCGCGGATTCCGACTCTACTCCGGGGTCAAGCTTGTTCCGCGTGTGCTCGGTGTGGACGATGGTGCGAGATCGAGAGCAGCGTACGGAAAGATCGATGGAAGTGCCGCCGCCTACTTTACACCGAACAATTCGGCAGAGAATCCGATGCTGGCATTTCGCATCGGCGCCGAAAAAGTACTGGGCGACTTCGATGACGTGCCCTTTTACGAGGCAGCTTTCCTTGGGGGACCGGAAAATGTTCGTGGCTACCGGGTGAATCGCTTTGCCGGTGATGCGTCCGTGTATGGCAACGCCGAGGTGCGGGTGAAATTGACGCGGGCCAAGCTGATATTTCCGTGGGAGATTGGCGTCCACGGTCTTGCCGACGCCGGTCGTGTTTGGTATGATCAGGAGCCGCGCGGCAATGAGATCCACACTGCCTTCGGAGGCGGGCTGTGGCTGGGCATCCTCAACAGGCGGCAGACGTTGAGCTTGTCCGTCGTCTCAAGCGAGGAAGAAACACTGCTTTACGTGCGGTCGGGATTCCATTTTTGACGAGCGGTCCGGCGCAGTGAATCTAGAGAACATCGTTTCGACGAGCGGTTTGGTTGACGCAGCACCCGCGTTGTCTGTTGACGGTCGAGCTACCATCAAAGCGGGTCACACGTACAGCAGCTTTCGGGAGCTTCCGCGGCTGACTCACATCAGTGGCGCGATCATCTTGGTCCTCGGATTCGCGACACTCGCTCTGACGCTATTCGAGGTGCAGTGGAACGGCCTGCTCTGGCTATTCTTCTACTCTATACCGGCCAACGCGGCCATCTCCGTGTTTCCGCACGAACCCGTGATCGTGTACACGGGCCAGTACTTCCATCCGGCGCTAGTTGCTCTGGTCGCCGCGGCAGGAAACCTGGTTGCCGGCTACCTCGACTATCACTTCTTCACGCCGGTACTTCAGATGAAATTCTCGGCGAAGTACCGCACGTCGAAGACCTACGGTCTGGCGATACGCTGGTTCGAAATCGCTCCCTTCTGGGCCGTCGTCGTGTTCGCCCTGACACCGCTGCCTTTTTACCTGGTCAAGTTCCTGGTCTTCTCGTCCGGGTACTCGATGGGGCGGTACTTGGCTGCGCTTGCCGTCGGACGGCTGCCGAGAGTCTATTTGCTGGCTTTGCTTGGCGTCTTCGTGAATGTCCCCGTGTGGGTGATGGTCGTCCTGTTCGGGGCGATCTTCCTCGTCTACCTGCTGATCATGTTGCGCGGATTCTGGCGGGCCCGCGAGGCGGCGTAGCAAGGTAGGCCCGGGTGGGCAGTGTTGGGGGACGAGTGACGCGACTATCGTGGAACTACGCCGGCCGCGCGACGGATTTCATCGGCGGAAGGCCTCTCGAGTTATTCGTCCGAGCCCTTTTCTCGTGCAGGTGAACACGGCGCGTAACGGGCGCGGCTTCCGAGTAACGGTGTTGCAGGATCACGAGGTCGCCGTCGCGCCTTGCGTCTTCGAAGCCGGCGAACTTCAGTGCCGCGAACATCGCCCGGTTGCCGACGGACTCTCTTACGTGCTGCTCAAGATCGTGCCACCGTGGCAGGACGGTCATTGGGCCACGCTGACGGGGGATGAGTGGACCTACAGCCACCGCTCCAAAGAGGCGCGGCTGTACAACGCAACAAAATGTCATCCCGCACTTGATGCGGGATCCATGCGGCGGTGGCATGGTCGTGACTGGCCTCCTACGAGAGGTGAGGATGATCGGATCACGACGAACGGTAATCTCTCCGCCCAAGCCCTCGCTCGTCTGCATTCACCATCGTACAGGATTGCGCCCACGACCGATGGCGAATTCGCCTGACGGTAGACGTATCGTCGGCGGCGTAGCTAGGGTCAATCCAACAGGAGCAAACGATGAAAAGGAAGCTTTACCGGCTACTGGTGTTCGCAGTTGCGGGTCTATGGATCTCTCCCCGAGTTCCGGCCCAGGAGTCCGGGCTTGTCCAGCTCACCAGTGGCCCTACGCAAGATGGATTTCCATCATGGTCGCCGGACGGGCGGCAGCTTGTATTCTCCCGATACGGCCGAGATGTCGTGCCGGAATCGACAGGCCTCTGGGTGATGTCGCCCGACGAGGGGGAGGTACGTCAGTTGACGCCGTATATCGGTGAGCATCCCGACTGGTCGCCCGACGGGCGCTACATCGCTTTCGATGGAGAATTCGGCAACACCATCCAATTGACATCGGCAGACGGTGGCGCGCCTATTCGCATCGTGCCGGAGTCAATTCCCGTCGTGCGCGGCGGCCAGCCGAAGTGGTCGCCTGACGGTTCACGGATCGTCTTCAAGGGAGGACCGACACTCTGGCTGCTCGACGTCGCGACAGGAAGAATCGACAGCCTCTTCAGTGCCGAGGGCAAGCTCAGCATCCCGGCCTGCTGGTCGCCGGACGGCTCGCGGGTCTTTGTGTATCTGCGTGATGCCGAGGGTCCGAACGCAGCGATATGGGCGGTCTCGGTCGAGAGCGGCCGTCACCGGAAGATCACACCGGAAGAAGACGGCATCTATCGCTACGCCGACGTATCTCCGGACGGTACCTTGCTGGCCGTTGTGTGGTGCGAGGGCCGCCGAAGCTGCGACATCTGGGCCATGCCTGCCGACGGTGGAAGGCGCGTCC
>JBFHWK010000344.1:0-3356 GCA_041589075.1 Rhodothermales bacterium
CAGCTTGACCATCTTCAGAGCGCGCAGATGAAAACCCGCTTCCTGAATTCGCCGGATCACTTCGCCGACCAGCTTCTTGCGAACACAGTCAGGTTTTAGAATTGCGAGAGTTCTTTCGACGGCCATTCGTGATCGTGTTTAGGTGTGAGGGACCTGTTGCGATGTGCGCGCGGAATATATCGACTGATGCCGGCACCAGCCGAGACACGCGCCCGGAATCCTTCGAAATCGGCGTGAAAAGGGCGAAATAGGGGGATGTACGGTCGAGGCAGGTGTGATCACTCAAGTCACACGCGCGCCCGGATCCGCTACACGTGCCTCTCCGCGTGATACGACGATCGAACCAGCGGTCCGCTTTCCACGTGTTCGATGCCTGTCGCCTCGCCGACCTCTTTGTACCACGCGAACTTGTCGGGATGCACAAACTCCTCGACCGGAAGATGCATGCGTGTCGGCTGTAGGTATTGCCCGATCGTCATCACGTGAACGCCTGCCTCGACAAAGTCGTCCATCAGCGCGAGCACTTCGTCGTCCTTCTCGCCGAGGCCGACCATGATGCCGCTCTTTGTGCGAAGTCCCTGTTCTCTCGAAATTCGCAGCACCTCCAGCGACCGCTCGTAGTGCGCCTGCGGTCGCACGCGACGATACAGTCGCGGCACTGTCTCGACATTATGATTCAGGATCTCCGGTCTCTCGTCGAGCACCAGTTGCAGTGCATCCCAGTTCCCGCGAAAGTCGGGAATGAGCACTTCGACACTGCAGTCTGGCGTGACCTCCCGGATCTTGCGGATCGTTTCCGCAAAGACCGGCGCGCCGCCGTCGTCACGCTCGTCGCGGTTGACCGACGTGACGACTGCGTGCTTGACGCCCATGAGTTTCACCGCATCCGCAACACGATTTGGCTCATCCCAGTCCAGCCCTTCGTCCGGCCGCCCGGTAAGCACGGCGCAAAAACCGCAGGACCGCGTGCACACGTTGCCGAGTATCATAAACGTCGCGGTCCCCGCCGTCCAGCACTCGCCCATGTTAGGGCAGCGAGCGCTCTGGCAGACCGTGTGAAGATTGTGCGAGTCGATGATGTCGACGAGGTTGCGATAGGTCTCGCCGTACGGCAGCTTTACCCGCAGCCAGTCGGGCCGCTGTGCACGTCCGTTTCCCGCAATATTCGCCTCGACGACCGGCAGCTCGAAGAAACCCGGATCGCCGTCTCCCGTTGCAGTAATCGACTGCCGGCGAACCGACTTCAGGTCGATGTCGCCGGGCCGTTTAGGGGAGCGCTGCCGTCCCCCGTTGTCTTTTTGAGATCGCTCGGCCATGGTGAGAGTTTTTGCGGGCAAGCCGCACATGTGCCGTTTGTCGGCGGAGCGGCCCTGAAGAAAAGGGCAACCCAGCGGTGCTCAAATTGATCCCGCGCGTACCGCTTGCCCACAGCGGAGCGCGGCCGACAGATTAAGAGTGTTTTACGGAGGATTCTGAGTATGGAAGTGGTTGCGCGCAGCGTCGTTACGCCGGATAGTGTCCGTGCGGTACTGTCGCGTCACATGCTGGTCGATGGTATGAAGATGGTGCTCGACATGGAGAAGAGCCATGGCGTGCACCTCTACGACGCGGCCGAGGGTACGGCCTTTATCGATTTCTTTGGCTTCTTTGCGTCGAACGCATTGGGGATGAACCATCCGGCGCTAGTCGATGACGAAGACTTTCTGCGACGCCTCACGGAGACGGCGCTTAACAAGGTTACGAACTCGGACGTGTACACCGTACACCTAGCGCGATTCGTCGACACATTCGGTCGCGTGGGCATACCGGACTTCCTGCCGTACGCGTTCTTCGTGTCCGGCGGTGCTCTTGCTGTGGAGAACGCTCTCAAGACTGCCTTTGACTGGAAGGTTCGAAAGAACTTCGAGAAGGGATACCGGCGCGAGGTCGGCCATCAGGTTCTGCACTTTGAGCAGGCTTTCCACGGGCGAAGCGGCTACACACTCGCACTTACAAACACCTCGGACCCCCGGAAGACGAAACACTTCCCCAAGTTCGACTGGCCGCGAGCCGTCAATCCGAAGATCGCATTCCCGATCACCGACGAGAGTCTGACGGATCTGGAGCGTCGCGAAGAGCTTGCCCTGAACCAGGCGAAGATCCATTTTCACGAGCGTCGCGACGAAATCGCATGCATCATTATCGAGCCCATCCAGGGCGAAGGCGGGGACAACCATTTCCGCGCCGAGTTTCTGCAGGCCCTGAAGGATCTCGCTCACGAGAACGATGCGCTGCTGATCTTCGACGAAGTGCAGACCGGCGTTGGCATTACCGGGAGCTTCTGGGCACATCAGGGGCTCAGTGTGGAACCTGATATACTCGCGTTCGGGAAGAAGACGCAGGTCTGCGGCATACTCGCAAGCCGCAAGCTCGACGAGGTTCAGGACCACGTGTTCAAGGTGGCCAGTCGCATCAACTCGACATGGGGTGGCAACCTCGTCGATATGGTTCGTTTCGACAAGATCCTCGAGGTGATCGAAAGTGAGAATCTCGTCGACAACGCGGCGCGGTCGGGCAAACACTTATTGCGGCGGCTGCACGAGCTCGAGGACAAGTTCGACGTTGCGACCAACGCCCGAGGTCGCGGGCTGATGTGTGCATTCGACCTGCCGTCCGGAGCATTTCGAGACGCGGTGAGGGTGCGCTGCTTCCGAACGGGTCTCGTTATTCTCGGTTGCGGTGAGAAGTCGCTCCGCTTCCGGTCGCCGTTAACGATCACCCCCGCCGAGATCGACGAGGGCATTGAGATTCTGTTCGGCGCAATCCGCTACGTGAAGAAGAACGGCACGGCGGTCTGAACGTGCGAAGCGACTGGACACCGCGGACTCGTTGGTGCGACAGGAGACGTAGTGGGATTGCCGAAAGACGACTTGATCAAAACGTCGATGCAGCCTGTGTGCAAAGCGGCTACTTGATCACCACCATCGTCCTCGTCTTAACATAGTCTCCAGCCTCCAGGCGGTAGATGTACACTCCCGAGGGAAGATTGGAGGCGTCAAACTCGACGCGGTAGCTTCCCGCAGGTCTGGCGCCTGAGACCGGGACAGCCACGAGCCGGCCGAGCATGTCATACACGGCGAGGGTCACATCTGTCAGACGAGGGAGGGAGTACGCGATTGTCGTCGTCGGGTTGAAGGGATTGGGGTAGCTTTGGAAAAGTTCGTACGTCCGCGGAAGATCCGCGGATTCCTCGGCAGCAACCGCTCGGCTTACTTCGACGAACGCCGAGGCCTCGATGCCAGTGTCTTCGTGTCTCGCGCTGACCTGATAGATACCATCCGTGGGACCGGCGGTGAACAAGCCGTCCTGCGTGATAG
>JBFHWK010000345.1:0-3355 GCA_041589075.1 Rhodothermales bacterium
CGCCGTCATCACGCGCGCATAACACTCGCCTGGTTTTGCATTCTCAGGTAGGCTGATCGCCTCCTGCGCATTGGCCGTGCTGCCGGCGATAAGTGCAAGCACAACCATACTAACCGTGTTCCGAAGCATCTTCATTTTGCTGCGGTACCTCCGTTGTTTATATGTAGCAACATGCGACCGACGATTGTGTCGATGACACCAACGGGGCGAGCCATGGGCAAGCGTTGTTCGCTGACGCCGGTGACGAGTCGTCGTCCGGACCGCAACCCTGCGGCCGGTCAGCCCCGCGACAAACCCTGTTCCGGCACCCGTATCTTCACGGGTAGTCCACACAAGTGGCAGTCAACGGTGGAGATGTGTGGGACGCGGCCGCACGAGGGCCGCTGAAGCGTGCAGAAATGACTACAACGCTGACCACTGTCCGCCACGGTTCGGCCACCATATACGGCTGGTCAGCGTACCTAAACTACCGTTCGCGATCGGGGGCGACGAGGAAATCCAGCACGAGTCGCATCAGCCGATCCCGATCCTCAGGCGTCGTGACCACCTCAAACGGGAAGCCGAGCACGACGGTCCGATGGTTGCCCCAATATGCGACGCCGGCACCCATGTCGTTCTCCGTGTAGCGGAGGACTACACGCGCTCCTCTGCCTGAGGCGCCGAGGCCGTCCGGTGCCTCGGCAGCGTAGAGATACGGGTCTGGCTGCGTATTGACGCGAAACCGGAAGGGACCGTTTACGTCGTCGACCGCGTAGACGCCGCCATGACGACTCGCGTGGCTCGAGGTCCACGTAATGTGCAGGACGCTGTCCGCGAACGCGCGCCCCGCGCCATTGGGTGACTCGCCGGCGAGCAGATCGGTTGCAACGTGGGCACCCGATATGAGCAGCCGTCCCCCATCATCCACAAAATCTGTGATCGCAGCCCGCATATCGGGGGGAAACGCCTCGAAGCGAACTCTCTCGTGCGAACGCTCGTGGCGGGTCTTCTTCTCCTCTCCGAGAATAAGATCGACCATGTCGTAGTCGGCCAGGCGAACGTCGCCCGCTTCGACCGATTCGTCGCTTGACGAGTGGAAGGAGAATCCGGCCGCACTGATCGATTGTCCGTGCACGAACGGGAAGTCGAAACTGTTGCCGGCGACGGTGAGCGTATCGTAATCGGCGTAGCTTGCGCCATGGTAGGGAGCTGCATCGGAGTGCCAGACCATTCGGTCATCGAAGTTGAACTGGTAGCCGGTGAAGGCGTAGTCGATCGCGTCCGGAACGCCCGCGTCAAGGAAGGACGCCGCGCCGCGCAGCCCCTTTGCCTCGACGAAGGCCGGTGCACTCAGGCGGTCGAAGCCGTTGACGACCAACACGGTCCCGCGGGATTGACCGACTGAGCAGACGGAGAGAATCTCGGACGGAAAACCCTCGCCACCTTCGTTGACAGCTGTGACTTTGAACGAGTAGATCACGTCAGGCTCGAGCGCGTCGGTCACAAACTGTGTTTCGGTAGTCAGGTGACCGTTGTCGAAGCCCGCATCTCCCCTCCTGGTATGCACTACGTACTGCTGCGGCCAGGCCGTCGGCTCAAGCGGATCCTCCCGCGGCCGCCATCGAAGCGTTACCTTTCGCGACTTGTCAAGCGTCGCGGAGAAGTGTGTTACGGGCAGCGGCTGCACTACGTAGTCGGATCCGTACTGGTATGCGAGGAACTTGAGTATTCCTTTGTAGATGGCGCGGCTTGCGTCGAAACGGAACCGAGGGTCAAGACCCAGCTTGGCGTCCTCCGGGTTCTGATGTGAAAGGAGCTCAAGCAGCAGCGACGGAACATTGGGACGCGTCGCTTCGCTGTACTGCGCCTCTAGTAACGCGCGTCTTGTCCACGTGGAATCGTAAAGAGCGCGGATGTCATCTACGAACTGCGTCTGCACAATATCGGCGAGATCGCGGTTGGCAAATCGCGAAAGGTTATCAGGAAACGTAAGGGCCGAGTCAGCTCCTTCGATACTGTAGATTGCGAGCGTTCCGATGGTCGTATCGACGCCGCGTGTCCCGGCATCGGTGTGCATGGCGAGCGAAAGATCGATGGGGATCCCCAGGCCCGGGAGGGTTCGGTCGCGGTTAGGACCGTATGGCGCGCCGCGAAGGAAGTTGACCCATTCGCCTCGCGACTGGTAGTCGTCGCGGTAATCGTCCGACCCGCCATTCAAGTTGTAGACGAGTGTGTCGGGCACGCCGGAATACTGCATGTGGTATCGGGCGGCCTCGAGGTACCGCGGCCGCCTACTCGTCGTGCCTCCACGTTGGATAATCCCGCGCCCCCCACCGAATCGAACCGCGTCGGCCGTCACGACACTCCCCGTGACGCTACTGGCATTGCCGAGCGTGACGCTCGCGCTGTCGGGATCGCTCGACTGAAAAAGGAACGTTCCAAGATATATCCACGTCCCGCCGCCGATCCGTTGATTCACACGAAACCGTGTACGTCCCCCTGCATGGTGTACCGTATACACGGCGTCGGGCGCACTTTTCGCCAGGCTCTTGTAAGACACGTACACGGCGTAGCGCCCGTGTTTCGAAAGCAGCGGCACCCATTCGATGGTTGACGTCGATGTGGGCATCGTTGGCGTAGTCAAGTAGGTACCTGCCAGGAACGGATTGTGGCCATCCGGATACGGGGGGTTGCCCGCCGAGAATCCTCCCGCCGACTGCTGCCAGTTGTCCTCGCCGGAGATGCGAAACGTACCGCGCGCCGCAACGGATGGATCGTTATCGACAACGGTCATCTCGGGCTGTGGATCGCGCTCTCGGGCAAAGAACACGTGCGCGCCCGCGTTCTCGAGCATGGGTCCCAGGTACGGAATGGCGAACGAGAGTGTCAGCAAGTCCTCAACCGTCTGAAACATGCGGAGTCGTTGCCATCTCCAGCGTCCGGCTCCGTTATCGTAGTACCAGCCATGGCTCGGCCATATCGCGATGTTCCGAAGCTGCAGTCCCCGAGTAGGCGCGTGCGGGTGGTCGATGTTCGCGACGAGCGGCTGTCGTGGCGGTTCTGGCCAGGTCGGGATACGCGTGCTGTCAATCCGTTCGCCGCGCGGCCGAAGGGCGTTGGGAACGAGTTCTCGAAGAGGAACGCCGAGGGCGACGAGCGACAGCTCGCGCCCTCCCAGGTAACGCTCGAGCCGCCCGCGCAATATCTCGTACACGGACGCCACATCCTCTGTACGGAACGGTCGTGTTGTCAGACGCTCGTTGAACGATATCTCGACAATACGACCGGTGACTACGACAGTGTCGATCTCCACCCCCGAAGGGAGTTCGAAAGCCGGCGTGTCCGCCACATCGAGCTCGGCAAGAATGGCGTTGGC
>JBFHWK010000346.1:0-3354 GCA_041589075.1 Rhodothermales bacterium
GAGACGGTTGTAGCTCTGCGCACCGCGGCTCACGCCACCCTGACTGGAGGAGCCCGGCGTGACGACGATCATGTTCGTGCCGAGGTTGTTGATCTGTGACTGGATCTGCGAGCGTGCTCCCTCGCCCACCGCCACCATGACAATTACGGCGCCCACACCAATGATGATGCCCAGCATCGTCAGCAGCGTCCGCATCTTGTTTTTGCGGATGCTTCTGGCCGCAACCTTGACAAGATTAGACGCTTTCATGACGTTGCCACCTCCAGGTCGGGCATCAGGCGCAAATCCGCCGCCGCATTCGCTCGATCGTAAATAGGCTCGTCCTTGACAATCATTCCGTCCCGCAGCTCGACGATGCGTTTCGAGTATTGGATGATGTCACGCTCGTGTGTGACGAGGATGATCGTCACTCCCTGAGCGTTCAGCTCTTGAAAGAGTGACATAACCTCGACGGACGTGCGGCTGTCGAGGTTGCCCGTTGGTTCGTCGGCGAGGACGATTGTCGGACTGGTGACGAGTGCTCGGGCGATTGCAACGCGCTGCTGTTGTCCGCCGGAGAGCTCGCTCGGCTCGTGGTGTGACCGATCGCCCAGTCCGACACGCTCGAGTGCCTCCGCTGCAACCTTGGGCAGGTCACTGTAACGGCCGGAGCGGTCGTACATCAGAGGGAGTTCGACATTCTCCAGCGCGGACGTGCGGGGCAGCAAATTGAATCCCTGAAAGACGAATCCGATTTTCTGATTGCGGATGTCGGCGAGCTTGTTGCGACTTAGGCGATCGATCCGGATACCGTCCAGCTCATACGTGCCGTCGGTCGGATAGTCGAGACATCCGATGATGTTCATCAGTGTGGACTTTCCGGAGCCCGATGCGCCCACGATCGACAGCATCTCACCCCGCGTGACGGTAAGACTGACCCCCCGCAGTGCGTGCACCTCATTGGTGCCCATCTTATAGACGCGCGTGAGATGTGTCGTCTGGATGACCGTGTCGGAGGTCATAAAACGTTACTAGAATCCACCGGGCCGTCGCCGCGGCTGGTTGTTCTGGAACGGATTTGGAGAGCCGGACTCGCCGGACTGGTTGACACCCGAGATCACATCCATGCCTTCCTCGATTCGGCGTCCGCTGATTTCCGTCATGCGTCCGTCACTTATACCGCTTCGTACGCGCGTGGCCACTGGCTCGCCGGTTTCATCGAGGTACCAGAGCATGGTAGCGTCTGAGGCGCCCGCGAATCCGCCGAATCCGCCAAAATCCCCGCCACCCGGCGGACCGTTTGTGCCGCGCGTTCCGTCAGGCGTGCCGCGCCGCTCGGCGATGCGCTGCCGGATCGAGTCCGGCATGTTTTCGCGATTCTGTTGGCGGCGTTCACGCAGGGCCGCGATCATTCGGTCGGTAGGTCGAAATCGCAACGCTGCGTTCGAGACCATGAGGACGTCGCGCGCGGTCTCGACCAGGAAATCTACGGTTGCCGTCATGCCAGGCCGGAGCCTGCCGTCATCGTTGGTGACGTTGATCACGACGGTGTAGTTCACGACGTTCTCCTGCATGGTCGACTGCAATCGCACCTGACGCACGGTACCCGTAAACACGTCGTCCGTGTACGCCTGTACGGTAAATCGCGCCGTCTGTCCTTCGGTGATGCGGCCGATATCGCTTTCATCGACCGATGCGAGTATCTCCATACGCGCGAGGTCCTCGGCAATGAGGAAGAGCTGGGGCGCCGCCAGACTTGCCGCGACAGTCTGCCCGACGTCCACGTTGCGTTCCACGACCACGCCGCTGATCGGCGAATAGATGTTTGTGTAGGCGAGGTTTTGTTTTGCTCGCTCGAGGCTGATCTCCGTGCTCTTCATGTCGGCCTCGGCAACGGCAAGGTTGTACTTGACAGTGCTGAACTCGCTCTCCGTAATGGCCTGGCTTTCGTACAGCTTCAGATTTCGGTCGTAGTCGGACTGACGCTGTCCTACCTCCGCGCGGGCGCGCTCGAGACGCGCCTCCGCGTCCCTGACGTTTTGTTGAAGGAGGGTGGGATCGATACGGGCGATCAGTTGACCCTTGCGTACGCGGTCGTTGAAATCAACAAAGATTTCCTGGATCTGTCCGGAGACCTGCGTACCGACCTGTACCGTCTTGACGGCGCCGAGCGTACCCGTTGCGGCCACCGTTGATTCGAGGTCTCCGCGCTCGATGGTAACGAATCGATACGGGGCGACGGTCGCGTCCCGATCCTTGCCCAGGAACCACCAGGTCCCCACTGCGACCGCGGCAAGTGCGGTTACCAGGGCCAGCTTCTTCATTCCCTTCTAAATCGGGCCGGTACGGGCCCGAACATGGTTTATGGATCGAATATTAGACCCGTGAAAGTGCGGAGATATTCCATCGCGGGGCCCCGTGTGACGACGCTGAGTGTCCTAGTTCCGCTGTCCGAGTACCGCGACGACGTCCAGGAGCTCTCCCTCGCGGCGCACCGTAATCTTTACCGAGTCGCCCGGCGCGTGTTCGCGAAGCGCGTACGTGTAGTCGTAGATGTCGCGAACCTCCTTGCTGCCGAATCGAAGAACGATGTCGCCTCCCTGCAGGCCGGCTGTCGCGGCCGGGCTCTCGGATCGGACACCCGACAGCCTGAGTCCGCCACCTTCCACCTCACCGAAGTCGGGTATCGTGCCCAGGTATGGTCCATAACCACCGCCGCCTCTTTGCGGGCGCTGCTGTTCGACGTAGGTGAGCGGCTCGTCACGCTTCGCCAGATCTGTAATGATCCGCAGTGCAAACTCACCGACGGCGACCATGCCCTCTGCATTGATGAGTTGCCAGTCATCCTCGGGACGGTGGTACTCCGAGTGCGTACCGCTGAAGAGGTGCAGGACCGGAACGCCGCGCGCGTAGAACGACGTGTGATCGCTCGGCCCGTACCCGTCGCCCACGCGACTTAGCGTGAGTCCCGATCCATCGACGGCGCGGTCGAGAACGTCGGAAATCTCGGTTGCGGTCTCCGTTCCGAAGACCTGCAGCTTACCCTCGCGAAGGCGCCCCACCATGTCGAAGTTCAGCATCGCGACGACATTGGCCAGATCAAACGGAGCATTCTCGGCGAAGTGGTCGGAACCGAGCAGCCCCATTTCCTCGCCGGCAAACGCTACGAAGGCGACGTCCGCAGGCAGTTCACTGGCCATCGCCTTCACGTTCCTTGCGAGGTCCACCAGCACCGCTGTTCCGGACGCGTTGTCGTCGGCTCCGTTGTGTGGCTGGTTCGAATCGGGGTCCAGCGATCCCGGCCCGCCAAGGCCGAGATGGTCATAGTGCGCCCCGACGACGATCAGGCGACTGCCGTCCCCGTTGCCGCGAACA
>JBFHWK010000347.1:0-3337 GCA_041589075.1 Rhodothermales bacterium
AGGCGCTCTCGAAACTGGACCTGCGCACGGCGTTCGATCACTATGACGAGGCGATCAGACTCGACCCCGAACAGACGGAAGCGTATTACAAGCGCGGTCGGATTCGCTGGCAGCGCGGACGGTTCGAGGATGCCATCCCCGACTTCGACCGGGCGATTGGGCTCGATCCGTTTCACACCTGGGCGCGCTTTTTCCGCGGCGCCAGCCATGTCTCTCTACATCAGTATGAACTGGCCGTCGACGACTTCGACCTGGTCACTGCAACGTCGGACCTGAACGACGCGGATCAAGTGCGCGCATACACCTGGCGCGCTATCGCGCTCTACTACCTGAACCGGTTCGAGGAATCTCTCGAGGACCACACCCGGTGCATAACCCTTCACCCGGAGGTGTACGTGCACCGGCTAGACAGGGCCTGGGTCTACGAGGTGCTGGAGCGTTACGATGACGCGATCGCGGACTACGAGCATGCACTCGACCTCATCGCCGACAGCGTGCTGACCCTTCAAGTCGAGAATCGGGTAGCCGCCCTGCGCAAACAGTATACGTCCGACGCTCCGGTACCCACGTCGACCAACGTCAGCGACTGAGCCAGTACGTCAGCTTGACGGCGAAGATATTGTCGGGCTTCGCACCAAACAGCTCCCCGACGGACCGCCTGAAATCGAGCCGGCCCAGTTCCTCGAAGTCGGAACGGCTCTGCGTCCACACCAGAAAGAGCGTCGATCCCGGACGGAATTCCCAGCGCAGCACAGCCGTCCCGCGAAGTGAGCGGAAGTTGAAATCTAGGTTCGGCAGCTCAAGCGGGTCTGCGGGCCCGTCACCATCCGGATCGGCGACCAGAGTCGCCGGATCGAAAGTCGATCCACCCTCGCCGTAGGTCAGAAAGTCGAAAGTCTTCGGCGCGACCAGCTCCTTGTAATGATGGTAATCGCCCGACGAGATCAGCGGCTGTGCAAAGAGCTGCAGGCTCATCGTGGGCGTGAACGTCCAGTTCAGCCGAATGCTCGAGGAGACTGTCATCTGATCGAGCTCGGCGAAAACATACCGACGGCCAAAAGTTCGCTCCGCAAAAGGATCTTCGTAAGACCCCACCCACTGTGCGAACTCGTTGTTCCAACTTAAGCGAGGCTGCACGGCTAGTCGCACGTTCGCCGCCGGCTGCCAGACGATCTCCGTGTATAATTGCGAGTTGTAGGAGTCAGCCTGCCAATAACCAAATCCTCCGATTTCGAAGACAAACTGCTTTCGGCTGTCGGTATCGTACTCGACGCCGAGTTCGAGACCCGGCTGCTGCACGGTCAGCGGTCCGCCCCGCGTCAGCCGGTTGCTCACCGTCTCCGGGTTGTACGCAATGTTGAACCACAGCTCGTGATAATTCAGAAACTGGATGAAGTTGCCGGTCCACACCCCACGCCATGTCGTGTTGCCATCGAAGTCTGCCGAGTTGAAGGCGGCGGCATGCGCAAATATTCGGCGGTACCAGCTTCCCGGGTCCGTCCACTGATATGCGAGAACCAGATGCCCGTTGATGATATTGGAGCGGAAGAGAAAGCCTAGGTCGTTGACGTCGAACGACGGACTGTAATATCCCAGCGCCGCGTTAAGCGTAAACTGACCACGCTGTTTGTTGAGCGCCAGCCGCCCCGCGGTTCCGGTTAGTGACGTCGCCGTGCTGTCGACGCTCACGTAGTCGGCGTCCGGGCGTTGGAAATAATGCCTCGAGTCCGTCTGCAGCGCGGTGATGCGTTCGGCGGTGCCTGCCACACGCGAGAGGCCGGCCCAGCCGGTCAACACCCACGTCTTGTCACGATCCAGAAACGTATAGCCGTCCGCCGCCCACACAAAGGCCGACTCGTTGATCTCCGAGCGCAGACGGTCGTCTCTGAAATCGCGCAGCGCCATTGTCGACAGGATGCCGATCGAACGGCGCCCGTCGGCGAACTCCTTCTGCACACGATTCACGCCGTAGTACGCAAACGGTTCGATCTCGGCGTCGGCCCGATCGCCGTCGAGCACTATGTCGGCCACCGCCCGCTCCGTGAGCGCCTGGATCGTACCAACGTTCCAGCCGCCGCCGAGCCGACCCGTCAGCTTGGCAGCACCGAGAATGCGCGCACCGTCGATTCGCTCCGCATACGTGTTGTCCGGCAGACTGCCCTGTGGCGCCCGCCCGATGCGCCTCGAGTAGAAGAAATTGGGATTGCTGAAGTTAAAGCCCCAGTTGTTGCTGGCGCCGCCGCGGCCGAAACCCTGGAACACACTGTTGCCCTCGATAAAGAAGGGCCGCTTCTCCGGAAAGAACGTCTCGACGTCACTGAGATTCACGACGGCCGGATCGACTTCCACCTGACCGAAGTCGGGGTTGACGCTTGCGTTGAGCGTGAGATTACTGGTCACGCCCACGCGAAAGTCAACGCCCACCTCCGGCGAGATGCGGGAGCCGTCGTTGAACGGATCGCCTTCGTCGTGATCGAGAAACTCGGCGCGCGTCGTCACATACGGGACGACCTCGACTTGCCGGCGCGGTGAGATCCCGCTCAGTCCCGAGAGCGCCGGAAAGCGCGATACGAACCCGCTTTCGTTTCGCGGCGTGTAGACCAGGTAGATCGACTCGTTGTTACGCGCGATGCTGCGGCGAAGATTGATGCCCCACTCGGCGTTCTCTCCTTTGCGAAAGCGAAGCTGCGAGAACGGAATCTTGAACTCGGCGCACCAGCCCTCGTCATCGATCACGGCCTTGCCCTGCCACACGCCATCCCAGTCCTCGTCGTCCCAGTCGTCATTCATGAGCACGCCGTCGCGCAGTGTTCCAGCGGCGTTGATACCGAAGAAATAACCCGTGCGCTTATCACGAAACGGATCGAGGTACACCACGAAGTCGTCCGAGTCGAGCCGGTTGTCGCGCCGGCCGAGTCGCGCAACAATCGAGTCCGGCGCGCTGTCGTACATCCGTGCGCTGACGTAGAGAGCCTCGTCGTCGTACGCGATCCGCACTTCGGTTCGCTGTGTCGGCGCCGCGCCCTGCTCGGGATCCCGCTGGACGAAGTCCGTGATCACCGCTACTCCGGTCCACGCTGGATCGTCGTGACGCCCGTCGATGTCTATCTCCGAGGAGATCCTCGCAACCTTGATAGCCGCCGCATCCGCTCGAACCTCGGGCGACTGTGTGTTGTCCTTGGCGGCGACGTGATCCGAGGAAGCCGTTTGACCGGGCGCAGCGGTCAGACACAAGAGCTGGATAAGGCCGACGAACGCCGACGTGGCAAGGAAACGCCCCTTCATGTTTCGGGTGTGGCCGCTGATGATATGCCCGCTCGGCGCAGCACGAGCAGGC
>JBFHWK010000348.1:0-3336 GCA_041589075.1 Rhodothermales bacterium
CGAGAAGGTCTTCACGAATTTCTCCGAAGCCGGCAACGTCCCCTCCGCAGCGGTGTACGTCGCGATGAACGAACTGTACGAGGAGGGCCGCATACATCCCGGCAACATCATCCTCCTCCCCTCGATCGAAGGTGCGACATGGGGTTGGGGCGCCAGCCTGTTTCGCTGGAGCGGAAGCTGACGGCCGCTAAGCGACGTACTTGCGAAACACGAGCACGGCGTTAAGACCGCCAAACGCGAAGGAGTTTGAAAGCGCGTACTCGACATCCGACGCGACCGAGTCGTTTGGAAGCACGTTGAGGTCGCAGTCGGGGTCGGGCTCCTCGTAGTTTGCTGTCGGCGGTAAAATCCCGTCGTGTAGAGCGAGAATGGTTGCGATTCCTTCAATCGCGCCGGCGGCTCCAAGAGCGTGCCCGTGCATCGACTTCGTGGAACTGACCGCGAGCGTGTCTGCGTGCTGGCCGAACGTCGCTCGAATGGCCTTCGTCTCCATCGCGTCGTTGGCGGGTGTACCGGTACCGTGAGCGTTGATATAACCGACGGCGGACGAATCGACGCCCGCGTCCAAAAGGGCCCGCTCCATCGCTTCCGAGGCGCCACGCGGCGCGGGATGCGTCAGATGCGTTGCATCGGCCGACATACCGAACCCGACGACTTCACCGTAGATCTTTGCGCCCCGTGCACGTGCTGACTCCGCCGTCTCGAGAAAGAGCATCGCTCCTCCCTCTCCGAGTATCATTCCATTGCGGTTCTTCGAAAATGGTCGGCACGTTTCCGGTGCCACTACGCGCAGCGCCTCCCACGACTTGAGGTTGCCGTAGCTGAACGGCGCCTCGCTGCCACCCGTGATCGCGTAGTCTGCCAGACCGTTCCGCACCATCCAGAACGCGTGACCGATCGCGTGGTTGGACGACGAGCACGCCGTCGACAGCGTGTACACGGGACCTGTGACGCCGTACTCGATAGAGATGTGGCTTGCCGCGGCGTTCGGCATCACCCGCGGGATGACGAGCGGCCGTCCACGCGTCTTTTTCTCTGCGTAGAACTGGTGGAAGGACTCATCCGTGGTGGTTTGCCCGCCGATGCTGGACCCTGTTACGACACAGACCCGCGCGCGCATGTCGTCTGTCCAGTCGACGGCGGCATTGCCGATCGCCTCGCGCGCGGCCACGAGACCAAACTGCGAGAAGCGATCCAGATAGAAAAGCTGTTTCTTTTCGAAGTGGTCTTCCGGACGGAAGTCCCGCACTTCGGCGCCGTTCGTGAAGCTCAGAAGCTCCGGATTGACGTGTTGCAGTCGAGCGATACCGGAGCGCCCACTGCTCAGTCCCTCCCAGAGCGCTTGCACGCCGCTGCCGAAAGTGGATACGGCGCCGATACCGGTGACGACGACGCGGCGATGGCTCACAGGCGTTAGGATTCGGAGCTTCCGTTGACGCGCCGTTCCGGTGCGAGGTGCGATTGAAATGCCGTAACCGCCTGACCGACCCGCGTCATCCCCAGGACATCGTCACTCGGTAGGGACACGTCGAAGACGTCCTCAAGCTCGGCCATGATGCTGAGGCCGTCGACCGAGTCCAGCCCCAACTCCTCGAAGGTCGTCTCCATCGTGATCTGTCCCGGGGAGGTATCTGCGTAGTCAGCGATGAGCGCGAATACCTTCTTCGTTACGGTGTCGTTCATGCAATCCTCTGCTGACAGATCCTGCCGTTTGGGGCGCGGCGCCTCCAGTTTCCGTCGCCAAACGGCCGATCAGATCGGTGGAACCAAACGATGGAAAATAAGCGAATTGGCCGGCGTCCGGCAAACAGATAAACGGTGAACGGCGGCCCTCCGAGGTACCCGGGCACGCGAATTGCAATTACCGACTTGGGGCTCCGGCAATGCCTCCGTTCGCCGGAGTCACACGCGGATACGCGCCCACAGCGCGTCCGTCGCCAGGTAGTCGTGTAGGGTGAGCATGGCTACCTGGCTTTCTTTTTGGACAGAGATTTGATATCTGTGTCTACTCGAAAAACCACCGAAACGGCGCCGGGCCGACAAACATCTTCGTGTATAGGACCCTACAGTATCTGATTATCGCATGCGTGCTGCCGGCGCTGGCGGCGTGCGCCCCGTCGATCTCGCCACTGTACCGGGACTTCGACGTGCGGACGTCGGGCGACGTCGACGTGCGCGAGAAGATACGCGCCGCGATCGCGCAGACGCGGTGGAAGGTGGTCGAGACGGATGCGCCGCACGTCATTGCAACCGACACGGTGACGGTCCGGCGATGGGGCCTGTACCGCATCGAGGTCTCCCTGGAGATCGCGCCGTTGGGTGATCGGCTTGTGCGCGTGTTCGTGCATCCGTACCGCCGCTATTTCACGGGTACGCGGCGCAAGATGCCCTACTTCAAGCGGAGGCTTCGGCGGACGATACTACCCGAGTTGCGGGCCGCGTTTGAGTCGCAGGGCCTGTACGCGATCGGCTCCTCGATGGAGCGCGACAAGAAGTCGCGCGACGGCTGACTGGAACCGTTTTTGCGGGTGATGGTAACGTAGGTGCTGTTCTTTTCGGTACTGGGGATGACATGGATTCGACGGATGGAATCCGGCATCAGACTGCGTGTCGAGCGTCCTGGTATGCTCGTAAATCCTACCGGGAAACACGTAAATGCGAACGATTACTCGTACGCGATGGCCGCTTAAATAGCGCCATCTGTTCCTCTCTCTGCCTGTCTTCCGGCGGGGGGAAGGGGCATCGTCAAAGGAAGACTAGCCGTTTCCGGATCCGGCTGTTCCGGAGCGGCGAAATCCAATCAGCCTAGGCTATGAAGGTGCCCGAGACGGTCGGCTTTCCGTCATAGCGACACGCGAATAGACCGGCTACGCACGTAGAGGTCTGCTTGTTAGACCATTCGGACCCGGGTTCGACTCCCGGCATCTCCACTACAAAGAATGCCCACCCTGCGATGAGCGGGGTGGGCTTTTTTTGTTTTTCTAAACGCACGCTAGGCTCACCAGCGTAAGCTTAGGCCCCACTTGCGCTTGCCCGCTTCGCCCGCAGAATGATGTGGGGGATATCGGTCTCGTTCGCGACGATCACGTGATCATACGAGCTCACCGCGACTCCTTCCCGCATCATCCGGTTTCGCCGAGCAGGCAGTCGATTGCGACTCCGCACAATACTTGCACCACCTTCGTCGTTTGAATGGTCAGTGACATTGCACAGCAAGAATCAAATCGTCAGGCGAGACCGATGAGAAGAATATCTCCAAACACAGCCGTCATTGTACTTATTGTCGCGTTCGCGACGTTGGGCACGGCTCGCTTCATCCTGGATTTCAAAATTGAG
>JBFHWK010000349.1:0-3322 GCA_041589075.1 Rhodothermales bacterium
CCCCGCTCCACGGCGCTTCACCAGAACTACCCCAACCCCTTTAATCCGACAACCACGATCTCGTATGACCTCCAACGTCCAACGGACGTAACGCTGGCTGTGATTGATGTCCTGGGTAGGCACGTGCGCGTCCTCGCATCCGGAACGCAACCAGCGGGAACTTACGAGATTTTGTTCGACGCGGAACGGCTACCGAGTGGCGTTTACTTCTACCGCCTTTCGGCAGAGGACTTCGTGGAGACCAAGCGAATGGTGGTGGTCAAGTAATCCGAGCTCTGCCCTCGCCGGCATACACTGACAGCTCTTTGAGGCGGGGGTCAACGTCTACGCGTCGTCGGGCGTGTCCGACGGAAAGGGGAGCTACGGCCACGTCCTGTACGTTCGAGCCGAGGACTACGAGTCGGCCGGCACCACGCTGCAGAAGTAGGCCCTCCGTCCATAAGTCGAGCACCACCACCGGCCATCGTCGTACGGGGGTTCGACTCCCTCACCAGCCACAGCTGCCCGCACCGTACCACCAATAACATGAACCCGGCAGCCTTCGTCGCAGCCGTCACCGGTCGCCGTCTGCTTCCAGCCGACATCAGGAACAGCGCCGGCGCCAGATACACGTCCGACAGGAACGCAATCAGCAACGTGGCCGCCGCAAGAACACCCATGTCCTGTATCGCGAAGACGTCGTTCACCAGCATCGTCAGGAAGCCGGCGATGAGTACGATCGAGCTGTAGAGGATGGCCACACCGGTGTGCGCCGTCGCCACCATCACCGAGGCAACCGGACCGTGACCGGCGCGATGCTCCGCCTTGAGACGAATCATCATGTGTATCGTGTCGTCGACGGCGATGCCGAATGCGATCGCCAAGACCATGGCCGTCCCGATCCGGATCGGTATACCCACCCACACCGAAAACGCCAGCGCAAACACCATCGGCATCAGATTGGGTATCAGGCTGACGACGAACAGCCGCACGCTGCCCAATGCAAACGCCAGTATCGGAAGCACCAGCAGCATCGATGTCGCGAAACTCATCAGCATGTCGCGCGACACGTTCTGCATCCCGGTCTGACCGAGGTACCAGCCACCATATGGCGTGGCCACATACTCAGTCCCGAGCGTGACCTCGGCCACGTCACGAATTCGGTCTATCACGGCCTCAGACCGTTTTGTGCCGTTGTCGGAGACGTGGACTGTGAAGGAAACACGCGTCTGGCGCTGGTCGATGAGGGTCCGCATCCGAATACCCAGGCGCTCGCTTTTGCGCAGGCCGGTGATTCCGGCCCCGATCAATTGGGGAGGAAGCCCGTCGGGAATAAAATCGAGCACGCTTTCGACACGATCGACGTCGGGTATGTCGCTGACCGCCTTCTCGAGGGATCTTAGCGTGGCGACGTCGCGCGCCCACTCGAACGGCTCAAGATCCCGCCGAGCGACGGCGATTTCCGGACCGAGGAAGCCACCGAATTCACGCTCAAGGACAAGCTGGTCTGCGCGCATCGGCGTGTCGGGCGACACCTCGCCGTTCACATACTGGTTCAGATCCAGTTTGTGCACCGAACCCGCAGCAACGGCGACCAGCACGACGAATCCGGCCACGATCGCCGTTCGCAGCTTGACCACAAAGCCGGCGTTGGCAACAGCCCAGCGCTGGGCGCTGCCTGCAACTGCCTCGGACGCTTCGAGTCGGCTGTCGCGGACCCATGACAGCAGGGCCGGAATGAACACAAGGTTGAAGATCCATACGATCACAACACCGATCGCCACGTTCATGCCGAAATCCCGGATCGCGTCGATCCTGGCGATTGTCAGCCCGAGGAATCCGCAGGCCGTCGTGACGGTCGTGAGCATGCAAGGCAGCCCGGTCTCTCCGAACATTCGGCGGATTGCGTCGGGCTTGTCCGTCCGCTGTCTGAGCGCGAGGAACGACTGGATCATGTGGATCGCATCGGCCGCTCCGATAATCATGATGACGACCGGTACGATGCTGTTTATCATCGTCACTTTCTGACCGATCAGGACCATCACTCCGATGCTCACCGGTGTCGCAACAGAGACGCCGATGAGCGCGGCGCTGACGAGCGCGGCCCTCCTGTACACAATCCACAGGAGTACCATGAGCGTCAGAAAGGTCAGCGCGAACGTCTGCGCGAGACTTCGCAGAACGATGCCGGAGAAGATCTCCTCGACCACCGAGTAGCCGACAAATCGGAGCGTCACCTCATCCTGCAGGTGGGCACGTACCGTATCCTTGAATTCGCCGATGACCACGGCTCTGCCCGGTGCATCATTCATCGGCAAGCCGAGACGCGCGAGCAGGAGTGTCTTGCACCCGTCTCGGGAGAGAATGACGCCGCGCACGACGTCGCTCGTGGAGCGCTCCGACCAGAGGGAGTCGACATCGGGATCCATTGCGGATCCAAATAGCTCGGTCGTACCGGCGCCGCCCGCATGCCAGGCCGGAATCGGAAACCTGGCCAGGCTGATCACCTCGGTAACGTGATCGATTCGCTCGACGTCGGCAGATAGTGCATCGAGCGCCGGAAGAAACGATGCGGTAATGGCATCCTCGCGCTCGATTACGACACCGATGTATGCGCCGAGCCGAGTGCCAAACTCTTTCTGGAGACGCTCGGTAGTCTCATTGTCTATCGGATCGTTCGAGAAGAAGGGGTTGAAAGACATGTCGAGCTCGACGCGCATGAGGAACGAAGAACTCGTCGCGATGACGACACCCGCCACGACCATCACGACGACCCGGTTGGCGGTCATCCTGTCGTAGAGCTTCAAGAAGAAATCAACCAGGTTCGATTTCATCGGTCCGACCTCAATCCATGTTTCGGCCGCGGAATCGCCGTTTCCTGTCTGAATGTGAGTTGGACCGGCCGCGACGGATGCGCCACATGTCTGTGCATGCCGGGGATGTCGCGTTCGCAGCCGCAGAACGTCTCGTTTCTCGGCAACGTGGCTCGGGGCCGGCACTTCATGACCTCTGTCGGTCAGCGCCGCTAAGACACCCCGCGGTCTTGTTCATCATCAAAAGCGCCGGTGCGGATTGCCTCACACCGGCGCAACACCTAACCTCATCCAAAAGACGACCATTCGCTTCCGAGGTAGCAATGGCATACAAATTTCGAGGCGTTCAATACTTCTACGCGTCTGTTCAGGACCAGCCGGGCGAAGGCTATCGCGTCCTGTCGCTGCTCGCCGAGATCGGCATCAACCTGCTGGCGTTCACGGCGGTGCCCTACGGACCGACACGGACTCAGTTCACGATCTTCCCTGATGATCCTTCGAAGCTGCAGGCCGAGTCGACCCGTGCCGGC
>JBFHWK010000350.1:0-3319 GCA_041589075.1 Rhodothermales bacterium
ATCGGACTGGCATTCCTTTTCAAGTTCGGTGTCGACAAGGGTTGGATCACGCCGCCCGTGCGCATCGCGTTCGGGTTTTCGCTCGGCCTTTTTCTTCTCCTTGCAGGCCTGCGCATCGTATCAAAGCGGCGACCGTTTGCTCGCGTACTCATAGGTGGCGGCATAGCCACATTCTACATCACGATCTTTGCCGCCTTTCAGCTGTACGCGTTCGTGTCGTACGAAGTCGCTTTTCTTCTGATGGTCATTACGACGGCCACATCATTCTTTCTCTCCGTTCGGGAGGAAGATGTCGTGCTCGCCCTGATTGCAACGGCAGGTGGCCTTGGGACGCCGTTTATTCTCTTTGTCGAAGACAGCAGCACGCTCTGGCTCGTGATCTACACGTGTCTTGTGTCGGCAGGCGCAGTCGCTATCTATTTCTTCCGCGGCTGGCGATGGCTCATTACCGTGACGGCGGCAGGCGGATGGGCGGTTCTATCGTACGTTTGGTCTGAGATAACGGCAGTCGGCTATGTGCCTGTCGTCGACCGAACCGTGTACCAGGTTGGAGTTTTGTTCTGTCTTGGAGCCTTCGGAGTCGTGCCGTCGGTTCGCGAATTCGTTCGCCGGCGCGATCCGGGTCACTGGCCACTTCCACCCGGCTCACAGGGATACGGAGTGCTTGTGGATCGTCCGGCGCTATGGCTCACGGTCGTCTCGCCACTTATCGCACTGGCGATATCAAAAGGCGTGTGGGACATTTCTTCGGTTGCTTGGGGAGCGATCGAAGTCGTTGCAGCAACGGGCTATTGGTCAGCGTTTGTGTTGATCAGCGGTGACGACGAGGCGCATGCGAGTTCCGGATACGGTGTTGCAGGCGCCTTGCTTTTGGCGCTGGCGTGGTTCGATCTCTTCACAGACGACTCGCTCACACTCGTTGCGCTTGGTTTGCAAGCCACAGCGTTGCACTTCGTCACGTCCGTTCGCAGCAACGAAGCGCTGCGTACGGTGGCCCACCTTATGTTCGCGGGTGTGATGCTGGCAGTTCTTAGCCGCGTCGCCGAATCAAACCCGGTTCAACCACCCCTGATCAACGGCCGCTCACTTGCAGACGTGGCATGTATAATGCTCGCAGTGGGCTCACTACGTTTTTTTGCGCACCGAATCGTACGGATCGTGTACGCGGTTGCCGCGCACCTCGCACTCCTCGGATGGTTGTGGCGCGACTTCTCGCAAATGGCTGAAGGCGAAGCCTACGTGACAACCGCATGGGGAATCCTGGCCGTTACATTGATTGTCGTAGGGTGGCGCATAGACAGGGACTTCGTACGACAGTCTGGGCTCGCAACATTGGGGCTGGTTGTATTGAAGCTGTTCATCGTCGACCTGGCGGAGCTCGATCCCGTTTGGCGCATCGTACTGTTCATCGGACTTGGAGCGTTGTTGCTTCTGATCAGCTACTTCTTTCCCAGTATCTGGAAAGGTGAGGTAGATGATGACCTGAGCCCCAGCGTTCGATCCGCCGACCAGCCACCCCAAACGCCTGCCTAGTGTCCCGACGCGACGCGTTCAAGTACCTCGGCGTCGATTTCATGGCCTCCGTCAAACCGGACAATGCGGGCCTGAATCCCCATCTCGTTCGCTCGTTCGACTTCCGCCTCAAGGTCTTCCTCGCCTAGATACCTGTCGCCTGATCCGACCACGATCGTGATGCCCGTGTCGCCGACGGACTTCAGAAGTCCTCGTTCGTTCAAATCCTTCGGTAGCCCGGAGCCCCACAGAATCAATCGATCTACCTTCGGGCCCGAAGCCGCCCACCGACAGGCCGTATGTGCTCCCTGTGAGAAACCGAGTACCGTCAGGCGTGCATTCTTGCGACATGCCTGGAGATGCACTGCATCCAGATAGACGAGGTAGTCCGCAATTTCGGCCTCGCGGTCCTCGCGCGTCATCCACGACGCCCCGACACGTTTGTGGTCCTGAGAATAAAACCGTGAAAGACCCTCGGGTGCGATTACGAAGCATTCTTCAGAGATGGAGCCGAAGTGCTCTATGAACTCGGCCGCAAGGTGGCCATAGCCGTGCAGCACGAGCCAGACTTCGTCCGATTCGTCGTCGCCGAGCGTGAAGTATCGTGCGCTTCGCCGAACGTCAATTGTGTGCTCGACGGCGCTCACGATTCGATAAGGATGTCGCGGACAATCTTCATGTGGTGCTTCGTGTGCACGTGAACAAAACGGATCCACTGTCGCGGGGTTAGAAAGCCAAAGACCGGGTGACGAAATTGCTGTCGGGACCGCGCCGCCTCCTGACGTTCGGCGTAGATCGTGTCCAGGTGCCTCATCTGAGTCTCGATGGTATCTCGAAGACGATCGATCTTGACCGGCGTGTCAGGCTGTGCAGCAGACGGTGCCTTCCCGATGCCGCGAGGGATAAAGCCGGTGCCAAGTACAAAACGACCGACAGCCGTCGGCCTTCCACTTTCTTCAAAGTGCATTCCCCGTGTGAGTATTGCAACAAGGCTGGACAGGACCCATCGGTTTGCCTTCGACACGTGCGCAATCTGCTCGATGGGTGTCCACGCTGATACTTTTGGAACGACAAGATCTCGGACGGCCTGGTCCATCGACAGGACGTCGTTTATCTCATCGTAGAGGCGGCGAATCGCCGACATGTCCCTTTCGATCGTCATTCGTTAAATGGATCGGATTTGGGTCACGTCCCCTCCGTAAACGCGTACTGCTCGAACGCCAGTTCAGCCGTGCCGAACCACCTGTACGAGTCCTCGCGGAAAGACTTGAACGACTCGTAGACTTTTCGATACTGCGGATCCGCTGCGGCATGCTCTTCCATGACGGCGAAGGCCTCCCTTTTCGCGGCGTCCATAACGTCACCGGGAAAGGGCTTGAGCACGACCCCGGCCGCTACCAGCCGGCGCAGTGCCGGTGGATTCTGAGCGTCGTATTTCGACAGCATGCGCACGTTTGCTTCCGCTGCCGCCGACTCGAGTGCCTCCTTGTATGTCGCCGGCAGTTCGTCCCATGCCTTGCGGTTTACGTAGAACGTGAGCCCCGGTCCAGGCTCCCACCACCCGGGGTAGTAGTAGTTCTTGACCACCTTGTGAAAGCCGAGCTTCTCGTCGTCGTACGGTCCCACCCATTCGGTCGCGTCGATCGCACCTCGCTCGAGCGCCGGGTAGATTTCTCCCCCTGAGATGAGTTGGACGTTCACGCCGAGGCGGTCCATGACCTGGCCGCCCAATCCCGGGATGCGCATCTTGATGCCACGCAGGTCGTTCAGCGACCCGATGTCCCGGCGGAACCATCCGCCCATCTGA
>JBFHWK010000351.1:0-3315 GCA_041589075.1 Rhodothermales bacterium
CGCAGCTGGTACAATCGCGCGGGCGTGGAGCACGTGATGGGCTTCTGCACCGAAGAGGAGTACCTCGAGTTTCTCAGAGCCTGTCCCGAGTTCGAGCGCATGCTCGTGCGATCGGGCATTCAACTCATCAAGTACTGGTTCTCAGTGTCTGATGATGAACAGGAGAGGCGATTCCAGGCGCGTATCGACGACCGCACCAAGCGATGGAAGCTCAGCAAGGTCGACCTCGCCGGACGCCAGAGATGGGTCGAATACTCCCGGGCGAAGGATCAGATGTTTGTCTACACCGATACGATTGAGGCACCGTGGTACGTCGTAAACGCGGACAACAAGCGCCGGGCCCGACTCAACTGCATTCACCATCTACTGTCGCTGATTCACTACGAGGACATTCGGCCGAAGCCCATCAAGCTTCCTCCCAGGCAGGAGGATACGGGGTATGTGCGGCCGAGCCAGACGCATCAGAAGTTTGTGCCCGAGGTGTTCTAGCCGGTGGATGCCGCTACAACGATGGTCGCAGCCGGGGGTGCGTCCTGAGTCTGCGAGTGTGCAGTTAGCGCCGCGCGTCACCGCGAGGCCGAACCCGCTCCGGCCCATCTGGTCGAAGGGGATCGAATGAGAGTGGCTCAAGAGTTACAGACGAGGCAGGCACAATGCGCACACCCTTTCTACCAGCGATTGTGCCGCGTTCTGTCTCCGTCAACGTCGTTGCGAGGAATACATAGACCGGCTGAAGGTACTCTTGATCCGGCATCCCGGTGTCGATGTACGCTACTCCCCAACGTTCGACGTGAAGCCGCGATGACGCAGCCAAACCGCTTTTTTCACGCAGCTCTTTCTTGGCCTCCTCAGGAGATCGATCTATAGGAACCAAGATGCCGGTGCCGGTCGGCCACCACGCACCGTCTCTGCGTTCGCCTCTCAGCTGCCTCAGACTCAGATTGAGCTGCGTAACACCCCCACCGCGATCCAAAACAACTCGAACGTAAGACCCGACAACCGGAATCTTGTTAATCACCCGCTTGAAAGTCACCCGGTAATCGACTACGGTTTCGTTCGCACGTTCGTAGGGCTTGCCGACCTGACCAGAACCCGTCTTTTGTTGCCCAAGCTGGGGTTCGGCAAGATCAAACTGCGCCCTGTCGATGATGCCCTTGTCATGCAGGCGCTCAATTATAGCCAGTGCCAGTTCGACAGCATTTTCCTGGGATCTAATGCCTCCACTTTCACCCGGGGCTCGAGGGGGATCATCGTTTGTAACGTCAAGACGCCGCGCGCGCAGGTCTAACTCGAACTCTACTGTCGGAACCGATCGGAGGTTGCCCTCTACCGTTTCAGCATCGGCCTGAATCGTCTCCCGTAGGTCCCGAATATCCCGCTCCGAGATACTCTCAACACTCAGCACAATCGCTATGGCATTCTCCAGAAGCCGAGTTGCCTCGTCGACGGTTATTGGCGTTGTTTCGATTTCGAACGCAACCAGGCTATCGCCCGTAGGCACTGACGATATTTCCTCTAGGAAGACATCTTGTGGGTCCTGTGCCCACAATTGCCCCGTCAGGCTTAAGGCAGGAAAGGATGCGATTAGGACAAAGCACACCAATCGATTTAGAAGCATGGGCCCTTACCGTTATCGATATACGTGTAGAAATACCAGGCGGGACCATCGATGTTGGGATTTCTGTGCTTGTACCAGATGTTCGCTTCGTCATGAATATCGTCGGCGTGGGTCTGAGATTCACCGAGACTCAGCACCATCGGTGAGTTCGAGCAGAACCAATACCACGGACCACAATTGTCCATCTTGTTGAGCCATTCTCTCTTGTTGGTCTTCGACTTGGACTTGCGCACATTGCGCACGAAATGGCGCGGCTCGTCATCGTTTATGGCGGGTGAGTCGTGGAAACCAAAAACCTGCGCGGTCCCCACGGTCGCAGAGCTGTTGACCCAGACCTCAACCATCTTGGGTAAATGCATGGTGCAGCTGGTCATTACCAGGAAGAAACTTGCTTGACCGTTACCGCCGAACGACGTGCGCTCTCCAAGCCTGACCTCGGCGTCGATATCGACGGTGCACTCTCCCGCGTGCGCGGTACCGTACGATAGCCCAAACCGAGGATCGGTGTAGCCATGTCCCGCAAAGGCCGTTAGATTGCGATCGTCGCCGTACAAGAAGTCGATTCCTGCTGTCGCAACGGTTTCCTCCTGGTGATCCTGCGGCCATGAGTTTTGTTCTGTAAACCAGACTCCCGTCCAACCATGATCACGGAGATAATCCACGAGTTGAGGGGTTATCGAGTTAAGATCGGATCCTCCGCACTCCGAGAAATCCGTGTGTTCACCAACATAGAACGTACTCTGTGAGACACATCCAATGCTGGAGACTATGATTATTGCTCCAGACACCATTCGACCTAGAAACGAACCTGACATTGCCTGAGCGTTGCGAAATGTTTGGGACGCCTCGATAAACGGTTGTACCAGTCTTGCGACTGAATTGCAATAGTCTCGTTTGCTCAATTTGAGATAGGCGAAAAGGGCTAACGCGGGGCGAGCTGTGCCATTTCTTGCATTCCTCTACGGATACAGCCGGCTCGCCACCCACACGCCGTCACTGCGCTCGAAGAGAACCCGGTCGTGCAAACGGTTTGGACGGGCCTGCCAGAATTCAATGCGCGTTGGTGCGAGACGATAGCCACCCCAGAACGGTGGCAGATCGATCTCCCGACCTTCGTACTCGGCTTTCAACGTCTTGTAGCGCTCGACAAGCTCTCCGCGACTGGTTAACACGCGGCTCTGGCGGGACGCCCAGGCGCCGAGTTGGCTTCCCCGTGCGCGCGTCTTAAAGTACGCCTCCGACTCTTCTGGCGATATCCGTTCGACCGAGCCCTCAACTATAACCTGTCGCAGCAACGGCGGCCAGTAGAAGACGAGCGCAGCTCTGGGGTTCGCGTCGAGATCGACAGCCTTGCGACTTTCGTAGTTCGTGAAAAAGACAAAGCCACGGTCATCGACTCCCTTCAACAGAACGGTGCGCGCCGATGGACGGCCATCAGCTGTGCTCGTAGCCAATGTCATCGCAGTTGGCTCGACGAGCCCCGATTCCGTGGCCGCAGCCAGCCATTCTCGAAACAAGTCGATCGGGTCTGATCGTTCGTCGGCGGCCGAAATCCCGACGGCAACACCCTTCCCGAGCGTACGGACCGAACGAAGGAATGACCGTATGGACATGTGGTCAGGTCAGGCGCCGTCTCCAACCGCGTCGACGCCGTTTGCGAACGCCATCCTGTTTAGCTCGAGCATCGCGCAGTCCTC
>JBFHWK010000352.1:0-3311 GCA_041589075.1 Rhodothermales bacterium
AGGCGATTTCCCGAATTGGCTCGGCCAACTGACGTCGCTGACGAACATCTCAATGGCGAGTCAGACGGCCACTGATCCGAATGCAGGACTTTCGGGCGTACTGCCTGATCTTTCCACGTTGACCGACCTGCAGACGCTTTCGCTCTCCGGAAACAGACTTAGGGGTCCGTTTCCTGTATGGATCGCCGGTCTGTCCCAGCTGCAGTTCATCGACCTGGGCGTGACGTTCGAGAATGACGACGGCACGGTACGAGTTGGCCTCGGAAACGAGATGACAGGGTCGGTGCCCGACCTCAGCGCCCTGAGCAAACTGCGTGTACTGACACTGAGCAACAACAACCTCGGTCCGGACATCGGTCCCATCGACAAGATCGCTTCGATCGAGATCGTCCTGGCCGACTCGAACGACTTTGTCGACCTCCCGGACATGAACGGCCTGCTCAACCTCGAAGTATTGGACGTGCGCCGCAACCGATTGACGTTTGAGGACATTCGGCCCAATGTGAATGTTGCGAATGGAGGAAACCAGTTCTTACGAACGCCCCAGCAGCGAGTCCCGGTCAAGAGCGGCATCAACAACGGAGAAATCACGTTATCGATCGACGTAGGCGGCGCCGATAACACGACGTCTTACAAGTGGTTCAGAGACGATCAGGAACTGACGGGAGAAGGTAGCGCGTCGATCCAGCTGGTGAATGACCCGACTGACGAAGGAATCTATCATGCCGAGGCTACGGACTCGGACATTTCGGGATTGACTCTAGAGAGTAGACGCGTACCGCTGAGGCGGTCGCTAGTAGTCAATTCCCCAGACGAAGACCGGCGTGATCACGCCGCTCCGATTGGCGTTTGCGACACAGGACAGACGCTACCTGGATCTGACGTGCCGGAATGTACGTTCGCCGCCGCAATCCAGACGGCCAACCAGCTGGCCGGCGGCGCCGATATCACGATCGAGCAATTACCGCCAATAACCATTGCCAGAAATAATCCGTTGCCGGCGATCACGCGGTCTGTCGTCATAGACGATTCCGGGGCAAACACGATTATCAGGGGCGTTGACCACCCAGAATACGGACTTCGCTTCGATAAGGGCGTTAGTACGCTGCGGGGTCTCAGCATTGCCGGCTTTAACAATGGCGTCCACGTAACAGCGACGGCGACGGTACGCATCAGCGATAAAAATCACATCCATGAAAACGGTGTTGGGGTACTGATCGAGTCCTCCGCAAACGTGGTTGTTGACAACACCATTTTTGGTAACACACTACACGGCATCGAGATCAGACAAGGTGACGGCAGCGCATTACGCGACAACAAGATCGTTGACAACAACCTCACCGACGATCCTCTCGTGGCCGGTACTAAATTCAACAGGACTTGTATCACGGTGCGCGGTGGTTTCTCGACGACCATCGACGACAATCACCTTGCGTGTACACGCAATGCGGTGGATGTTAGAAAAGCCGCCGAGACAAGAATCACCCGCAACCACATTGGCTTGAACGATGAGGGAGACGGACCGATCCGAGTAGCACCTGGTCACCTTGGGGGAGTCTTCCTTTTCGACGATAAGCTCACCGAGATTCGAGACAACTTTATCGCGGGGATCAGCAGTGGCTCGGCACTCGCTGTCAATTCGACCGCAGACCTCAGCGTCTTGGGCAACAAGTTCGGAACAGACCTATCCGGCAGGATATCCATTACGAACACAGGCCATGGAATCAGCCTCTTCCAATGCAAGGGTACGATTACCGTCGCCGGAAACACGATATCGTCTAGCCTGAAATCAGGCGTCGAGTTCCGTTGTCACGAAGCCAAACTGAATCTGGAGAATAACTTCATCGGCACCGATTCGCAGGGTAACTGCGATGCCGCGGGTGAAACAACGCCGTGCCCACTGCGAAACCGTGAAGACGGTGTCGTTATCCGCTATGGATCAGAGCGGATACGGTTGACGGACAACTCGATTGGCTGGAACGACGGACACGGGGTCCACGTCCTTGCAGCACAGGGTACAGTCGGCGTCTTGCACACCAAGATCTTCCGAAACCGGACGCATGGTGTCCGTCTGAAAGGTACGCCCGGCAAGTTCGTCGCGTTCGACAACGAGATAGTCCAGAATGATGGGGACGGGATCCTTGCAACGGATGTGACCTACATTAACCTGCGCAAGAACGAGATCGGCGGGGAGAGCAGGAGCAATCGAGGTAATGGTGTGTTCGTCGATAACGCCGAGACCGTCGCAATCCTGGGCAATAGCATTATATCGAACGAGCTTAATGGAGTGTATCTCGATCTGGTCGACGAGGCGAATGTCAGGAACAATAAGATCAAGTTGAACAAAGGAGCGGGAATTGTCGATCTGTCGGATAGTGAGCGCGGACGGCACCTGGTTTCAATGAATGACGTATCCGGCAACGGATCCGCGTCCACGGGCATTCACATCGTCGGTCCCGACGCTACGATACGTGGCAACGTCGTCTCACTGGATGCGGGCGATGGTATTGCACTCGATGTTTCCGGAACCGCGTCCGTAACAAGCAACAACATCTTCCTGAACGAGGGACTTGGTCTGAACAATCTGAACCCCTCGAACATGGTGATGGCCTCGGGCAACTGGTGGGGAAACTTCTCCGGGCCGTCGGGCGAAGGGCCGGGAACCGGAGACGAAGTCAGTGCCGGCGTCGACTACTCGGGGTGGCTGACCGAAGAGGCGGCCGTCGTTATCGGGACGCCGCTGGATCCCGTCTATGTACCTGCCGCGGACAATGATACGCTGCTGGTCTTTGTACAGAACTGGTCAGTCCCGGACGACGTGATCGACGTTTCTGTGTCGGAAACAGGCGGGTGGTATGTGGGACCGGCCGACGTTGTGATCGGCCTGCTCGATTCTCTGGGTGTGGGATTCGAAGTCCCATTGATGGTGCCGTCAGCCGGTCCGGCGGAGTCTTCGATCACGTTCACGGCCGTTTCACGCACCGATCCGTCGCAGACGTCAGAGGCGTCGCTGTCGCTGTTGTCGGGCGCAAGAATGTTGTCACGCCTGTCGATAGGACCGGACTCGGTGGTGATCGCTCCGGACGACTCCATTCAGTTTGCCGCCGTGGGCTACGACCAATTCGACGACATCATCACGCTCACGCTCGAGTGGTTGGCCACGGGTGGATCTATCACGCAGGACGGCTTGTTCACCGCCGGTCCCACGGATGGTATCTATCAGGTCAGCGCGAGACACGAAGACACTGGCATCGAGGCCTCGGCGTTCGTCGAAGTAAGCCGAGCGGTTGCTGCCGAGGAATCCGCGGATC
>JBFHWK010000353.1:0-3305 GCA_041589075.1 Rhodothermales bacterium
CGCCAATCCTCCGAACCTCCTTTTACACGTATCGCGTAGAACAGTACCTTAGGAGCCGCAACCGAAGACATCTCCCGACGGATCCATGTTGAAGAAGATACTCGTCGCGCTCGACCCCGATTCCGACACCCAGGTGGCCACACGTTATGCGGCCGACATCGCCGAGCGGTACGACGCGGTGGTGACGGGTCTGGCGGTGGTCGACCTGGGCAGCATCGAGTCCGGCACGAAGGGTGGCGGCATCGGCAGCTTTTATTATGCCGAGAAGCTGCGGGAGCAGATGACGGCGGAGACGCGGGCGAAGGCGCGCGAGCTGCTCGATACATTCGAACGTTCGATCGGTGACTCCGGTGTGAAGCATCTCGAGATTGTGGAGGAGGGCGTGCCGTTTCAGCGGATCGTGGAAGACATGAAGTATCACGATCTGTTGGTGATCGGAAAGGAGCCGCATTTCTTTTACGGCCATCCGGAGAAGTCGACGGATACCCTGGCGCGGGTGGTCAAGAACACGGTCGCACCGACGCTGGTCGTAGGCCGTTCCTACACGAAGATCAAGAAAGTGGTGGCGGCATACGACGGTAGCGAGGCGTCGTCGCGGGCATTGCGTGGGTTCGTGTATACGCGGCCGTTCGGCCCGGACGTGAGTCTGCATCTGATCAACGTGTACGGCAAGGACGCCGCTGAGTCCGAGCTGACGTTGAAGCTGGCCGAGTCGTTCGTGAAGGTGCATGGTTTCGAGCCGACGCTCGTGAACCTCAAGGGCGGCGACACGAAGAAGGTGATCATCGAGTACGTGCAGAGTGTGGATGCCGACTTGCTGGTGGCAGGTGCGCACTCGGTGTCGGGGCTGAAGAAGATGGCCTTCGGCTCGATCACCGAGAAGCTGCTCTCCGAGTGCCCGCTGCCGATGTTTGTGGATCGGTGATCTATCGCCACGGATTCACGAAAACCCCATCGTGGCCGGCTCGGATACGGACCGCGCCATTGTCGGCGGTGAGGATGGTTTTGTAGCCCGCATTGCGCCACCGTTCAACCACTTCCTCGTCGGGTAGTCCGTAGCGATTCCTGGTTGCAACGCTGATCACGGCAACCTTCCCAACGGCGCCATCGATCGTGCGATTCAGGAAGTATGCGGTGCTGCTCGTGCGTGAGCCGTGATGTCCTACTTTGACGATATCGGTTTTCAGGTGGTCGCCGTAGCGAGCCGCCATAGCCGCTTCCGCTTCCGCTTCGGCGTCGCCGAGAAAGAGCATGCGTGTCTCTCCGCAGCGCACCCGGAGTGCAACCGATCGGTCGTTTTCCGAAGCGTTCACCGGGAGAAACGGCGACGGCCCGAGGACTTGAACAGCTACGCCCGGTTCAAGGCTTAGTGCATCGCCCATTCGCACGGCCAGCACAGGGATACCAAGGCTGTCTGCGAGGTGGTGAATCTCATCCATCAACGGTGATGAGAGCGAAAGGCCGGACGTAATGATCCTGCGAACTTTCACTCTGCGTAGGATGTCGGGTGCGGCGCCCGCGTGGTCGGCGTGGGCATGTGTAAGAACGAGAAGATCGACGGCGAGGTCGCGGCGTGTCAGGTGTGCGATGACAGGCTGTCGAAGCGCGTTGCGAAACGGCGGCCCACCCGTGTCGATCAGCATCGTCCTGCCGGCGGGACCGGTGAGCAGCGCGGCATCGCCCTGCCCTACGTCGAGGAATAACACCTCGCACCGCGCGAGGATGTGGCGCCGATAAGTATCTACAATCTCCGCAGAAGCGAGGACTAGAAGTACCGCCACCAGGTACCCCCAGTGTGCGCCGCGCCGTCTCGCAAGCAGGAGCCCAACGACCGCGAGTGCAAGGCAGACGAGCGTAGCCGCGTCCGGTGCCCCGACGATGCTCGCATTGCGAAACCACTCGCTTCCGACCGAAGCCACATGCAGTAACGATTGCGTCGAGGCGTCGGCCGCTGCGCCAAACCGACTCGCCACGGAAGGCGCCGGTGCCGTCGCCACCGCGAGTACGGCCGAAGTAAGCGACGTTGCTGTGAGCGGTATCGCTGGGATATTCAGGACGAGACCGGCCGCCGACATCCGGCCGAAATGCGCGAGCAGGACCGGCGCCGTCGCGATTGTTGCCGCCGTCGTTACGAGGACGTTGCCCGTGACAAACGCGCCGAGGTATCGGCGAGAAGCCCGACCTGCGCTCGAGGCGCTCCAGCGCGGTACGAGTACGAGAATACCGGTGACAGCAGATACCGATAGCTGAAGACCCGCATCGAATAGCGAGCCGGGCCACACGATCATGATCAAACATGCAGCGCCGAAAAGGCTGTTCAGCGAATGCGCCGATCTCCGAAAGAGAGGACCCGCGAGGAGAAACGCCGTCATCGTCGCCGCGCGGACCGCCGATGCGGGTAAGCCGGCGAGCGCAACGTAAAAGCAAAGCAGGATCATCGTCGCCACTGTCCGCAGCCCCTCCGCGACGCGCCACGGTAATCGAAAGCGACGCAGGAACGGTCCGAGCAAAGCATGACAGGCAAACCCGACGATCATCACGTGTAGTCCCGAAACAGCGAGCACGTGCACGAGACCGGTGTTGACGAAACTGTCTCTTACCGACGTCTCAATTTCGGATCGATCTCCCAACAGCAGCGCTTCGAGAACAGGTCTCGCCCGCGTGCTCACGTGTGCTTCGAGCGCAGCGCGGACGTGATTGCGCGCTGCTGATGTAAAAACGTCACGCAACCGGCGCTGTTGGTGTGAGATGGTGATGTCCGGCGCGTTGACCGTGGCCACAGCGCGCACGCCGTGTCGCCGAAGCCAGCGACCGTAGTTGAAGTCGGACGGGTTGCGCACGCGCGGAACTTGGTCGAGGTCGGCGCGCACAGTGAGGGTAGTTCCGTACTCGATCGGCTCGGTCAATCTCGCGTCCGAATCCTGTCGAACGAACAGCATCAGCCGTCCGGGTAGACGCAGCTCTTCGTCAACTGCGATAGCCGCCAGTTCGATACGCAACCAATCGTCTCTGCCACCAACGGAGACGACGCGCCCATGAATCCGGCGCGTGCCGTGCTCCGACAAGAGAGCCGCCCAGGCTACTTCACCCGAGAATACCGAGTGTTGGTAGCGCGTGAATCCTGTCGCAACAATTAACAGGACGGCACATACCGCGTGCGCTGACCCCGCGGAACGCTTTCGGCGCGCGCATCGCACGATGCCCGCGCCAAGCGTGAAAGCAGCGACAATGAACAACCAACGCGGCGACACAGCTCCCGCGCTGTCGCTGAGCCAGATACCGGCAGCGCAACTGATTGCGGCGGC
>JBFHWK010000354.1:0-3298 GCA_041589075.1 Rhodothermales bacterium
ACTGAACTCGAAAAAAACAGCGATCGCGTAGCGAAACCTGACGACGTTGGAGTCTTTTACCGAATCGAGGAAACCATAGGGGCATCCAGCAATCGCTCCACGCGCCGATGGCCCGCCTCCGAAAAATGAATCCCGTCGCCGGGACGGTAGAGCCGCTCCGGATGCCCCGACGAAACCCCCAAGTCGGATAGGTCGGTTACGATTATACCGTGTTGCTTCAGCTCGCTCTCCAACAGTCGCTGTGGAAAGAATACGTCTGGGTCGCGGGTCGTCAACTGATGGCGATACGGCTCCGGAAAGGCCAACCGAACGCCGACTCGAGGTCGACGAGCAGGACTCAGGCAATGGCCAGGGGGGCGATAAAACGACGCAGCAATGGCTCGCTCAGTTATCACCGTACTGTAAACGACGCTGACAGCGCAGCCACCCGTCGCCCGCGGCTAGGTGGCGTACGTTCCGTTCTCTGCCACACCATGCAGATTCCCGGCGGGGTCCTTGAACAGCGCGAACGTGACCACGTCGGGTACTACCGTTCGAGGCACCACGACCGAGCCGCCGTTGGCCTCGACCTTGGCAAGCACGGAATCAACGTCGTCCACGCCGATGTAAAGGACTTTGTCCGGTGGGTCTTCACGCACGCCCCCGCGAAGACCGCCGGTTGAGGACGCCGCGATCGTCGATGTGTCATCGATCTCCCACTCGAAGACTTTACGGAAGAAACTCTTGAGCCGATCGCCCTCCGGTCCCGCGATCTCAAAGTAGACAATCGGATTTCCCATCTTTTGCTCCTGTTAACTCACACTACTACCCATTGGTACTGGACACGACGTCAAAAATCAAACTCAAAACTCGAATTGCTACAGACCCGGCAACGAAGGCTTCAGAACCATTATAACAAGGGCGGCGGCGGGCGTTAGAATCGCCACAAGACCCCATATTTCCCATCTACGATACAAGCGATGATATGCGTCCCACGAATCATCAGCCGACTGGGTGTCGCGCACCATCTTGACGATTTTGTTTTGAAGAGGCGCAACCCATATGCCGAACGCGATTCCTGAGATCACAAAGAGAACTACAGGCCACAGTATCCAACCAGTGGACCAAATCGGAATGTTACCCTCGATGGCCATCGCGACACCGGCGACCACGATGCCGACGACCCCCGGAATCGTGAACCAGCGATCACTGCGAACGATACCCTCAAATGTAGAGCCGATCAAACGAAAATCGCGGGTCTTGTGCGCATGCGCCGCCCAGAACAAACCCGTCGTGATGTTACCCAGGAATACAATGACTGATACGACGTGTACAAGCTTCCAGGCCAAATAGGTCATTACGTCAGCCAGCGTTAACCCTGTCGTTCTTCGGTTAGGAAGTCACGATCGATCAGGTTTCGCCCACGTGTCAGCGATCTTCGATACATGGGCCTCTGGACGATCGATGTCCGGATTCTCATTATACGCGTCCGATCCTCCCGGCGGAATACTCAGGAATTGCCATTCATGTCCACGACGTGACTTTGCGAGGTACACAATCTGACCCACGTGGTAGCTCGCGTGTGCCAGCGACCGATACAGCGCTGCATACACTCTGTGCTCGGCACGTCTGATGGTGACAATTCGGTCGAGATCGTCATCAGAGAGGCCGGCCAGAGACTCGAACAAGATCGCCCAGCCCCTGTCCCAGTGCTCACGAAGTTCTTCGCGCGTCGGCGAGCGGGATGCGAACTCCTGCTCGCGATTGCGCCACGGTTTCTCACCGTCGGTCGTCAGGAAGTCTGTAAACCGTGACGCCAGATTGCCGGCGACATGCCATGCGATGACGGCGACCGAATTACCGTCGTTCGGGCCAGGCGTGCTCAACTCAGGTTCGGACAACTGCGCCATCGCCGCCTCGGCTAGCGACCGGTATCGGCGGTACTCCGCTTCGATGGAGGAGACAATCGATCTCTGCGTCATGTTCGCGCCGTTATTTCAAACTCCGCGCACCGCCGTCCAGCGCCGCGATACACTCGACCTCCAACTGCGCACCAAGCGCCAAGCCGGTGGCGCCGAACGCACTGCGCGCAGGATAGGGTGGATCGAAGTACGCTTTGTAGATATCATTGAAGAGGCTCCACTTCGACATGTCCGCCAGCATCACTGTGCACTTGACCACGTCGTTCATTGAGTATCCGTGTACCTCAAGGGTCATCTTGATGTTTTCCATCGTGCGTCGCGACTCGGCAGTGAGACCTCCGGGAACGAGGTCGAGTGTACCGGGCACGATCCCGATTTGCCCGGACAGGTACAGGGTGTTCCCGACGCGGACGGCCTCCGAGAATGGCAGTCCTGACGGAAGTATCGCACCCGAGTTGAGATGTACGATCGCCATGGAGCTGGAGTCCGTGCTCTGAGCGGTTGCGTCGGGGGGTGTACTTATCGGACCACTGCAAATCAGTACTCCGAAGAGGAATAGGCGCATAGTGGAATCGTTTGCTAATGACAGAAGAAGGGGCGTGTGCACTAAGCTATCTCGGCGTCACAGGTCCTGCATGGATACGGTACCTGCACTCCGGGAATCTCCCGTTACGACCCTCCGATGATAGTCGAGCTGCCCGAGATGATAGGCAAGGTGCGTGCTCAGGTGTAAGAGCCATAGGCTTGTGGTGAAGGTCTTGCCGCCAATGGGAAGTGGATATGCAGTCTTCAGCATCGCCGGATCAAGCGCGGAGAGCGTCTGCAGAACTTCGGAGCGGGCTTCGGACACCAGGCGCAAGACTTCCGTGCGTGGCAAGTCACGCGTCGCGAACTCGGCCTCGCGGTCGCGAATGTATCCGGTGTCACCGAGCTGGGCGCCTATATAATGACGAAGATTCCCAGCCGCGTGCAGCACGAGTGTTCCACCGACGTTAGGCAGCCCTGGCACGGCACGCCACAGGGCCTCATCGTCCGGATAGAGCTCAACCTGCGCACGCAGGCCGTCGATGTCGCGGTCAAAAAGCTTGTGGAGATCGTTGAGCATGCTGGTGCTTGACGGCTGTGTGTGCGATGGCCATAGAAGACACGACAGCTAATGGTAGTGCGATCGGCACTCGACTTCAAGCAGTTTATGTGGCGCTGCGTATCGCCAAACTGAGGCCCATCGTAGCGAGCATCATGGAGATCTACACGTCACAGCTTGTGTATCCGCGGCAGCCAGCGCCGCACCTCAGTGCGATACGCCTCGTACTCAGGGCCAAACTTCGACAATAGCCTCGGCTCCTCGTAGGCGATCACGACTACGTTCACAATAACGAAGAATAGTCCCGCGTACG
>JBFHWK010000355.1:0-3297 GCA_041589075.1 Rhodothermales bacterium
CGAGGGCGCTGGCCTTCACGTTGAGTTTCATCGTCTTGGTCCTCCGATGTGCACGGTGCGGAGTGCTGGGTGAGCGACGTCAATTCTCGACGTTCGCCGGTACTCACATAGGTACGGTTCGCGATTCGCCCTGACGGAGGTACCGAGTGAAAGCCTGGCGGAGGATCCCCCACTCTGAGCGAACTCCGTCGAAAAGCTTTACGGTCAGGACTCCGTGCCCGCCTTCTCCTCTACCACATGATATCTGCCCGTTTGCAGGCCGGGGTCAAGAGCCTGCGTGTTACCGGTAGGCCAGCGGACGAAGATCTGTTCGGGGCGCTCGCCTCCCGCCAATCCGAAAACGACCCGAAGGTCGCTCTGCGATAGATAGCTGGCGCCGGTGTGGATCTCTTTCCATCGCTTCTGCTGACCGAACACGAGTACAACCCGGGCACCTATCGCGTCACTATTCGACTTGCGCCCGCGGAGCTGGAATCCTATCCATTCGTTTCTGGCACCGACGAGATTCTCGAGCAGCACGGCTTCCTGATTGTTGTTCGCGATCAGAATGTCTGCATCCCCGTCGTTGTCGATGTCGCCGAAGGCGACTCCCCGACTGACGCGCGCCTGATGAAAGTGATCGCCGGCGGTCTCGGACAACTCCCGGAAGTACGTTCCGCCCTCGTTGCGAAATAGCTGGTTCGACTGGGCGTACGTAACGCCACTGCCCGGTTCGATGCGCTCGATTGCCTCCAGTATATGCCCGTTGGCAACAAAGATGTCCAGCCAACCGTCGTTGTCGAGATCCGCGATTCCGGTTCCGAATCCGACGCTCTTCAGACTGGGCGCGCCAAGGCGCGACTGACTCGAATAGTCCTGAAAAACGCCGCCGCCAAAGTTGCGATACAGCGTATTGGTCTCAGCGTCCAGATGGGTCATGAACAGGTCGGGGTGGCCGTTCCAGTCGTAGTCGCCGACGTCGACTCCCATCCCGGCCTCCGTCTGCCCAAACTTGTTGTATGCGACACCCGCCTCGAGCGCGACGTTTGTGAACGTGCCGTCACCGTTGTTCCGATACAGGAAATTCGGCGTCGAGTCATTCGTTACGTAGATGTCAGGGTCGCCGTCGCTATCGTAGTCCAGCCAGACGACACCCATGCCCTTGGCTTCGGTCGGGTCCGCGTTGTGAACGCCGGCATCTCTGGTGACGTCAGTAAATCGGCCACCTTCATTTCGATACAGAATGTCTGGGCTGCCCGGATACACGTCCGGGTGACAGTATGCGAGAATGCCTTTCGGCCCGCAGCGAATATTGTCCTCGATCGAGTACGTCAGATAGTTGACCACGTACAGATCGAGGTCGCCGTCGAGGTCGTAATCTGCGAACGCGGCACCAACTCCCCAGCGTGGGTCACCGAGTCCGGTGTCGTTAGTCACGTCCATGAACGTACCGTCCTTCTGATTTCGGTATAGGGCGTTCGCACCGAAATTGGTAACGAAGATGTCCGCGAAGCCATCGTTGTCGTAGTCGCCGAACGCGACGCCCATACCGTAACCAGTGTCGCCGGCCCCCGCTGCTTCTGTTACATCATCGAATACGCCGTCTCCGCGATTGCGAAAGAGTCTGTTCGAGCTCGATCGATCGGCTGGTGCGCCGTCAAATGTGCCGCTCTGTACCAGGTAGGCGTCGAGGAATCCGTCATTATCGTAATCGAAGAATCCGGCCCCGGAGCCCATCGTCTCCATCACGTACTTCCCGCCTGCACCGCCGTGTCGATGAAGAAAGATGAGTCCCCGCTCCGTGTGGACCTCTCGGAACCAGGCAGTGGACTCGGTAGACCCGGCAGTCTCATCTATGGGTGGGGCGCCATCGTCAGAGTCTGCGGAGTTTCCGCAACCCATGGTTGCTATGTACAGAAACGGTGCGAGCAGCAATAGAGAGATGCATCTCGCGGGCGTTCGTTGCAGACCCATCTAACTACTCGGACACCTGCGTCTTGCCCGCCGAACTCACGTACGGCGACAGCAGCTCAGCGCCCTTCAGGCTCTTATACTTGTTGAAGCCTCCGACGAGATCCGCTTCTGAGATTTCGCTGATCAAGGTCTCTGCCTCAGCGGTCCGTCTAAGCGAGAGAAGTGACATGGCGTGGGCGACTTTGTAGGCCGTGTTATCGTCGGAGAGACTCGTGGCTCTTCGGTAACGCTTCTCGGCTTCCGACACGTCGTCAGTCAGATGCAGCAGCAGGCCCATCACGAACATGCTTTCGTGGTCGGCTGGATTACGCTTGACCTCGGCGCTCAGTATAGCCAGCCCTTCGCGGACCATGCCGGACCGGACGAAAAGCTCACTGATGAACTGAGCCTCTCTTGGCGTCAGCGCACGAACCGACTGTGCCCGATCGAGAGCGTGCATTGATTCGCTAATTTTGCCGACGAGCGCGTGGTTTTTCGACTGGTCGAATGCCACTTCGAATGTCGCCGGGTTCAAGCGACTAGCCCTGTCCAACAGAGCGAGTGCCTGTGAGTACTGCTTCTGTCTCGTTCGGATCGTAGCCACACGATGATATCCAAGCCACAGTGTGGAATCGATGTTAACTGCGCTCTTGTATTCACGCAAGGCCTGGTCCAGTTGACCACGCTGAAGAAACGCATCCCCGAGTGCAACGGCATTCTCGGCTCCGCTGCCCTCGATGTCACGCGACTGCTGGAGGAAATCCATCTGTTCTTTCTGTTTCGACAGATGTCGGAACTGCTCTAGGACCCGGCGCGCCTCTTCCTCCTGACCCATCCGCGCCAAAGTTTGCCCGAGATTGTAATGGGCGTCCACATGATAGGCGTCGTGCAATATCGCACGACCGAAGCTTTCCCTCGCTCCGGCCAAATCGTCGGTGGACAACTGGACCTTGCCCATGCCGACGAGCAGTTCAGAGTTCTGCGGGCTCAGTCGAAGTCCCCCGTCAAACGACTCCTGCGCGCACTCGGTGCGGCCAAGCTCCAGACAGGTGTTTCCGGCACGAAGATAGGGCTCCCACCGATCGGGCTGTATCGCCTTCCACGCCTCAAAGTGCCGTAGGGCCTCCTCATGCTGGCCAAGGTTTTCGCAAGCCTGGCCCAGTAAACTCACAGCCAGCCATGACTCGGGTTTGAGTTGGAGCTCTCTTTCAAAATACTCGATCGCCCTCTCGTGATCGCCTTTGTTGCCGTAGGCGAATCCGAGATTCAGATTTAACTGCAGCATGTTGGGATGAGAGGCGGCCTGATCGTGCAGGTACTCGATCGCGTCGTCGAATCGTCTCATCTCCATGAGAGAGTTGATTC
>JBFHWK010000356.1:0-3278 GCA_041589075.1 Rhodothermales bacterium
CAGATCACAAAGTCGGGATATGTTTTTCTGCTGGATCGTGAGACAGGCGAGCCGCTCTTCCCGGTCGAGGAGCGCCCGGTGCCCGCCTCGGATCTGCGCGGTGAACAGGCCTGGCCAACCCAGCCTTTCCCGACAAAGCCGCCGCCTTTTGCTCGACAGGTCTTCAATCCGGAAGACGTCACCAACTTGGCTCTCGAGTCCCACGACGCGGTAGCGAAACGCTTGGCCGAGGTGCGGTCCGCCGGACAGTTCGTGCCACCAAGCGAGCAGGGTACGATCATCTTCCCCGGCTTCGACGGCGGCGCCGAGTGGGGCGGTGCTGCCTTCGACCCGGAGACGGGACGGCTCTACGTCAACTCGAACGAGATGCCGTGGATACTGACGATGGTCGACGTCAGTCCGCAGGCGGGGCAGCTTGCCTTATCGGCCGGCAAGTATCTTTATACGGTCACGTGCGCCGCGTGTCACGGCGTGGACCGCCGCGGTGACACGCAACAGATTTTCCCAACGCTTGTCGACATAGATAAGAGGAGGTCACGACGAGAAGTGCTGGAAATTCTCGAGCGCGGCAAGGGCAACATGCCGTCGTTCGGCTACCTCTCGAAAGCAAACCGAGATGCTCTTATTGCTTTTCTTTTCGATCTGAGCGACGACCAGGCCGGGCTCGACGAGGCTGAGCTTGATGACATTCTTCAGGAGCCCGACATCCCGTACGCCCACACGGGCTGGCACCGATTCTTCGACCCTGAAGGATACCCGGCTGTCAAGCCGCCCTGGGGAACGTTGAACGCGATCAATCTGAACACGGGGGAGATCGACTGGACGGTGCCTCTTGGTGAGCTGCCCGAACTCACCGAGCGTGGCATCCCGCCGACAGGAACTGAGAACTACGGCGGACCTGTGGTTACTGCGGGCGGCCTGGTGTTTATCGCAGCTTCAAAGGACGAGAAGTTCCGCGCCTTCGACAAAGCAACGGGCGATATCCTCTGGGAAACCACACTGCCCGCGGGCGGCTATGCTACACCGGCAACGTACATGCTGGACGGTCGCCAGTACGTCGTCATCGCAGCCGGCGGCGGCAAGATGGGAACGGATTCCCGCGATGCGTATGTCGCCTTTGCACTTCCGAACTAGTTGCAAAGCGACGCTGCTCTCTGTAGATGACTTCGTGCTCAACGCGGCGCCTCGCAAGAAACTAACGGCAAACCCCTGGCTCGCGGCAAAATCCTGAACAGCCGGTCACGAATTCCTACGACACAACCGTATTCGGTATACTTGGAACTAGTCCGAACCTCTGCACCGTGCGCGGGCCGCGCAAAAACCGACGAAGAAACATCCGAATGGATACCAACGATAGCAGACATCAATACTGGCGACGAAACCTCCGCTACGTAGGCGTGCTTCTCATCGTCTGGTTCGTCGTCTCCTTCGGATGCGGCATCCTGTTCGTGGATGAACTTGACACGATCAGGTTCGGCGGGTTCAAGCTTGGTTTCTGGTTCGCACAGCAGGGTGCCATCTACGTGTTCGTCGCCCTGATCTTTGTCTACGTGTTCTTAATGAACCGGCTGGACAAGAGGTTCAGCGTCGACGAGCCGAGCACGCAGGCAGAATAGCCTTCAATCGCCTCCCCTCGTACCCCAACTCGATAAGCCTCGCCGCTACATGACGGTACAAGCCTGGACGTTTACGATGGTCGGCCTATCGTTTGCGCTGTATATCGGCGTGGCGATCTGGTCGCGTGCGACCTCGACGGGCGAGTTCTATGTCGCGGGCGGCAGGGTTCCGGCGATCGTCAACGGCATGGCCACAGCCGCCGACTGGATGAGTGCGGCCTCGTTCATTTCGATGGCCGGTTTGATCTCATTCATGGGCCGCGACGGAAGCGTGTATCTGATGGGATGGACCGGCGGCTATGTGCTGCTGGCGCTTCTCCTGGCGCCGTATCTACGCAAGTTCGGAAAGTTCACGGTGCCCGACTTTGTGGGCGATCGATACTACTCGCAGACGGCGCGATTTGTAGCCGTAATATGCGCCATCTTTGTCTCCTTCACGTATGTCGCGGGACAGATGCGTGGCGTCGGCATCGTCTTCTCGCGATTCCTGGAGATCGACATCAACCTGGGCGTGTTCATCGGCATGGGTATCGTGTTCTTCTACGCGGTGCTCGGCGGAATGAAGGGGATCACGTACACGCAGGTTGCGCAGTATTGCGTGCTGATATTCGCATACCTCGTGCCGGCCATCTTCATCTCACTACTGATGACCGGCAATGTCATCCCGCAGATCGGATTCGGAGCAACACTTGCCGACGGCTCCGGAGAGTTCTTGCTCGACAAGCTCGACGGCTTGAGTCGTGAGCTGGGCTTTACCGCTTATACGTCCGGGCAGCGTGGCACCCTCGACGTCTTCTTTATAACGGCCGCGCTCATGGTTGGGACCGCGGGATTGCCGCATGTCATCGTGCGGTTCTACACGGTCCCGCGCGTGTCGGCCGCACGCAGTTCAGCGGGATGGGCACTGCTGTTCATCGCACTGTTGTATACGTGTGCACCGGCGGTGGCGGCCTTCGCACGCACCAATCTGCTGAACACCATTTCCGAGGCACCCTATGAAGAGGTCCCCGACTGGTTCAAGAACTGGGAAGCAACCGGACTCATCACGTTCGAGGACAAAAACGGCGATGGACTCATCCAGTACGTCGGCTCGAACGCCGTTATGGACAACGAGCTGACGATCGACCGTGACATAATAGTGCTCGCCAACCCGGAGATTGCGCGCCTTCCCGGTTGGGTCATCGGACTGGTGGCAGCGGGAGGGCTTGCGGCCGCGCTTTCTACCGCGGCCGGATTGTTACTCGTGATGTCGACGTCGGTAGCGCATGACCTGCTCAAAAAAGGGCTCCTCCCCGACATAACCGAACATACAGAGTTGACGACCGCGCGCGTGGTCGCGGGTATCGCCGTATGCGTCGCCGGCTACTTCGGGATCAACCCGCCGGGATTCGTGGCTCAAGTGGTTGCGTTCGCTTTCGGCCTCGCTGCGGCCTCGTTCTTCCCGGCGATCATCCTGGGCATCTTCACCAAACGGATGAATAAGTACGGCGCGGTAAGCGGAATGATAGTCGGTATCATCTTCACGGCCGCCTACATCATCTATTTCAAGTTCCTTCAGCCCGACCTGAACTCGGCAGAACACTGGCTGTTCGGCATCTCGCCCGAAGGCATCGGGACGGTGGGCGCCGCACTCAACTTCGTGGTGGCCCTTGCCGTATCGGC
>JBFHWK010000357.1:0-3269 GCA_041589075.1 Rhodothermales bacterium
GAGTTCATCCGCAGCCGCGCGGACGGTAAGCTGTACTTCCTCGAGGTGGCGGCGCGTGTCGGCGGGGCGGGTATCGACAAACTCGTGGAGGCTGCGTTCGGCGTAAACCTCTGGGAAGAGTGGGCGCGACTCGTGATCGCACCTTTGAAAGGCGAGACGTATGCGTTGCCCGACATCCGCAACGAGCATGCGGGACTTCTGGTGTGCCTGTCGCGCGACGAGCGTCCTGACCTGTCCGAGTTCAACGACCCGGAGGTGTACTGGCATCTTCAGAGGAAGCATCACGCCGGGCTGGTGCTTCGGTCGTCCTCTCGCAAGCGGCTCTTTCACCTGCTTGCCGATTACCGCGAGCGCTTCGGACGCCAGTTCCTCACTAGCGAACCGCCCCTTGCGCAGGCCCCGGATTAATACCCGGCCTTGCGCCGGTCGATAGCCCACTTATAGATGTCCATGTACCGGCGCGCCGATGCATCCCACGAAAAGTCGGCCGTCATCCCGCGCTTCTGAATCTCACGCCACTTCGGCTTGTCGCGGAAGACGGTGAGGGCGCGGCTGATGGATGTGAACAGGGCGAACGGCGTGAAGTCGACGAACGAGAAACCGTTGCCCTGACTGTGAAACTCGTGGTAGTCGTGAACGGTGTCGGCGAGTCCCCCGGTCTTTCGAACGATGGGCACGGTGCCGTACTTCAGCGAGTACATCTGATTCAGCCCGCACGGCTCGTAGCGCGAGGGCATGATGAACATGTCGGCGCCAGCCTCTATCCAGTGCGCCAGCTCGTTGTTGTAGCCGATGTACGCGCCGACGTTGTTCGGATACTGCCGGCTCGCCCACTGGAAGAACTGCTCGTGGCCGTGCTCGCCACTCCCCAGGACGACGAACTGAAGTCCGTGCCGCTCAACTAGAGGTCCCACGATCGGCTGCAAGAGCTCCAGCCCCTTCTGCACGGCAAAGCGCGTCACGATGCCCAGCACTGGAACGTGATGATGGTACGGCATACCGAATCGCTCGAGCAGCCTCTTCTTGTTCTCCTCTTTCTTGGCGAGCGTGTTCACGTCGTAGTTCTGCGGAATGAATAGGTCGGTGGCGGGGCTCCATTCTTCCTGATCGATACCGTTCAACACGCCGACAAGGTCGTAGCTCCGCGATCGCAGCACGGCGTCCAGATCTGCCCCGAGCTCCTTGGTCTGAATCTCGTGGGCGTATGTCTCGGAGACGGTGCTGATCTTGTCGGCAAAGGAAACACCGACTTTCATGAAGCAAAAAGAGTCGTGCAGTTCGTATGGTCCACCTGGGTAATAGTCATCATAGAGCAGTGAGGCCGACGGAATGACGGAGCTGTTGAATCGCCCCTGGTACGCTATGTTGTGTATTGAGTAAAGCGTTGCCGTCTCCTTGAACAGCGCATCCCAGTTGTACACTTTGCGCAAGTACGCGGGCATAAGCCCGGTCTGCCAGTCATTGCAGTGGATAACGTCGGGCGACCAGCCATTGCGCTGCATCACTTTGAAGGCCGCGTGCTGCAGGAGTATGAAGCGTTCGTGCTCGTCGGGGTCCGATGTGTACGTGCCGGACCGATGATAGTAGTAGGGACATTCGATCAGATGAACGTCGACCGGCGAGCCGTTCAGCTTTCCGTGCCAACCGTGGAAGTAGCGCGTGACCTGGCCAATCTGTACGGGAACGTCGTACAGCTCCTCGCTGAACGTGAGCTTGTGCGCCGCCGTATTGATCGACTGATACAGCGGAAGAAAGACCTTCACCTCGCATCCCAGCTCGGCAAGCGCGATCGGTAGAGCGCCCGATACGTCCGCCAGTCCTCCCGTCTTGACGTACGGGACGCATTCGCTGCTGACAAAACATATCTTCATGATCCGAGCGTCGAGTTGGCACGACCACGAAGGTAGGCAACCGCAACAGAGTCGTCAAAGATGAAACTTTTTCTAGAAAAGGCGATCGCCGCGGACGGTGAGCCGATCGATTTCCGTCGCGACGAGGACGTGATCGACAAACTTCGCTCCGCCTGCGAGGCTAGTGGCGGGGCCGCGCGATATGAGACTCTCGGGCGAAGCGAAGCCGGGCGCGAGATCGTCGGGTTTGTGGTTGGCAGCGGGCCGGAGCGCGTCAGTCTGATTGCAGGGTGTCATTCGGATGAGCCGGTTGGTCCGGAAACGCTCCGGCGGCTTGTGCACACGGTCGCGAGTAGACCGGAGATGTTCGGCGAGTTGCTCGAGCGATACAGGTTGTGCGTCGTGTGCCACGTGAATCCGGACGGAGAGGCACTCAACCGCCCGTGGATCGAGCGATGGCCGGAGGTCGATGCGTATGTCGAAAAAGCCGTTCGGGAGTTGCCGGGTCGGGACGTCGAGTTCGCCTTCCCCGATCGACGGGCCGAGAACCGCGCGGTGTCCGATTTCCTCAAAACGCACGCCCCGTTCGTGCTGCACGCGAGTCTGCACGGCATGGGTTTCTCGGATGGTGCCATGCTGCTGATCGATCGTCGGTGGGGATATCGGACGGACGCCCTGCAGGATAGATTCCGGGCGCTCGCCTCGGAAGCGGAGCTGGAATTACACGATCACAACCGTCGCGGGGAGAAGGGATTCTTCTACCTCGGTCCGGGGTTCAACACAACGCCGGAAGGAGAGGCGATGCGGACCTTCTTCCAATCGCGCGGCGATGACGAGATGGCGTCACGGTTCGGCATGAGCTCGATGGACTTTGTGCGATCGCTCGGTGGGGATCCGTTGTGTATTGTCACTGAACTGCCGCTGTTTGTGATTGGCCGGCGCGAGAATGCCGAGCCCGGCAAACCCCGTGACTATCTGGCGTTCAAAGAGGCGCTCACGCCCGTGCGCGCCTCAGGCGACCGCGAGATGTTGTGGCGGCTCCTGGAGGAGTACCGGGTGCGGTCGCTGAGTCTCGAGACAGCGATGCGGCTGCAGCTCAGTGTGCTAGAGGCGGGGCTGGCGGCGGTTGGCTCCTCCCTGTAGTCCCCCCTCAGTGAGGGGGGACAAATCAGGTCGTTAAGTACCGCCTCTTGGAGGCGACGGGTAAGGTTTAGAGGTGGCTGGTGGTGGTGGGACGGATACGGTTACGAGTTCCCCCTCCTCAGTGAGGAGGGGGTCAGGGGGAGGAGCTGCTTACCCAGGGCACAAATGTCATCCCGGCCCCCGAGCCGGGATCCATACAACGGTAAGGAAAATGAACGGTGAAGTGCTCCCCCCTGTAGTCCCCACTCAAGAGGGACAGATCAGGTTTTTAAGACC
>JBFHWK010000358.1:0-3265 GCA_041589075.1 Rhodothermales bacterium
CGACTGACCAACCGAACTGTCGCTTTCTGACTCTTGTATACGCCGCCTTGGCGATCATCTTCGTAGTCGTGACGGGTTGCGAGCCGGCGGACATAGCCGGTAAATCGGCTCCTGTCCCCAGTCCCGACTATACCCTTGGCACGGAAGACACGCACAACCGCTTCAGTGCCGCAATTCCGCCCGTGCTTCGGGTTCCGTCGGGATCGGTCATCGAGGCGCACACCAAGGAAGCCTCGGACGGTCAGATCACGGCGTCGACTACACCCGAGGACCTGGCCGCGATCGACTTCGGTCTCATCCACCCGCTCACAGGTCCGGTATTCGTTGAAGGCACCGCGCCGGGAGACGTTCTGGCCGTCACGATCCACGACGTCGAAGTCGAGGGGTGGGGATGGGCCGTGATTCTTCCGGGCTTCGGATTTCTCGCCGACGAGTTCACCGATCCCTACGTCAAGGGTTTCGACATGGGCCCGGGCGCCACGGAGGTCGCGTTCGGCAACGGCATCACGCTGCCGCTGAGTCCCTTCGCAGGGGTCATGGGTGTCGCACCGCCGACCGACTCCATGCTCGTCACCATTCCTCCCAGGGCCAACGGAGGCAACATGGACAACCGCCACTTGCAGCCGGGCACGACGGTATACTTTCCGGTGTTCGTCGAGGGCGCATTGTTTTCGATCGGCGATACGCACGCCGTGCAGGGTGACGGAGAGGTGTCAGGGACGGCGATCGAGGCGCCGATGCGGATCGTGTACGAGGTAAACGTCATCAAAGGTGGGCGGGTAATCGAGGAGCCGCAATACGAGACGAACGACTACTACGCCGTTACCGCCTTCGCAACAACCATTGACGAAGCGGCTCGCAAAGCTACTCGGTACATGATCGATTATCTGTCGGCCGAGCACGGACTCGACCGAAACGAGGCATACGTGCTCAGCTCACTGGCGGCCGATCTGAAGATCTCCGAGACGGTCGACGTGCCGCACATGCTCGTGAGCATGCATATTCCGAAGTCGATCTTTGGCGCGCGAGAATAGTAACGAGGGATCTCGGACGGGCCTGTGGCGGGAGCCAAGAAAGGCGACGCGCACAGATATCCGGCGTCGGCCCAACGCTGCTCGATCGGGAACAGTGATCCAACTGTAGGGCTGGTGCCTACACGCGGAGCCGTGCCACTTGAGGGAAAACCCGACACACAAAGAGTTCAGCTATCATAAGTTTCTAGAGGTCGGGAAGTATCGGGCAAACTCGAGTTCCAATGACGAGAAGAAATGTAGTTCTCAGTATGCTTTGTCTCGCCGGGTTGATCGCCCTGCATGGGTGCCGGCCGTCGGACTCCGAAGATGCGACGCTTCAGGACGGGCTCGTCTTATTCAAGCAGAACAAACTTGAAGAAGCCCTTCCGGTGTTCGAACGAGTCGTCTCGACGGGTGATGATAACACTGAGGCGCACATCTGGCTTGCAGAAACATACCGGCGTCTCGAAAACCGCGAGAAAGCGATCGAGCACGCTCAGACTGCTCTTGATATGGAGCCGTGCAACACCTTCGCTCTCACGGTGCTGGCTGACGCGTCCGTACCGCAAACGGCTGAAACGGACATTGCCAAGTCCGAGACCTCCTGGAAACACCTGATGAAGGCGATCGAGTGCGACTCAACTGATGGGAACGTGTGGGAGAGTGTGTGGGGTTTCGCGATTCGGCGTGACGATCCTGAGATGGTACGGACGTCTGTTCGCCGTATGGTCGAAACGGGATTCTTGACGGATGCCGCCATCGACTTCGGACGTTGGCTGATTCGGACGCTACCCGACAATGCAGTTCTCCTCACGAACGGCGATATGGACACGTACCCATCCATGGCGGTTCAGGAAACCGAGAACCTGCGTGCGGACGTCGCCGTAGTCGAGCGAGGACTGCTGAACGTGCCCTGGGGCATCCGTTTCTATCGCGACCACATGGGCGTGCCGATTCCGTTTCCGGATACGGAGCTGGAGATGCTCACGCCGAAAAGAGCCGCCGACGGATCCATTACTTATCCTTCCGATCTTATTTTGGAACGATGGGTTGCCGCGTCCCGTGATCGAACCGCTCCTCGGCCGATAACACTGGCGGTCACGGTCTATCGAGATTTCTTTAGTCGCTACGAGGACGATGTTCAATACGCCGGCCCGTTCTGGCGTGTAGTCGGACAGCCCGTGGCCCATCCTCGAGACACCGTCGCTCTGAGGAACAGTCTGGCGGGAATCGGTTCGGGAGATTTCGAAGGACCGTGGGTGAGTGAACAGGATTACAGTCCCGTTCGAGGTCTCTACACGAAGGAGATCGTGACGACGGTCACCCACGCTGCGCTGGTCTATGCGGAAGACATGCTCGAAACGGGCAAACTCGTCGAGGCCGGGCGTATCGCAAGCTGGGCCGAGGGTTTTGAGAAACGTACCGAACTCGGTCCGACTTATGTGGATCGAATCGCCGAGATCAGGCGACGGATTGACGGCGGTACACCCTGAGGATTAAAGTCTCGTCGCTGATGAAATCGTCGAGGTACGCGAGTATCAACAGAACGCAGTAGACCTTCGCTACCCGATCCCGTCACCGGTGGGCATTTGTTGCACCGATCGTTACGGCGCGCTAACATTAAAATGGATTTCAGCGGCTGCGCCTACTGCCCTACTCCCCGAATTCAACGACGTCGGCGCGGACCGAGACAACTGATTTCGTGTACAGCCCGAGATAGTTCGCGGCGTCTGCATCAAACTGGACGTTCACAAGCGCCAGCCGCCTGTTTGCGACCGGACCGTGCTGCCCCTCAAACTGCGCCCACAAGTCCTCGACGGCCGCCTTGTAAAGAAGCCCGTCTCCCTCGACTCGATACAGCGCGAACGTTGTGGCATATCCCCCGGTGCTTCCTGAGAAACCCAGTATGTAACCCGCTTCAGACTGACCGTGGAGGTTCGTGGCTACGATCGTGTAGTTGTCTTCGCTGAGTTCAACGTTGGTAAGATTAGAGGCATAGAAGGCCCCCGAGCTGACGCATCCAGCAAGGGTCAGCGTCACGAGAATGAGGACGATGAGGAACCGCGGCGGATCTTTGTGATTGTCTGCGTCCGCCGGGCCGCTGCCAAAAAACTTTCCAACACATCGGTGAATCAAGCTCATACGATATTACCTCAAACATATATGTGTTTCTCTGACTTTTCGGCCTAGCGCAACTTCGTAACCATGCGCGCCTTCCGCGCATCTCCAACTTGGACACGGCAGACGTAGAC
>JBFHWK010000359.1:0-3250 GCA_041589075.1 Rhodothermales bacterium
AACGACCAGACGCATATCCTGGTGTCGTTCGTTTACAAGGCGGCGTTCAACGCGTATCGCTTTGGCTGGGCGGCGGCGCTGTCGATGGTCATCTTCGTGATTCTGTTTGCGTTCAGTCAGGCGCTGCTGACCAGGACAAAAGCGACGGAGGCGGCCTACTAGATGAAGTCTGCGAGTCCGAGAAATATCGGTGGCATGATAGGCACCTATCTGGTCCTTGCGGTCTTTGCCGTCATCGCGGTATACCCGATCACCCGGATCATCACGATTTCGTTGCGACCGGGCGACCAGCTGCTATCGACTTCGCTCGCGTTCATTCCGGACGGCGCCACGCTGCGAAACTACGCGCACCTCCTCACGGAGACGCAGTTCCTCCGCTGGATGCTCAATTCGCTGGTCGTTTCGTTTGTCGTTACGGTCACGGGCGTCGCGTTCGCGTCGACGGCCGGCTACGCGCTGTCGCGGTACAAGTTTGCCGGGAAGGGGGCCATGATGAGCGGGCTACTGGTGACCCAGATGTTCCCTGCGACCATGCTGTTGTTGCCGCTGTACGTGGTGCTTATCAAGCTGCATCTGCTCAACTCGTACCTCGGCATCATCATCATCTACACGGCGACGGCACTGCCGTTCTGCGTCTGGCAGATGAAGGGTTATTACGACACGATTCCGTTTGCACTGGAGGAGGCGGCGCGCATCGACGGTGCGACGCCCTGGCAGACGTTCACGCGGGTGGTCTTCCCGCTGGCCGCGCCGGCGCTGGTGATTACCGCGCTATTCTCGTTCATGACCGCGTGGAACGAGTATGTTGTCGCCAACGTGGTTCTTCAGGACACAGAGCTGTACACGCTGCCTCTGGGTTTGAAGATGTTCCAGGCCAGTATGCAGACACAGTGGGGGCTTTATGCGGCGGGCTCATTGCTGGTGTCGGTGCCGGTGGTCATCCTTTTCCTGCTGCTGAGCCGCTACCTCATTTCGGGCCTGACGCTGGGCGCCGTGAAGGGTTAAGGCGTCGCGTGCCTCGAGCACTATGCATCACACGCCGACATGCTTACTGGCGCCCGTCCTCGGGTCACCGATCCCCCGAACAGTGGCACGTCCCGCAGAACTAGCGCTTGGCGCCCGTGTGCCACGTGCGCGGTTTGAACAGGACACCGACTGGCGCGACGACAAGATTGTACGCCGTAAACGCTAGTTCCCAGAGCGGCTGCAACGGCAGCAGATCTAGCTCGCCGAAGGTTCGCGCAGCATCCCGAACGGCGGCATGCTGCACTACAAGACGCGCTGCAAGCATGGCCGCGCCCGCCAGTCCCAACCAGAAAGGCGCCAACCACAGCGCAATCCCAGTAACGTGAAAGATTAGTAGGTAGAGTTGCAGCGACGGCCTGTAATATCGGCCTGCTGATGCGTGCCGGCGTTTCTGTCGAAGCCAGGAACGCCATGACGTTGGAGCGGGGCTCGACACGAAACTGTTCGGGTCGAACATGTAGACGACTTCGGCTGCCCGGAGCCGCGCCACCTCTTGCACGAGCAGGTCATCGTCGCCGCTGAGTGACTCGATGGAATGGCGGAAGCCGTCGATCGTCCGAAAAAGGGTGCGGCTGTATGAGAGGTTGCGGCCCAGCGCCATGTAGGGTCGGCCGAGTCCGCAAGCCGCCGCCGTCAGAAATGCAGTGACGAAGTTTTCGTACCGCGCGACGCGGTTGACAATTCCCGGCGCGCGATCGAGTGGACCCCACCCTACGACGACGCGCTCCCGGTCGCGCGACCCGTGATGTGCGGCGATTGCAGAAAGCCACACCGGGCCCGGCCGGCAGTCGGCGTCGGTGAAGGCAAGCAGTTCGTGCCGCGCACTCTCGATGCCGGCCGTGAGCGCGTTCTTCTTGCGCGGCTCTCGTGGTGTAACCGGCACCACGCGCACGCGGTCGTCATTAGTCATGTGACCACGGACGATGTCGGCTGTCCGGTCCGTCGAGCCGTCATCGACAATTACCACCTCGAAGGCCCTATGGGCGGAAGCTGACAGCGCCCGGAGCAGCTCGGGTATCGCGGCCTCCTCATCACGAGCGGCTACGATCACCGCCACCGGTAACTCGGTGCGGCTCTCGGCGACCACCTCGGAAGCACGGCGACGGGCACGGCGAAATCCCTGATACAGTGCAAGCCAGAACACGCCCTGCACGATCAGGCAGACCAAGAATCCTACAAATATTGGCAAGTCGCTTGCGCCGTGATGGCTGTTGAAGCGTTGGGATACGCGGCAGGGGCACCGATTCCGTATCTTGCTCTGCTGATTTCGGATCGCCGTTGACGATGGAAACCGCGGAAAACACTAGGTCTAGCACGAACGGATGGCCGGTTCTCGGCCACTTCTGGACCGTTCCCAATATACTCACGCTGAGCCGGCTGGTACTCGCCGTCGTGATCACGTATTTGATTCTGACCGACGGCTCGCTGACCTGGATTTTCGCGCTTGTACTGGTTGCGGTTGCGACCGACTGGTTCGACGGCAGCGTAGCGCGATGGTCGCACACGGTTTCCGAGTGGGGCAAGGTGCTCGACCCGCTCGTCGACAAGATCTGTGCCGGGAGCGTCGTGCTGGCGCTGTTCATCAAGGGGGCGCTCCCGGGGTGGTTCCTCCTGGTGATTGTCGTCCGCGATGTGTTGATACTGCTCGGCGGTGTGGTTCTCGCCCGAAAGACCGGCCGCGTTGTCGTGAGTCTGTGGGCGGGCAAGGTGGCCGTGACTGCCGTTGCGATGACGGTGCTCGCCGCACTCATGAAGGCGGATCCGCCGGTGATGACGTTTTGTATCTGGGTGACGGCCGCTCTTCTGGTGTACTCGTACCTCCGTTATGTTGCGCGGTACTTCCGTCTTCTGCGGATGGGTCCGGTGCCGTCAGCGAGCATAAACGTAACCGTCGATTCCACCAGGGCCGCGTAACACGCCCCGCTTCTTATTCGATACGAACACCGGGCCCACCCCGGACCATACATGGCAATATTCAGCAAGACGAAGACGGCCAAAAGCGCCGAAGAGGACCAGGCGAAACTCGTCGAAGGACTGGAGAAGACGAGAACGAGTCTGTTCGGAAAGCTCAACAAGATCGTTCGCGGCAGGGATACCGTGGATGAGGATCTTCTTGACGATCTCGAAGAGCTCCTCGTGACCAGTGATGTGGGTGTCACGACCACCGTAGATATCATCCACCGTGTAGAGGAACGGGTGCAGCGTGACAAGTATGTGTCGACAC
>JBFHWK010000360.1:0-3242 GCA_041589075.1 Rhodothermales bacterium
ATCAGCATCCATTTCACACCCAGCCTCGCGAAAAATAGCGGCATCAGCAGCATGAATACGACTTCGGAGATCTGTCCGAGGGACAAAAGATTGGCGGGGCTCTTGAACAGGTTACTCAGAAGCGAATACGTGGCACCGCCGTACTGCTCGATCCCCGGGTCGTAGATCGCGTTCTTGACGAGGATTGGTGCGAAGTTGTAGTAAGCCGCCAGCGGAATGCATATCAGCAGCGAGCTGATGATGAAGACGTAAAACGGCCGGCTTCCGAGGTGCTTGAAGGCGTCGAGTCCTACAATGCTCCGCAGCGACACCTTTTGGCCCGCCCCGGGTGGTGGCGTGTGCGGCAGCGTGAAGCAGTAAAAACCGAGTACGATGCTGGCGATGCCTGTCGTGTAAATCGGCAAAGCCGTCGTGTCCGGAAGTTGATCGCCCGAGAGCATCCCGAGGACGATACTGATAAAGAATCCGGCTACGATCCAGCCGATCGTACCGAACACTCGGATAAGTGGAAATTGTTTTTCCTGGTCAACGATGTGATGAAACGCAAGCGAGTTCGCTAGTCCGAGTGTTGGCATGTAGCAAAGATTGTATGCGAGCAGCATCAGGATGAACAGCGTCGGGTGTGCGACAAGCTGAGGTACGAACAGCATCACGATGCCGCCGAGCAGGTGCAGTACGCCCAGCACACGTTCGGTCGAAAAATATCTGTCGGCGACCAGACCGAGAAAGAACGGTGCGATGATCGCCGCTATCGGGTTAACGGTATAGGGCCAGTGCGTAAGGTTAGCCATGCCGTTTGCGGCCATGTAGTTTCCAACAGTCACGTACCAGGCGCCCCAGATAAAGAACTGCAGAAACATCATGGTGCTGAGGCGCGCGGTGAACGGCTTGTGCATGGGATATCTCGTACTATTGTCGAATGGGCTGCAGTAGGCGCGCGTAAATATACGGTCAGGCGAATCGGTCGCGCACAGCGCTAGCGAAAGTGATCGGGCAGAAGATGTAGGAGGCGACGCTTCATCGCCCTCGACTTTGACGGCCGGATGTCCTACCTTCCTGCCCTTGTTGCAATAATGCGCTCATATTTGTCTATCGGTTTCGCGGCGGGGCGTAGTATCTGCCGCCCCTCCATCGATGTGCCCCGCTGTCGGCCGTCCGTTTTGGTCGGATGATTAGAATGCGTCGTGGCCTCATCGCGTCCAGCTTGGTCGTGGTTTGTTGCATGCCGGCAACGGGCCAAGTCCCGACCACAAACCCCGACAGCGCCCTGGCGGCGGCCCTTGCTCAAATCGAGGGTACACCGATCACGTTGCAGCAAGCCGTCGACCTCGCCATGCGTAATTCGACGGCTATTGCAGAGGCTCAGGCGGCGATGGCCGCAGCCAGAGGACTGCGTCGGCGTGAGCGCGGCGTGTTCGACCCGGAGTATTACGCAAGCGGCGAACACGTTCGCGACGAAATTCCGACGGCGTCGCCTTTTTCCGGAGCCGATGTTCTCGTGAGCAACCAATCGACCTTTGACTCGGGCCTTCGCACACGGCTGACGACAGGCACAGAGATTTCCGCCTCACTGCAGACAATTCGCTCGCGAACGAACTCGGCTTTTGCCGCCCTGAATCCGCAGTACTCCGCCTTTGGTCAGCTGAGTTTGCGGCAGCCCTTGCTGGCGGGCGCGGGTGTAGCCGCCGACACCGAGTATGAGGCGTCGCGGCTAGGGGAAGCCGCGGCGGAAGCCTCGTTCGAGGACATCGTGCATACGGTAGAGGCGGCGGTCGTCGAACTCTATTGGGACCTGTACGCGGCAGAACGTGATCTCGCCGTGCAGCAGCTTATTCGAGAGCGCGCCGACGCCCTGTTGACGGAGTCAACACAGCGCGCGCGTGCCGGTCTCGTGGGGCCAAATCAGGTTGAGAACGCTCGCGTCTTTCTGGCCGAGCAAGAACTAACCCTGCTCGACCGAGAAGAGGCTCTCGATGCAATTTCGGATCAGATTGCGACGCTCATTGGAGTGCGGCCCTCTACCAGCACACGTTTTCATCCGGTTGACGAGCCGCCATCGGCCGTACCTGTTGAACCCGTGGAATCACTAATTGAGAACGCGGCGCAATCGAACCGCGCTCTGGAGGCGGCCCGCATTGATCTCGAGGAGGCCGGAATTCGCACGCGCGGCGCCAAGCGAAATCGCTGGCCGCAGGTCGACCTTGTCGGTACGCTGGGCGCCAATGGCCTCTCGGGCGAGGTACAGGACGTTATTTTCGGCGCGGACACGTTGCGTAGCGGCAGCGGCGGCACGTTCGCAGACGCCCTCGCCCGCATCCGTGACCTTGAATTTCCACGATGGAGTATCGGCATCGACATCGTCGTGCCGATCGGGTCTCGGCGTCGCGGAGCCGAGTACAGGCGCCTTCAGGCGGAACAGGAGCGAGCCCGTCAACGATACGTCGCCGCGCAACGCTCACTCGAAGAGCAAGTCCGTCGCGCGCACCGGGAGCTTTCGAACGGTCGTGACCGACTCGAGATTGCTCGGCGCGGCGTAACGGCATCGCAGGAACAGGTTCGTATCGGCCTGATCGAGTACCGAAACGGGCGGTCGACTGCTTTCGAGCTCGTTCGCCTTGGTGCGGACCTCGCAGCAGCCCAGCAACGTTATTCACAGGCTCTCGTACGAACGGCAAAGGCGGCTGCCACGCTCGCCCGGCTTACGTCAGGAGCTTATCCGTTCGTAGATCGCACGCAGAATGAAAATGGGTAGGACGATTGTGAATTGCGTTTCCGTGTTGGCCGCGTTGGTCGTGACTGGAGCATGCGGTGGCAACAATGCGGGCGGAGGGTTCACACCGCCTCCGACGCCGGTAGAGACCGCCTTTGTCACGCCACGCACGGTAACGGACCGCTTCGAGGCCGTCGGAACAGTCGATGCCGGTGAGTCCATTCTCGTGGTGGCTGAGATCGAAGGTGTCGTGGAGAGCATACCGTATGAGGAGGGAGGTTTCGTTCGTAAGGGCGATCTCATTGCGCAACTGGACGACGACCAACTCGCCGCCGAGATGGCGCGTGCGGAGGCGCTCCGCGACCAGCGGCAAGCGTCCTTCGACCGAATAAAAACCGTGGTCGACCTCGGTGCGGGTGCGCCGCAAGACCTCGACGATGCCGCAGCAGCACTGAAGGTCACCGAGGCCGATGTCCGTCTCGCCGAAACGAGGCTCCGAAAGACTCGCATTACTGCACCGTTCTCCGGCCTG
>JBFHWK010000361.1:0-3240 GCA_041589075.1 Rhodothermales bacterium
AAGGCATGCCGAGCTCCTTTAGGAGCGCATGCGCCTCTTCGTCCGAGCGCGCTGACGTTACAAACGTGACGTCGAACCCGCTGATGCGGTCGACCTTGTCGATATCGATCTCCGGGAAGATGATCTGTTCTTTAATACCCAGCGAGTAGTTGCCGCGGCCGTCGAAACTTCGGTCCGGAACACCACGGAAGTCACGGACGCGGGGAAGTGCGAGGGACACTAGCCGATCGAAGAACTCCCACATGTGATCGCCGCGGAGCGTGACGTACGCGCCGATCGGCATTCCTTGCCTCAACTTGAAATTCGAGACACTCTTGCGAGCCTTCGCAACGACAGGGTGCTGGCCTGTCACCGCACGCAACTCGACAATCGCGTCGTCGAGCGCCTTCTTGCTGGCAACAGCCAGTCCGATGCCCTTGTTGACGACGATCTTCTCTAGCCGGGGCACTTCCATGGTGTTGGCGTACCCGAACTGTTTAACAAGGGCAGGCACAACAGCCTCCTTGTAAAACTGCCTCAATCTTGGCGCGTACTTTTCCATCGTATTCTATACCTGGTCGGCGGAGTAGTGATCAGCGATCCAGTTCTTCGCCGGTTGTCTTCGCATATCGGATCCACCGCTTGCGTCCCGTGTCCGTATCCACAATTTGCTTGCGGCCGACACGCGTCTGTGCACCACTCGAATCGAGCGGCATGACGTTCGAAATTTGGATCGGCATTTCACGCTCGACACGACCACCCTGTGGATACGTAGCGTTTGGCCTCATGTGCTTGACGCGCATGTTCACGCCTTCCACAATGACACGCTCCTGGTCCCGGTAGACACGGAGGATCTTGCCCTCCTTGCCCTTCTCGTTGCCCGCTATGACCCGTACCAGGTCACCCTTGCGAACGTGGAGCTTCTTCTGCAGGTTCTTTGTTCTCGGCATCTCTTTGTGTTATGCGCGTCTACATCGAAAACGTCTTTTTCGCTACAGCACTTCGGGGGCGAGTGAGACAATTCTCATGAACTGCCTTTCGCGTAATTCACGAGCCACCGGGCCGAAGATTCGGGTCCCTCGCGGTTCGCCTTGCGCGTTGAGCAGCACGGCGGCGTTCTCATCAAAGCGTATGTACGATCCGTCACTCCGTCGAAACTCCTTCTTCGTGCGCACCACGACCGCTTTCGACACCTCTCCCTTCTTGACGCCACCCCCGGGGATGGCGCTCTTGACCGACACGACGATGGTATCGCCAACCCGGGCATACCGACGGCCGCTGCCCCCGAGGACCCGGATGCAGAGCACCTCTTTTGCCCCACTGTTGTCCGCCACCTTGAGGCGCGTCTCCTGCTGTATCATGGCTCGTAGTCCGTACGGCTTAACGCTTCTCGATAATCCCGTTACTTCGCTCGCTCAATTACTTCGACGAGCCGCCAGCGCTTGTTCTTGCTCAGCGGCCTCGTCTCCATAATGCGAACTGTGTCTCCTTCACTGGCGTCGTTCTTTTCGTCGTGCGCCATGAGTTTGGTAGTCTTCTTGATAAACTTCCCGTAGATCGGGTGCTTTATCTGACGCCGGATGGCGACCGAGATGGTCTTGTCCATCTTGCTGCTGACGACCAGTCCGGTTCTTTCTTTTCGCGCGTTTCTGCTTGTCGTTTCCATATCTCCTGCGTCTTGGTGAGCCGTATGCCTTTCCTCACCAACTACCGTCGTAAGGCGGGCTTACCCCGCGGTCTGTTCTTTTTCGTGTAGGATCGTCCGAAGCCTCGCCACAAGACGTCGCTTCTGACGGAGAACCATCGGGTTCGGCAGCTCGGCAATCGCATGCTGGAAATGGAGCTGCCGAAGCTGCTCGCTTTCCTCGCGAATCCGTTCTGCAATCTCTTCGTGGCTGAGTTCCTTGATTTCCTTTGCTTTCATGGCACGCTCTCGAACCGGCTACGCTCCCGAGTAATCTGGACGCGTGACTACCTTCGTCTTAATTGGAAGCTTGTGTCTGGCGAGACGCATGGCCTCAACCGCGAGGTTGTACGGAATTCCACCACCGACTTCGAAGAGAATGCGGCCCGGACGCACAACTGCGACCCAGTACTCAGGCGAGCCCTTTCCCTTGCCCATCCGAACCTCAGCAGGCTTCTTCGTGATCGGCTTGTCCGGAAAGATGCGAATCCACACCTGGCCGGTTCGCTTCATCTTTCGCGTCATCGCGATACGTGCGGCCTCGATCTGCCGGCTCGTGATACGACCCTGCTCCAGCGCCTTGATTCCAAAGTCACCGAACGCAATACGCGTCCCGCGACCGGCATCTCCCTTGATCCGGCCCTTCTGCATCTTGCGATACTTTGTCCGCTTCGGCATCAACATGGCACTAATCCTCTCTCGGCAATCCGGTTAGTCTACTGCTTCTTCGTTCGGCTGGACTTTTCGCGACGCCTGCGGCCTCGCGCAGTGCGCTCGGGCTGCATCTGCTGCAACTGCTGGCGTTGCGCTTGCACGTTCGGGCTCAAGTCGGGCTTGCCGAGGATCTCTCCACGGTAGATCCAGACCTTCACGCCTGTCGTGCCATAAATCGTAAAGGCCGTTGCCTCGGCGTAATCGATGTCCGCGCGCACCGTGTGCAACGGCACACGCCCTTCGAGGTACTGCTCCGTTCGTCCCATTTCCGCACCACCGAGACGACCTGCAACTTTGATTCGAATCCCCTCTGCACCCATGCGCATGGCCGCCGTGATGGCCTGCTTCATCGCTCGACGAAATGAAACACGCCCCTCCAACTGCTGGGCAATATTCTGCGCAACCAGACTCGCATCCAGCTCGGGCCGCTTGATCTCATTGATGTTTATCTGAATGTCCTTGTTCGTGAGCTTCTTGAGCTCTTCCCGCAATTTCTCGACTTCAGTTCCACCACGGCCTATTACCACACCCGGGCGGCTCGTGTGAAGCGTGAGGATTACGCGCTTTGGCGTGCGCTCAACCACTACGCGGCTCACTCCGGCACGACGCAATCGCGCGTTCAAGTAGTCGCGAATTTCCTGATCCTCGACCAACTTGTCCGCGAAATGCTTGTCGGCATACCAGTTCGAATCCCATCCCCGGATGATACCGAGACGAAACCCTACAGGATGTGTTTTCTGGCCCAAAATTCTTTCCCTGGTTGTGTTTGCCGGTCTCGCGCTAGTTCGACCGGCTCATTCTTCCGTTGACTCCGTTTCCTTCGTGGAGACGACCACGGTCAAGTGGCTCGTCCGTTTCAGAAT
>JBFHWK010000362.1:0-3235 GCA_041589075.1 Rhodothermales bacterium
AAGCGCTATGGTTGACCCCGCTCCACAAAAACCGTCGGCCGGCAGCGTTGCCGACACCGGGAACGGAAGGAACGTGGTGAGCTCGTCTTCGAACGCGATTTCCGTGAGGTCCGAAGCGGACGCGTTATCAATCGTGAACTGCAACGTCACCGGTGAGCCGGGAGACACGGGATCGTCCGCGAAGACCTTTGTCAGACGCGGTCCGAGCGCAGAAACGAACAGGACATCGGAGGCGGGCAGTCCCGCCACAAGGCCTCCCCCGACGGTCGCCGTGATGTCACTCGTCGTATTGAGGTAGCTGCCAGACGACACAGTTGACGGTACATCCAGAGCGGCCGCGAACGTACACGACTCGCCCGGCGCCAGCGTGCCTCCGGACAGCGTCAGTGTTCCGGTTCCATCGAGCGTCGACCCGGCCCCGCAAACGTCCGTCTGTGTGCCGCTGGTACTTGCGAGTCCGGCGAGAACCGCGTCGAGATCGTCGGTGAAACTGATGTTCGTTGCACTTTGCTCACGACTGAGGTTTCGGACGCTGAATTCCAAGTCGGTCGTTCCGCCCGGGCGAGCCGGATCGTTGGTGAACGACTTTGTGAATGCAAACGGTGAACCTGGAACGGTCAGAATGGCGCTTGCCTTTCCACTGGACCGCGTCGTGGTCAGGCCCGACTGCAATTCCCCCGTTATGTTGCCCAGGGTACCGACGGCACTCGTGACAACGTCTACGACCACGTTACACAAGTCCGGAGCCGAAAACGAGCCGGTCCCCTGAAATCGGAAGTCGATGACGCTCGACCCGGGCTCCGCAGTGAGTGTTGCCGGAATAAGGTCATTCTGACACGTCGTCGAAGCGTTCGACGGGCTCGCAATCGTCATCCCCGACGGAAGATTGTCGGTAAAAAACAGAAACGCGAGTGCTTCGGCGTTGGCCGTGTTGTCGACGGTGAGAACCAGCGTGCTCCTTCCTCCGAGTGAAACTGTGTCGGGCGAGAATATCTTCGTGAAACCCGGTCGGTCGTCCGCGACGATCAGTTCGGCAGAGACTGATCCGGCGTTGCCCCCGGTGGACGTAAGATCGCCGGAAATGTTGAGGTAGGTTCCCGGCGCGGAGGCCGTCACGTTCACGCTGACGGAGCACGTGACACCGGCTCCGATGCGCGCGCCGGAAAATGAGATTATCGAACTGCCCTCCGTAGCCGTAATGATGCCGTCGACGCAGTCGGTCGTCGCCGCACTTGGATAGGCAACGGTCATTGCTCCGGGAAGCACGTCCGTGAAGGCTACATCTTCGACACCGCCAGTGCCGTCAACCTGGATGTTGAACTCCAGAGTACCGACACTGCCGGGACCAATAACCGATGGCAGAAATGTCTTGGACCAGCTTACCGTTTGCGCGTCGGCAACCGGAGTTAGACTCAACACCAAGAATGCGACAAAGATTATCGTGGGGAGGCAGATACGACTGTAACACAGACCTCCGCGCGTTGCGGTCGTAGTCATCAAATCATCAATCCAGTTCCTATGTATCCTGCATGTTAAGACAGCGGCAGGTCACATGCACGAGCCGCATCTTTGGCTATAGCCGGCAAAGAAGTTAGAAGGGTAGGTAAAGTACCACTCACTACGCCGTCGGTGACGGGCCTTTCTCTTATCAAATCTGCGGTCGAGGAGCTACAGCCGACTCAATGTGCGACGTGTTTATATTAGAATAGCCGAATTGGCGATCTTCGGCTGGGTGCACTCATACAACGCAGGCGTAACAAGTGATCGGGACTTCCATCGCGCACTACCTCATTGAGGAGAAGCTGGGCCAGGGCGGCATGGGCGTCGTGTATCGCGCGCGAGACACGAAGCTCGATCGCACGGTGGCGCTGAAGTTCTTGCCGCTTCAGTTGAGTGATGATGACGAGGCGAAGGCACGCTTTGTCCAGGAGGCGCGTGCCGCATCTGCACTCGACGACGACAACATCTGCACGATCTACGAGATCGGTTCGTCGGACGATGGGCGGATGTACATCGCCATGACCTACTATGGGGGCGAGCCCCTCAACGAGCGGCTCGCAAGACATGCGGCGATGAGCCTGCAAGAGGCGCTGTCAATTGGACGGCAGATTGCTTCCGGACTTCGGACCGCACACGAGCACGGCATCGTTCACCGGGACATCAAGCCCGGCAACGTGATGCTCACCGATCGAGGCCGTGTCAAGATTCTCGACTTCGGCCTTGCGAAGCTCGGACAAGCGGGTGATTTGACCAAGTCGGGCAGTACTCTGGGCACGACGTCGTACATGTCCCCCGAGCAGGTTCGCGGCGAAGAGACGGATACGGCTGTCGATGTCTGGGCACTCGGTGTTCTGCTTTACGAACTCCTGGCGGGCGACAAACCATTCCGCGGTGACTACGAGCAAGCCGTTCTGTATGCGATCTTGAATGAAGAGCCGGAGCCCGTCGAAACGGTTCGCCCCGATGTCCCTGAGTCGGTCGCGGAAATCATCGGCCGGTGCCTGAGGAAAGACGCTGCCGACCGGCCCAGTGCCAAGGAGATACTCGACGTTCTCGTAGCAGAGACGCCTGGATGGACGCCTGAATCAACAATCGAGGCGGCCGGCAAAACGGAGATGGCGTCGTGGTATCACGAACCGTGGAAGGCGGCGGCGGCCTTCGGCGGCTTTGCGCTCGTGGTCGTGGCCCTCGTGTATACGGCTGTCATGCAGTTCGGCCTGCCGGACTGGGTTCTGCTCGCGGCCATCGTCCTCATCGCAGCAGGGTTTCCGATCGTGCTGTATGCAGGACAGCTTGAGAAGAAGCGCGCCGCGTCCTCGGCCTTCCGCCGTGAGGAGAAGGGACTGGGGAGAATCGTTACCTGGAGTAACGCGTGGTATGGCGGACTCATCGCGTTCGGAGGTCTCGGACTCGTTGCCGGCGGCTATATGATCATGCGCGTCGCCGGCATCGGGCCGGCCGCCACGCTGATGTCCGCCGGCGTGCTGGATTACAATGAACGCGTGGTCCTGGCCGACTTGGAGAATCGGACGGACGACCCCACGCTCGCCACCTCCATCACCGAAGCACTGCGCATCGATCTAAACCAGTCACAAGTGATCTCGCTCCTCGATCGGTCCGAAGTAGCCGAGGGACTCGCGAGGATGAACGTCGCCTCGGACACGATGATTAGCGGAGCACTCGCCCGCGAACTCGCGCAGCGTGAAGGCCTTAAGGCCGTCGTCCAGGGTGAAGT
>JBFHWK010000363.1:0-3228 GCA_041589075.1 Rhodothermales bacterium
GCGATGACCGAGGCGCAGATGCGTGGTGCGGTGTTGTTCTTTGGTCGCGCGGGATGCAGCGGCTGTCATACGGGGCCGGCGCTCAACTCGATGACGTTTCATGCGCTCGGGATGAACGACCTCGACGGGTCGGTCGACCCGCGGGTGGATCTGCGGCCGTTCGGAGGGGCTATCACAGACGAAGTGCGTCGCGGTCGTGGCGGATTCACGGGTCGCGCCGACGACGATTACACATTCAAGACGCCGCAGCTTTACAATCTGATGGACAGCCCGTTCTACGGGCACGGCGCGTCGTTCACGAGTGTGCGGGAGGTTGTCGAGTACAAGAACGTGGCCGTCGCCGAGAACGACGTGGTACCGGCGTCGCAGTTGTCGCCGTATTTCCGTCCGCTTGAGATGAATGCTGACGAAGTGCGTGACATCGTCGCCTTTTTGGAGGATGCGTTGTACGATCCCGATCTGATGCGGTACGTGCCGGCGGCGTTGCCGTCGGGCAACTGCACGCCCGTGAACGATGCCGAGGCGCGGGCGGAGCTGGGGTGCGAGTAGGATTTGACGGCGGACCTGCCGGTTGCGTCGGCGCCCACCGGTCTTGATGCTCGAGGTGCTGGGCCTCGGCGTACAGTTGGGACGTTAACGCGCCGCCTGAGCAAAGCCGGAACAGCGCGAAGCGGTCGGCAGTATTCTGGGCCTCAACCGGGGGCTATAGCTCAGTTGGTAGAGCGCTGCAATCGCACTGCAGAGGTCAGCGGTTCGACTCCGCTTAGCTCCACAATTCGAAATCCCGTCGAAAAAGCTCATTTGAAGCGATTTTGAAGGGATTTTTTGCATTTTGGCCTCTTTCCCCGCTCCGCCATTTACTGACAGAATTTGTCGTTACGTGCCCACTTGTGTATCACTAGGTAGACCTGATACACCGTGGACGACTTCGCATCCCACTACGCCAGGCGAAAGGACAACGGCGCATTGCGCCATACCTTCGCGAGCTGGTCCGCGCAGCGCGGCATGAAGCTCTACGCACTGAAGGAGATGCTTGGGCACTCGGACATCAAGCAGACGCAGGTCTACGCGACCCTCTCACCCGATTCCCTTGCGGCCGCCATCCAGGTCCTCGGCTAATCATGCTTGCCGTATATGTGCGGGACATGTGTGACGTGCGCTCTAAGTCCCGATCTTCCAAATTCCGTGTCCCGGCATTGCCGAGGAGATGGGGCGTCTCAGGGGCCGTGGGGGCGTCTTTGCCCGTCCCTACATCGCGTGCTAAAATGTGGCACGCTAGAAGGCGGTAATTCCTCTCAGCACTTGTCGTATCAATTCTCTATCAGGGGCTGTGTCAGGGCACCGCAGCCCCGGCGCTTCTTCGCCGCCGATTCTCCCACGTCATCGGCTGCGGTCAAGGTCATGACGGAGGGTATCCCTATGCTGCGTCGCTGCTATTGCAGCCTTCCCATCGCAACGTTTCTGTTTGCCTTCACGGTGCTCGGATGCACTAGTACCCGGACGCTGACCATGAACTCCCCTGAACCGTTCGAGCGCCTCAACGAGGTTGCAGCCGACAAGGACGCAGTCGTAGAACTGTCGGACGGAACGGAACTGCCGGTACGGGCTCTCCGTGCGGCGAGTGACTCAGTCTCGTGGATCAATCCCAAAACGGATGCCGTCGTGCAGGTTCCCGTCAAGGAGGTGGTTGCTGTACGGTTGGTACGCAGAGGTAAAGGGAGTCTTCAGGGTCTAGGAATCGGAGTTGCGACGGGCGCTGTTATCGGTGCGCTTCTCTCGTTAGGATGTGATGACATCGTGGATATGAATCCCGCTGATTGCCGTGCTGTCGTCGTGCCAAGCATGGGTGTCGCAGTAGGACTGCTGGGGAGCGTGTTTGGAGCGCTACGTGGGAACAGGGAGGTGTTCCGGTTTCAGGAGGCCCCTGATACTATGAGACCGACCGAGGAGCAACCGCTGGTTGTTTCTCAGCAGGCGCTGCGACGCGTACGATGATACACCTGCGGATCAGCTACTCGTAGCTACCTCGACAAAGCGGATTAGCGACATGCTTATCCTGACTAGACAATTCGGCTCAGCGCTTGGACTCCTCGTTCTGGTGCCAATTCTGACAACAGGCTGCGGCGTGAACACGAGGGCTACGTTGTTGAGTACGAATCAGTACCCGGCTGTTCAGACCGATTCGGTACGGGTATTCCTGTCGGCTGAAGACCTCCCGCCCGACTTCAAATACGAAGACCTCGCGTTCATCACGGCGGAGGCCCAAAGCGCCGGTGACGACGTCTTCAATCTCGCGGTCGATGAAACCGACATCGTCCGGGCGCTTCGAGAGAGAGCAGGAAAACTCGGTGCCAACGCCCTTATCCTTCGCGGAGCTGGCCGGATACATCCTGGCCAGCCCTATGAAGGTCAGGCGAAAGCGATCCGATTGCTATCGACACCCACAACGGGCAAACCTCGGGTAGGGGAAGTCTGGGAAGACCTACTGGAAGGACGCCGCGTTCTCATAAGGCAGGTTGATACGTGTGCAGTCCTCTGCGAGAGACATGTCGAGGGGGCAACCTGTATCTCGTATGGATCGGACACAGAGGAGGAGGGGTGTCAGCCGATCGATACTTTCCTGCTGCGGTTCATTCATGCCTTCTAGGCCCCTTCATTACAGATCGCTCGAAGCATGGCGCTGCCAGAACCCTAAGTTGGGCAACGGACCGAACAATAGAAATAACCCGCGTGCGCGGAACCGCGCCTTAGGCGATCCCCAGCACTCATCGCCTCCCGTTCCGGAGAGTGGTGAGAGGTCCGTGATGTCGCTCAAAGGTACGATGTACAACGCACAGGGACTACGTCGAGACGAAGCGGATGGTCATCGTCAAGTAGACGCTAGGGGGTCGGTGACACAAGCCCCGTCTTGCTAGTCGCAGGTCGGGGCTTCTGTTTTCAGGGATCTCCCGGCAAGTGCAGCAGCCGTCTCGACGTTAGTTGTCTGATGTACGCCCATACTGTGTGAGGTTTGTCATGCGTTTCTTTGAGATTCTCGCTTTCTTTCTCGCCCTAATCGCACTCGTTGCCGCACTCATCACGGCAGGTACAACGTTAGGCGACATCCTCTGGCGAGTCGGTATCGCCGTCCTATTGGTGGACATTGTAATGATGATGCTCTGGCCACCTTCGCAGAGTGCCGCTGTATGACCTCCCCCGACGGCCCCGCCGACGACGCGGCCGCCTTCC
>JBFHWK010000364.1:0-3181 GCA_041589075.1 Rhodothermales bacterium
CCACCTGGCAGACCTCCTGATTCATGATTCGATCTACTGCTCTACGGAGCGCACTTCTTATAGCGTTCGTCCTTGCCGGTTGCGGCACGCGCGAAGAGACCTCCCCTACACCGGCATCACCGGAAGCCGACACGACGATGGCAGCACCCGACACGACCGTGGCCGATACGCTTGCTGCAGCTGCGACTGACTCCGTGATCACCCCGCAAGATTCCGACAACGAAGCAAAAAAGACGATGTCCGGAAAAGGCAACTACTACGAAATCGAGACACCTAAGGGAAGCATGGTGATCCGGCTGTACGACGAAACGCCGAAGCACCGTGACAACTTTGCGAAGCTTGTGACGGAGAAGTATTACGACGGTACGTTGTTCCACCGCGTGATCGAGGAGTTCATGATCCAGGGTGGCGATGAGCTGTCGAAAGATGAGGATCCGCTCAACGACGGAACGGGAGGCCCCGGTTACACGATCGACGCCGAGATACAACCTCTTCTCTTTCACAAGAAAGGAGCTCTTGCTGCGGCGCGTCAGCCGGATCAAGTAAATCCTGAGCGCAAGTCTAGCGGCAGCCAGTTCTATATCGTACACGGAACAGCGATGACCGCCGACGAGCTGGCCGAGCTGGAGCGCCAGATGAAGTTGCGCGAACCGAATTTTACGCTGACATCGGAGTCTAGTGCGGCGTACATGACAGTAGGAGGTACGCCGTTTCTCGACGGTCAGTACACGGTCTTCGGCGAGCTTGTGGAGGGCTTCGACGTGCTTGACGCGATAGCTGCGGTCGAGACGCCACGCAAGACAGGAGAGCGAACACACCAGGCGCTCTTTGATCGGCCGCCGGAGCCCATCGCGATGACTGTTCGCCTGCTGCCCGACTACGCGGCGCAATAAGCGACTGCGTACCTTGCGTTGCCGGGGCGCGGACGTCCTAAATCTGCGCCACGCGGCGTTCTCGTTCGGTATCTGAACCGACATCATGCAGCGACAACTGAGCGAACAGGAAGTCGTCCGTAGGAAAGCGCTCGACGAGCTGACCGAACGCGGCATTGACCCCTACCCATACGGATGGGAAGCCACGGGGACCGCTGCCTCCGCTCTGGAAGCCTTCGACGACGAGCGCAACCAGCCTGACGAAGAGGGGCAGGCAACCGAGTTGAACCGCGTCTCGCTTGCCGGCAGAATGATGTCCAAGCGTGTGATGGGCAAGGCCGCCTTCTTTCATCTGCAGGATGAATCGGGCCGCATTCAAGCCTATGTGCGTCGGGACGACCTGCCCGAGGGCTTCTACAATTCCGTGTTCAAGAAGCTGCTCGATATCGGCGACATTGTCGGCATTGAGGGCTTCGTGTTCCGAACACGAATGGGTGAAGTCAGCGTCCATGTGGAGCGGCTCGAGCTCCTCGCGAAGTCTGTGCGACCGCTTCCGGTTGTCAAGGAGTTGGAGGGGCGCCTGTTCAATGAGGTCACCGACAAGGAATTCCGCTACCGGCAGCGGTACGTCGATCTGATCGTGAACCCGGAGGTTCGCGACGTATTCGTTCGGCGAGCCCGGATGATCGCCGCCATGCGCAGATTCCTTGACGAGAGAGACTACCTCGAGGTCGAGACTCCGGTGCTGCAGCCCGTGTACGGCGGTGCGGCCGCGCGACCGTTCACGACGTTTCACAATGCGCTGGACATGCCCCTCTTCCTGCGTATCGCGGATGAGCTGTATCTGAAGCGCCTGCTCGTTGGCGGGTTCAACGGCGTCTATGAGATCTCGAAGGACTTCCGTAACGAAGGACTGAGCCGGTTCCACAATCCGGAGTTCACCATGATGGAGTTGTATGTCGCCTACCGCGACTACAACTGGATGATGGATCTCGTGGAGGAGATGATCGAGACCGTCGCGATAGAGGTCAACGGCTCGCCCGAAGTCACGATTAACGGTAATACGATCTCGTTCGCGCGCCCGTGGCGCCGGATCCCGTTGTTTGATGCGATCGAGGACAAGACGGGGAGGCAGTTGCGCGGACTCAAGCATGCCGTGTTGGAGCGAGAGTCGAAGAGTCTAGGGGTCGATGTCGACGACACGATGGGACCGGGAAAGATCATTGACGAGATATTCGGAACGCTCATCGAACCTGAGCTCATTCAGCCCACCTTCATCACTGACTATCCTGTCGAACTGAGTCCGCTTGCGAAGCGCCATCGAACGGAGAGCGGGCTTGTCGAACGCTTCGAAGCGATCTGCAACGGGAAGGAAATCTGCAACGCGTTCAGCGAGCTCAACGACCCGATCGATCAGCGGCTTCGTTTTGAGGAGCAAGCCGCGCTGCGCGAAGCCGGCGACGACGAAGCGATGGCCATCGACGAGGATTATCTTCGGGCGATGGAGTACGGGATGCCGCCTGCAGCGGGGCTCGGCGTAGGCATCGACCGGCTCGCGATGTTGCTCACGGAACAGGACTCTATTCGCGACGTGATCCTCTTCCCGCTGCTGCGGCCGGAGTCACCGCAGGAAGATGCCACTGACGACGACGCGCCGGCAGATCCTAACTGATCGCAACGTGCGTTGCGCCGGATCCGATAATGGAGAAAACCGATGAGATCCGGCAGCCCGGCTATGTCGAGCTGATTCGGTCGAACGTCCACTTTCGCCGCCTGTGGATCAGCAACGTCATCTCGCTGCTGGGCGACTGGTTCAACTTCATTGCGCTGATCAATGTGATCGGGAGTCTGACCGGGTCGCCGTTCGCGCTGGGGTTGATCTTCATCGCCAAGATGCTTCCGGTCGCGCTCGTCTCCCCCGTGGCCGGTTTGATCGTCGATCGCTTCGACAGGCGACACCTGATGATCCTTTCGGACCTGGTCAGGGCGGCGGTCGTGGCGCTACTCGTACTCGCCGATTATCTCGAGAGCACGGTTTTTGTATACACGCTGATCGTTCTTCAGGTGGTAATCAGCGCCGTTTTTCAACCTGCGCAGAGCGCGTCGATTCCGAACGTGACCAGCCGGTCCGAGTTGCTCACGGCGAATACGCTGATGGCGGCCTCGTGGTCGGTCATGCTGGCGATGGGTGCGGCACTGGGTGGTGTCGCGACGGCTCTGTTCGGTGCGCGAATCGTATTTGTGATCGACGCGATCTCGTACGTCGTGTCGGCGTATTTCCTTTACCGGGCCGTGATTCCGCAGGAGTC
>JBFHWK010000365.1:0-3175 GCA_041589075.1 Rhodothermales bacterium
ACCGGCCCCGAAACGATCGCGGCACTGCGCGGCCTCAACATGCCGGAGCTCCGAGAGTCGCTTGGCGCATACCGCGACGCCAGGGATAGACACGATCTCGCGCGGGCTCGGCGCGAAGCCGCGCTGCCGTCGAGTATTCACTTGCACGCGGCACCGTGGGTGTTCCTGCTTGCGCTGTCGCTGATACTTGTTGGTGTCGGACTCGTGTTCAAGCTCCCGGCAGTTTGGGGACCGGCGGCGGCAGTTGCGGCACTGGGACTTGCACTGCTGTTGTACGCGCGCAGAGCCCGGGCGGGCGGCGACAACCTGCCAACGGGACAGGATGCGGAAGACGAAGTCGCCACTGCGGAACGCCGGCTGCGTGAGCTCGTCGCGAACGTTCCAATCCAGGAAAATCGACTCGCTACCGGGGACCTCAGCCTGGCGTCGGATCTTCAGACGCTGAAGATGCTACTCGAAGAGATGCGCCGCGAAACCGAGGTAAAGGAGTCGCTGGTCCGGCAGCAGGTAAGCGATCAGCGGGCGATCGGCGAGTTGGCGGCAAGGCTGGGCCTCGAGACTTCGAGTTCCGCAGAGGCAACGGCAGCTGACCTCGTCGCCAAGCTCGAAGAAGCGGCAGTCCGTGTTGCGGACGCGGATTCGGCGTCGAAACGACTGTCCAAGTGCGGTCAACGGCGAAAGCAACTTGCTGCCGAGTACGCTGTGCTCAACCGAAACCTCGAAGTCTTTGTCGAGCGACTCACGGCCGTCGGAGATGGCGATGTAGAAAAGGGCTGTGATGTAATTCGCCGTCGCCATAAGTCGTCCGAACTTGCGGCCGCCACGCAGCACGAACTCGAAGCGCGATTCCCGGATCTGACGGAGCTCGTCAAGGAGATCGAGAACCTGAACGGAGCTGCGGCACTGACCGATCAGGAGCTCGAAGCCGCTGAGCAGCGAATCGAGAGTCTCGACGAGAGGGTCAAGGAATTGCTGTCGGAGGGTGCTGCCTTGAAGGAGCGTATTGCGACGCTCCTCGAGCAGCCCGTGCCGGCCGACGTCGAGAGTGAGATTGCAGTCGTCGAGGATCGCATGCGCGAGAGCCAAATGGCGCGCGATCGGCTGATGCTGCTCGCGAACGTTATGGCGAAAGCGGACGCCACGTTTCGCGAAAGGCACCAGCCAGATGTGTTGCGACGAGCGGCAGCGATGCTTCGCCAGGTTACGGCCGGCGCATACACCGGTCTCGAACTCGATGAAGACGAAACGGGGCGGCTGCTGGTGGTGCCGGCCGGCAATGGCCACGGGATCACTGTCGGGCCGCCTCTCAGCCGGGGTACTCTCGACCAGATCTATCTGTCGCTCCGGCTCGCCATTGCGGAGCACCTCGACAACGGGGGGGATCCGCTCCCCGTATTTCTCGATGAGGTTCTCGTAAACTGGGATAAGGAGCGGAGAAGGGCTGCATGCGGCCTCCTGGCCGAGATCGCCGCCTCAAGGCAGCTATTCTTCTTTACCTGTCACGCCTGGATGGCCGAGGAGCTCGCGCGCCACGCCGGCGCCCACGTCGTCTCGATCTAGGCGCGCGGCATCAGTCGCCCCCGCGCCGATGGTCCCGTGGGTGGGACGCCCGTCTACAATACTAGACAAGAACAAGCGCCGAAAAACGCCCTCCGGCGCGCCCAACGCTCGAATTCGCCCGCATTTCCACGTGGCCCTTCCTTTGCACTTACCCCGTCTGGAACGATCGCCGGTTCCGTGCAACAACGGACACCATTATTAGAGGTAGAGACCATGCGGGCAATACCAATGATACTTATCGGCGTGGCGGCGATACTCGCCGGCTGCGAAACGACGGTCGTCGAACAGGGTCCTCCGGGACCGCGCGGATTCGACGGCAACGCTAACGTGTTTTCCGTCAACTTCAACTTCTCGATGAACGACGCGATCATCAACGGAAAGATTGCGTCCTCGCAGTACGACGTACCGGGGATTACGCCTTCGGTGGTCGACGACGGGGCCGTCCTCGTGTTCTTCCGTGAGCAGGGAACTTGGACAGCGCTCCCGTACACCTTCGGATTCGACAACCCGGACATACAGGCCGTCGACTTCATCGTCACATTTGGTTTCGGCTACGACGACGGCTTCCTCGAGGTGTTCTATGAGGCATCGGCGGACGAAGTCTCGCTCGAAAACATGCCGGATCAGGAGATGAAGGCCGTCATCATCGATGGCTTTCCGCTCGGAAAGGCGGGCATCGACCTGACCAACTATGAAGAAGTCAAGGCATTCTTCAAACTGACCGATTAACCTGAGGCTTCTTCGGCTCGGCCGCCGTCCCCCTTCTGGCGGTCTACCGCGGCGCATCGGCAAACGTGGCTACGCCGATGCGCCGCACTCTTTTACAGCGATTTTTCTCGCTGTGAGACGCGAATTCAGACAGGCGAAATCACACCTCGCCCGGCTATAGAAATCCCCGCTCACGCCGATAAACAATTCGAGCATCGGCGACACTTCTCAGATGAGGGATTTCATGACGAACGAGAACTACGGCCAAGAGAGCAGTACGCAACGCGGAAATACGCCGCACCTGCGACGGTTCCTATCAACGTTCTTCAAGACGGCGCTCGATGAGTATCGCGAGGCCGGCTGCCCCTTCGGCAAACACGTGGACGCCATGCTCATCTGGTTCGAATACAACCAGAAGACAACGGACAACTGACCGACGATTCTCGACCCACCTGTGCCACAACAAGATGGTGCTGATCCAGCCCCGGCCGATCCCCAGGCCGGGGCTTTCTTTATTGCCGAACCACGAGTCGGCGGACTTTATGGCGAGATCCGACCGTAGCTTCTACGACGTACACGCCCGCTGTTAGATCGCGCGTCGAAAGGCGCGCGCTGTCGTCGCCACGCTGCTCGACGACGACGCGTCCGATGATATCGAAAATGCGAATATCGATCGTCTCACCGGGCAGCGCGTCGATCGCAATCTCGAGCCAGTCATGGAAAGGGTTCGGATACGCTGTCATCTCGATCGATGGGGTCTCCGGCCAGATCTCCTCGATTCCTACAGGACTTGATATCTCGTCAAAAATCGTGAAGACGGGAAGATGGTCCGATGTGGAGGAGACGTATGACGGAACGGTCGATAACAGCTCGTCATAATGATCGACCGACCCCGCTCGGTACATGC
>JBFHWK010000366.1:0-3154 GCA_041589075.1 Rhodothermales bacterium
GCAAGTGTTCGACGTGCTCGGCAGGCTCGTAACGACGCTGTACGACGGCCTTCAAAAGCCTGCTACCTATCAGGTGACCTTTGACGCGTCGCGTCTGGCGAGCGGTGTGTATATGTACCGGCTCGAAACGCCGGACAAGGTTCTCACCAGACAGATGCTCCTGATCAAGTAGCGGTCAAGAAGTCTGTCGGTAGTATTTCCGATAGGTACCAAGGGGCGTCGGATCCGGTCCGGCGCCCCTTGCTGTTTGGCGCGGGCGACGAACGGAGTGACACGATCGGCGTATGACTTCGGACCTCACAATGTGAATGCCGGGCATGGCACATGTTGGAGATGATTAAGCGATTCCTCATAGCCAGTTTACTCGCCGGGCCGCACCTTGCCGCCGCGCAGGAAGCGCCGACTTTGTATTTCGGAGCGGACCTCTCGTACGTGAACGAAATGGAAGACTGTGGCGCCGAGTACCGGGAGAACGCTCTGCTGCGTGACCCCTTCGAACTGTTTGCGGAGCGCGGCGCGAACCTTGTCCGCGTCAGACTCTGGCACAACCCGACATGGACAGCCTACAGCACGCTCGACGACGTGCGAAAGACGATTCAGCGAACCAAGACCGCCGGTATGCAGACCCTGCTCGACTTCCACTATTCGGACGACTGGGCCGATCCCTCAAAGCAATTCGTTCCCGCGGCATGGCAAGGCCTGACATTCGACACGCTCAAAGACTCGCTGTACCGGTACACACACGAGGTCCTGACCAGGCTTCATGGCGAAGATCTGCTTCCGGAGATGGTGCAACTCGGCAATGAGATCAACCCGGGCCTGCTGCTTCCTCACGGAAGCACATCGAACTGGGCGCAGCTTGGGGCCCTGCTGAACGAAGCCATCCGGGCCGTAAGAGATGTCGAATCCGCTTCTGGCTGGCCCATCAAGGTAATGCTGCACGTCGCACAACCTGAGCACGTGCACGAGTGGATTTCGAGCGCCATCAACGATGGCGAGATTAGTGACTTCGACGCAGTCGGGCTGTCGTATTACAAAAATTGGTCGCACGTCCCGTTGAACCAGCTCGCTGACTACGTGAGCCGGCTCGCAACCGCTTTCGGTAGAGAGGTGATCGTTGTCGAGACCGCCTATCCATGGACGCTGGCCGGTAAAGACGGCGCGAACAACATCCTCGGCAGCAACGCACTTGAGATCGGTTATCCTGCGACCCCGGAAGCACAAGACCTGTACATGGTGGACCTGACGCAGGCCATCTTCAACGGCGGCGGGAACGGCATCGTGTACTGGGAGCCGGCGTGGGTCTCGACTCCGTGTTCCACGCGCTGGGGACAAGGATCGCACTGGGAGAACGCCACCTTCTTCGACTTCAACAACACTAACGAGGTGCTCCCGGCAATCGACTACATGACGGCAACGTACGCGCCACCGCGAACCGTGCCGGTAACACTGCGGGTCAACATGGCCGGACGTGACACCTCCAGAGGCGTCTTCGTCGCAGGCGATATGACCTACGACACATCGGGTGACTGGCAGATGTTGTCGATGATAGATGAGGGAGATGCTTGGTATGCGTCGACCGTCGACCTTCATCCTCAAACAGCGTATCGGTTCAGCTTCTATAACGGGTCGTCGTTTGCTCAGAATCAAGAACCGCTCTCCGTCGCCTGCGCGGGTGACAGCGGCGACAACCGTCTGATCTCGATCCCGGAAAACGGTGGATCGTACGACTACAACTTCGGCACGTGCGACGACCTTGTGGATGTCACCGTCCAGGTCGACATGACCGGTGTGAACACGTCCGCGGGCGTATACATCGCCGGTGACTTGACGAAGAACGCAGCGGACCAGTGGACGTTCAAACAGCTTCAACCGGCTGGCGGCGACCTGTTCACGACCTCGTTCAGACTCGTCCGCGGTGGCCGGTATCCGTTCGCTTTTTACACGGGAACCGCGTGGTCCAACGACGAACAAGAATCCGTGCCGCATCAGTGTGCGACGGCGTGGGGAACGCATCGGACGTTGGAGGTGCCGGATGATCGGCGGGCGATGCGGTTTCGCTACGGCAGTTGTGTTGTGACCGATGCGACCAGCGTCGAGCCGCGCGAAGGTGGTGAGGGAATGGGCATCCTCTTGCCGCACTACCCGAACCCCGTCGGTGGACAAATGACGTTCGCGTATGACTTGCCACGACCGTCGTACGTGAGGCTCTCTGTGTTCGACCTGCTGGGTCGTGAGGTTGCCATCGTCGACGAGGGACAGCGACTTGCCGCGAAGCACGAAGTCGATTACGATGCCCGCTTGTTGCCGCGAGGCGTGTACGTCTATCGACTCGTCACGGACGATTCGGCACAGACGCGGTCGATGATCGTTCTCTAGCGTCACAATTCGCCAGCAGCTTCTCTCCAGTGGGTATCAGACATCTCTTTTTCGCACTAGTGGCGTTACTGCTGCTCCCAGCGTCATCAAGTGCCCAGGACAGCCTTGACGTCACGTATCGCTTCCTTCGCCCGGGGCTGGGAGGGATCGAACGGGCGTTCGTTCCCGGCACATTTAACGGCTGGGGACAGCCGTTCCAGGGCAACTCGTGCATTATCGCCGGACACGAGTCCGAGATGACCTTTGTTCGGCTCGATAACTACTGGCGCCACACCGTCCGTCTGCGTGTCGGACAGCGACAGGAGTACAAGATCCAGATACATCGAGACATCGCGGGAATGGACTGTGTGTGGCTCACCGACCCACTGAACCCCGACTTCAATCCACAGGACAACAACAACTCGATCCTCGTACCCACCGACCCGATGGTGTTTCAGCCTGCCGAGGAACTCTCACCCGGCGGATTGATGGAGGCCGTGTCGGCGGGCCTCTTTTCACTGCAGGCCTTCACCGAGATCGCGTTCGTCGTGAACGGGATCGAACGGACGGACGGCTTGAGTTTTTACGACGCTTCGTCGGGCATCTTCCGATTCGAGCTCGACCGCGAAATACGGCCGGGGGCCCAGTTCAAAATCACGGCGACGGACGCCGGTGGACGCGTGGTAGAAGCCGAGATCGGCGAGTTGCTGCCGCCTATCGAGTGGAGGTCCGTAGCCCACACGACCGTCGACAGCCTGACGACGCTGAGGGCGTTCCTGACACGCCTCGATGGTAC
>JBFHWK010000367.1:0-3152 GCA_041589075.1 Rhodothermales bacterium
CGCCTACAAGCGCAAGATTTTCGATTGGTCGATCGACGCCGGCGCAAAGGCGGCCGCGCGCTACAAGAACGGAAGACGCCTGTCGCCGGCCCTGAAGATGCGCATCACGGCCGCGCACAAGATGGTCTTCTCTCGGCTGCATGAAAAGCTGGGAGGAAATGTTCGCTTCGCAGTCTCGGGTGGAGCGGCACTCCCGCAAAAGATCGGTGAGTTCTTTGAAGCCGCCGGAGTTTCCATTATTGAAGGCTATGGTCTCACAGAGACTGCGCCCGTCCTTTCGGTCAATCCTGTTGAGAGGCCCCGGTACGGATCGGTCGGGCACGTGATCCCGGGTGTCACGATCGCTATCCAGCGTGTTTCGGATGGCGAGATTCTCGGACAGTTGCGTGGAGAGGACTACCCGTCGACTTTGACCACGCAGGAGGGCGAGATCATCGCCAAGGGTCCAAACATCATGCGTGGCTACTGGAACAACGAAGAAGCGACGCGAGAAGCGATCGACGCGGAGGGATGGTATCACACAGGTGATGTGGGGCGATTCGAAGACGGATACCTTCGCATAACCGATCGCATTAAACACATGATCGTGTCCAAGGGCGGCAAGAACATTTACCCGGGACCGATCGAAGACATCTTCAAGTCCGTGCCGTGGATCGACCAGATTCTGATCGTCGGTGAAGGACGCGAGTTCTTGTCGGCGCTCGTCGTGCCGGACATCGAGGCGTTACAGGCCTACGCTCGAGACAATGGCATTACGCACTCGACGGTCGAAGGCCTGGTGTACGACGAGGCTATACAGAAGCTTTTTCAGGACGAGTTTCGTTCGCACTCGCGTACTGCAGCGGCACACGAGAAGGTTCGGGATTTCCGTCTGGTGCTGGAGCCGTTTACGGTCGAGAATGGGATGCTCACGCCCACACTGAAGCCCAAGCGCCGCGTCATAGAGCAGGAATACGGCGGGCTCATCGAGGATATGTACGCCGCGGTTGTTTGATAGAGGCCTCGCTCCCTTCTCATTCCTCTGTCCGCGCTTCTCGGTTCACTCACTTGGAAGCCTTAGCCTGCCGCGTCCAGAAAGCGACAGCTTTGCCGATCCATCCTTCGGCCTCAGTGCCCGTGCCCGCGCCAAACCCGTGTCCGAGGTTTGGATAAACATGGTACTCGACCTCCGTGCCTGCTGACCGTAGCGCCGCGACCCGGCGCTCCATCGAAGAGGGCGGGGCGATCGCATCGCGGCCGCCGACGACAACGAAAGTGGGCGGCTCGTCATGCGAGCGATCGGAATGGCCAGTATAGGCCATGACGACGACTGCGGGCCTTGGCTGCTCGTCCTCCCCGAAGGCAGCCGTGCCATGTGAGCCGATAGAGGCGGCCATCCGTGCGCCGGCCGAGCTGCCCCAGACGGAATAGTGGCCTCGCGCGACGCCAAGTTCCTTGGCATACGTGAGGACATAGTCGATCGCGCGAGCCATGTCCGCGGTGGCGGTGCGGCCGCCCTGACGCGTGCGATAGGCTACGACGAATGCATTGTAGCCAAGGGCGCTTATCTCCGTTGCGTACGGAAAGCCCTCGTGAAGGGAGGCGACGTACGAGAAACCACCGCCCGGCGCGATCAGGGCGAAGGGCGCCCCCGCCTGTCCGGGAAAGAAAAACAGGCCGGCGGCGCGAAGGTCGGGATCTGCGCGCCGCTCCTCTTCAGAGTAGATCTCGTGAAAGACAGGCAAACCGCGGTGCGCATTCTCGATCAGGAGATTCAGGCCCCGCACGACTGCAGCTGGATCGACCTCGCTATGATAGGGAAGCAGAGATCCGATGCGATTGAGTGGAAGCGCACGATCGTAGGCGCGCCCATGCCATGGGAGCGTGCGCTCGGCAAAACCTGTCAGGGATGGATGGTCGAGCAGATCGCCCACGCTATCCTCGGTATCGAGATACGATATCTCCGTCACGGCTCTGGCCTCCGATTCCTCGATCCGTACAACCCCGTCCGTCTGAGCGATGGCGGCCGTGTTCAGCAGAACAACCGCGACGGCAGCGACCCAGTTGTCCAGGCAGTGCCGCGCTGTCCTAAGAGCTTGCTTCAGAGAGGTGCAGCCGTATCCGAGGGCGCAGACCGTTTGCTCCGATGATCTCAGGCTGTTTCTACTAATGTTCAATAGTATGGGTGTCCCGCACGCTGCTGAACGTCAAGTCAAGCAACTTCCAGTCGACGTCCAACTTTTGATAGATCTCGGTAACGGTGAACTCGTTCGAAACCTCATTGCCCCGCACCACAGCCTGCAGCGTAATGCGGTTCCAAAGGATGACCGTGTCGCCGAACGTTTCTACCACCACATCGTGGACATCGGCTTGCTTGTAGTGGATTCGACCACTTCTGATGATGTCGATCTCCTCGTCTTTGCCCCAGGTGCCGCTCATGTGGACGAATCTCGATCGGTCATGAAAAAGTGCGGCAAGTTCGTCCACGTTCTTGTCCGCCATCCACTGCCATTTTGCCTTGGATAAATCGGCAATTTCCTGTTCAACGGCGTCGTTTTGCGCGAAGGCCCATTGCGCACTCATGATGAGGAGCAACAGCCCAGCAGTTAACGTTTTCATCATTGGTTTCATCTTCGCTTCGGGTTTATAGCTAGTTCGAGGGCACGTCCTTGGAAGTTCATCGCTGCTCGAAAACTTCCCTTGCCACGCCGATCGCGGTGACGGCGTTCGGCCAGCCGGAGTAGAAGGCGAGGTGGGTGATCGCCCCGATCAGTTCGTCCTCGGTTACGCCGTTCCGCAACGCTAGGCCGAGGTGGGACCGGAGCTGGGGCGGGCGGTTCATCGCGACGAGCGCACTGACGGTCACAAGGCTCCGATCACGCGGCGAGAGTGTTGGGTCCGACCAAACTTGGCCGAAGAGGACGTCATCGGTGAGGTCGGCCAGCTTGGGCGCGATGTCGCCCATGAGTTGCTGAGCGCGCGATGGCTCGTCGGTGTCGGGAGCGAGCGGCGTCAAGCCCGCGGTGTACTGCTCGTCCGTAACCGCCTCCATCCACTCGGTAGACGGTCCTTTATCGGGGCGTTCCACCAGGGCAACGTGCGTCATAGGGGCGTCTGGTGACGCCCCGTGCCAATGCTTCGCACCCGGCGGGATTCGGATCACGTCGCCGGGC